>JBMOLJ010000033.1:0-85733 GCA_049324235.1 Bacillota bacterium
TTGCCTCTATACGCTTGAAATACCAGGGCACGGCCTTTTCGCTCATCATGTGCATCAGCGCTTCGACTGCGATGAGCTGCGCGCGCCTTGCCCGTTTCGCCTCCCACGCGCCGCTTTCGCCGAGCAGGCCAACGAGCGCATCCTCCATGGATGCGCCGCGGTCCAGCACCGCGTCCATGAGAAGGTCCGGGAGGTTTTCTCCCTGTTCAACGTAGTACAATATTTCATTTGTCAGCTCATTCGGTGTTGCGCCGGCGAACGCGTGTTTTGGCGCACGATGAAAGAGCGCGGCATTGGGCTTATTGAGCCACGCTAAGTAGATTTCCGGCATTTGGTCTTCGAGCATCTGGACGTCTTTTTCATCTTCTGCGTGCTCTTTTATATATTCCTTCAGGTATTCCCTGAACAATGCATTGAAATTAATCCTCTCCAGCGTTCTCTTTCTCCTTCAGTTTTTCAGTCATGCGGGCAATGCCTTTATTGAGCACCGCAATGCCCACGCCGTAAATCCTGCAGAGCGTGTTTTTGCTTACGCTTTCGTTTTGCCCGCGGCAAACGATATACTCTGTCGCGGCCGCCCATGCTTCCCTCGCGCGGATCGTATGATAATCCGGCGCGCATAAACGCGTATATTCTTCCCATAACGCCAGCGCCATATCGATGAGCGCATCCGGCCGCCGCCCCTGCATGGCCTGTTTTATGGCCTCGCGCACCGAACGGAACCCGTAGGGCACGGCCGCCGCAGTCGCCTGTTTTGTGCTCACGTACACTTCTACGATGCTCTGGCTGAGATAGGCCATGTACGGCTCCTTTGCGCCGATCTGATTGAGCAGCGCAAACACTTCCTGCTTTACTTCGTCTGGCTCGTTGCGCCTGAGGATATAATTCTTCAGAAGATCAACCGCTTTTTCATCACGGAAAGAGGCCACCAGATTGATGACGGCTTTTTTTATTATACTATCGTTAATCTCCAGGCCCCAGTTCACTATGCTGAAAAATTCCGGGTCGTGTTCCCAGTGCTCCCTAAGCTCCTGTATGCTCAGGCGGACGCAGTCGTTGAGGTATTTGATGCGCCGGATGATCTCGTCAAACGGGACCTGATAATGGTACGAAAGCTGACGGGGGGGCATTTCCTTCAAAATGTACTGGTTGCACAGGTTCCGGTAATACCCCGCCACCGTGTTCTGGGGGTCGAGCTTTAAAACGCGGTTCCAGTAATCAAGCGCCGCGTGGTACTGCTCCAGATTGAAGTGCGCCACCGCCAAATAGTGCAGGACCTTTTTATCGAACGCGTAATACGTAAGGAGCTGCTTGAGCATCCGCTGCGCGTCCTGGTGCATGCCCAGCTCACAAAACGTAATGCACACCTTATGTATCTCCTCCGGGTCCTTGGTGTTGATGCGCAGTATCTTTTTTACCGCTTCGCGCACACGTTCGCCGTCATCCCTTTCATGGCAGAATATAGCCATGTTGCAGTTGGCGTGGATATTGTTGGGGTATTCCTCCAGCACCTCATTGCTGATTTCGATAGCCCGGTCCAGTTCCTTATTGCAATAGTAGGCCAGCGCCAGATTGTTCTTTACAAAAACCAGGGTGCCGTCCTTCTCCAGCAGCCCCTGAAACAGTTCGATCGCTTTATCGTATTCGCCGTTGTCCAGCAGGTCTTTCCCTTCCATCGCCAGGGAAAAATCATGCGGCACGCTCTCGTTCTGCTCGCTGCTCAGTGCGTCCTGCATGCGCAGCACATCCAGAAAATCCTCGACGTCTGTTATGAACTCGCCGTCGGGCGCAAGGTCCAGATACCTGTCGAATGACTCCTGCGCTTTGGTGAATTCCTGCATGCCCATGAAATTGCAGCCCATGGCGAAGATGCATTCGGGATTATCCGGGGAACTTTTTTGCATGAGTCCTAACAGCAGTTGATTGGATTCATCAAAATAACCCATCTCCGTATAGAGCTCGGCCAGTTCCAGCCGGTATTGTAGATTGCCGGGATCCTTTTCAATGGCCTTGCGGTAATACCCGAGCGCCTCGAAATAATTGTTGCGGTCCATGTGCCTGAGCGCCCGCCGCTGGTAAAATGTTCCCGTCTGCTCAAAAGACAGGATATTATCTTCTTTTTTGATATAATTATATTTTGGCATGTAATTCTCCAGCCGGTACGCCCGCCGGCATCGTTCGCGTGTTTTCTCCGTCTTATGTTCGGGCCGCTTCCTGAAGCTCCCGCAATGCGTTTTCGCCAAACCGGTAGCTTTGATTGCAGAAATGGCAGTGCAGCTCCGCGCCGCGGTCGGCGGCAATCAGTTCCTGCAGCGCATCCGCCCCTACGGCGATCAGCGCTTTCTCCATGCGGGCCTGGCTGCAGCCGCATTTCCAAAACGGCTCCGTCCGTTCCAGCACCTCCACATCGGTATCCGAAAAAACGTGTTTCAGCGCTTCTTCGACACTGCTGCCCGAAAGCAGGGCGTCTCCGAACGACCCGAGCGTATCCGACCTGGATTCGAGATAGCCGATGACCTCATCGGGACATCCTGGGAGCGGCTGCACCAGCACGCCGCCTGAACGCAGCACGCGCATGTCGACGTCCACCAGGACGCCAAGGTAAGCAAGCGTCGGCTGTTGCTGCGAGAGCAGAAAATGCGAGGCGATGTCCTCGGCCACTTCCCCGGAAACAAGCGCGGTCTTGCCGCAATACGGTTCGCCTTTCCCCGTATCGGTGACTACCGACAGCGTGCCCTCTTTTCCCACCGCGCCGCCTACGTCCAGCTTGCCCTTTGCATTCAGCGGCAGGTCGACATGCGGGTTCTCCACGTAGCCCTTTACCTCTCCGTTGGGGCGCGCGACAACCACCACGTTCCCTGCCGGGCCGTTCCCGCTGAACACAAGCGAGACCGACCCCTGCGCGTGCTTGACGGGTAAGGCCATCAACAGAGCACCCGTCATCGCCCGGCCCAGCGCCGCCGAGCAGACCGGCCATGTGTCATGAATTCTTTGCGCCTCAGCGGTGAGGCGCGTCGTGTTTGCCGCCAGTATCGAGACGTTTCCGCCGCAAATTAATGCGCGGAGCAATTCGTCTTTCATATGTTATGCTTCCTCAAAAGCAGATTAAACCTTTCTTGCAATGATCTGCCATCTTTCGTCGTTTTTCCCGGCGGGGTCCGTACGCAAAAACGCGTACGCCCCCAGGGTCTTGAGTCCTGATTTTTGTAATCCCTGTTCCAGCTCTTCAAGCGTGTGCGCGCGCTGCACATGTTCTTCCTCGTAGCGCCTGTAGCACGCATCCGCTTCTTTTATAAAAAGCGTCAGCTGCATCGTGCAGATGCCGGTTTCCGCTTCGTATGCGTTAAACCAGATATAGGCCGCGCCTTCCGTTTCATCGGCGAACGTGTTTTCCCCGATTACGTTTTCAAACTTATAGGGCGTGCTCACGTCAAAGAGCAGGAGGCCGCCCTGTTTCAGCGCGCGCGCCGCGCACGCAAAGAACTTGTTTGCGTCCTGTGTGGTCGTGAGGTAGTTCACGCCGTCCAGGGAGCAGTTGACCACGCTGACCGGCTTATGCAGCGACAGTTCGCGCAAATCCTGGCATATAAACCCGATCGGCTGCCCCTGCATACGCGCTTTTTCGGCGGCCCGCCCCAGCATTGCGGGCGATGCGTCCGCGCCCGTTACCGCAAACCCCGCTTTGGACAAAAGCACGGTTAAACTGCCGGTACCGCATGCGGCGTCCAGGAGCGTATTGTCCGGCGCGCCGTTTTCGCGGATCAGACCGATGATATAGGCTGCCCAGGCTTCATAGTCCACATCGGACATCAGCGCATCGTAACAGGCCGCAAAAGCCTCGTATGGAAGCATTATACCATCCCCTCGCAAAACGCGATACGCCAAAATGCTTCCAGCCCGAAAACCAGAGCTTCCTCGTCAAAATCAAAACGCGGCGTATGCAGCGCATGCACGAACCCCTTTTCCTCGTTCCTGCATCCAAGGAACATGAACAGTCCCGGCACTTCGCGCTGGTAATAGGAGAAATCCTCAGCCGTCATCAGCGGTACAGGCTCCATTGCCAGTTCGCCCAATAATTCCCGGGCCTTCAACGCCAGTTTTTCGTCGTTTGCGACCTGCGGTGCATACAGATTCTCGGTGAACGCCGCGGTAACGCCCATACCGGCTTCCAGCCCCGATAAAAGCGCCTTTATCCTGGTTTTCGTGTTCTCGTACACAGCCCGGGAGTAGCTCCGCGCGGTTCCCTGCAAAAGCACCTCGCGCGCGACGATATTGCGCGCCTCGCCGCCGGTAATCCTGCCCACCGACACGACACACGCCTCAAAAGGGTCGGTATTGCGCGCAACTATCCCCTGCAGCTGCACCATCAGATGCGAAGCGGCCAGCAGGGCGTCAACGCCCTGATGCGGCAGCGCTGCGTGTACGCTCCGGCCGGTTATGGCAATATCGAATTCACACGTTGCGGCCATCAGCGCTCCGGCCCGTATCCCGATGCGTCCCTGCGGTATGTGCGGCATGAGATGCAAGCCGAACACCGCGTCTACCTTCGGGTTATCGAGCACGCCCGCCGCGACCATGCTTTTTGCGCCGCCTCCGCCTTCCTCGGCGGGCTGAAACAAAAGGACGATGTTATAGAGCATCCGGTCACGGCTTGTGCCAAGCAGGCGGGCAAAGGCCAGCAAAATGGCCATGTGCCCGTCGTGTCCGCAGGCATGCATGAATCCCGGCGTTTGTGAGGCATACGCCACATCGTTTTCTTCACATATGCTCAGGGCGTCCATGTCGGCCCTGAAGCAAAGCGTATTCGCGGCTCCAGAAGCCAGGAATACCGCTTTCACCCCCGTACCGATGCATTCCACCGAGTCTGCCCCGGTTTCTTTCAGGCAGTCCAGTATGAACTGCTGCGTCTTAAACTCCGCCCTCCCCGCTTCCGGTATGCGGTGCAATTCCCTGCGCATGTCACGGAGAAGGTCTGCGGTCCGGGATGATATGGGACTTTGATTCATTAGCGCGCCTCCCTTTGCCTGTGCTTAAATAATACCCCATTTGAAGGCTTATTTCAACGAATCCGGCCGCATAACAGAAATTTTTGCTTAATTGGCGGCTGCCCTTCCCCACAACCTGTTTTTGCACTGGCAGTTTTTATCTGTGCAAAACATGTTGACTTTAACGAACAAAGGTGGTATAGTCCTGTTACGCATAAGCAGATTTGAGGCGCGGCCTTCATGAGTATCCGTATCAAGTGCGTTACGGCACGATGCGATGGGGTGAAAGGGAATGCCGCCGAAGGGTTCCGCCCGTAACCGGCGTTTTACCCTGGGTACACGGTTAACAGCCCTGTAACTGCCATCACGAATGATGGAGCGCTTGTCTGTTTGGCTTTGGGAGTTTCCGTTTTTATCGGAAGTCCCGGTCATTCTTTTTACTAAGCGCGCCGGATTCGGCGTTTTTTATTTTATTTTAAGGAGTCGAGGTTTTCATGAAGAAGTACGGCATCGCTGTAGTCGGCGCAACCGGCATGGTGGGCAGGAAGATGCTGCAGGTACTCGAGGAAAGAAAGCTGCCTGTTTCCAATTATTATGCATTTGCATCCAGCCGTTCCGCCGGCCGCAAACTCCCACTGGCGGGCGGAGAAGTTGAGGTGGAGGAGCTTACCGAAACCTGCTTTGAGGGCAAAGGGATTGATATCGCTTTGTTCTCGGCAGGAGGCGGCACGAGCCTGAAATACGCCCCGTACTTTGCAAAAGCCGGTATCGTGGTCATTGACAACTCCAGCGCATGGCGCATGGAAAAGGATGTTCCCCTTGTTGTGCCCGAGGTCAACCCGGGCGCGCTCAGGGAGCATAAAAACATCATCGCCAACCCGAACTGCTCGACCATCCAGGCTGTCGTCGCGCTCAAGCCGCTGCACGACCTGTATAAAATCAAGCGCATCGTGTACTCGACCTATCAGGCGGTGTCCGGCGCCGGCCTGCAGGGATACAGGGACCTCGCCGACGGGATACAGGGCGAGCCGCCTAAAAAGTTCTCCTACCCCATCTTCGGGAACTGCATCCCGCACATCGACGTGTTTTTGGAGAACGGGTACACCAAGGAAGAAGAGAAAATGATCAACGAGACGCGAAAAATTCTCGGCGACGACACCTTACGCATCACCGCGACAACGGTGCGCGTACCGGTTTTCTACGGTCACAGCGAGAGCATCAACGTGGAGTTTGAAAAAGACTTTGACATGGATGAACTCAGGGCGGCGCTTGCGGCAGCACCCGGAATCGTCATGGAAGACGACGTGCAGAATAACAAATACCCCATGCCCATATTCGCACAGGATACCGACGAAGTCTATTTGGGCCGCCTGCGCCGCGACGAATCGGTAAAAAGCGGCATAAACATGTGGGTCGTGGCCGACAACATCCGCAAGGGCGCGGCCACCAACGCCGTACAGATCGCGCAGGAACTCATACGCATGTGGGAAGCATAATACGTCAGGAAACAAATATGTTTAATGTAATGAAAGGAAGTGTAGCCATGAGTATCTTTACCGGTTCGGGCGTTGCCATCGTCACACCCTTCAGTGAAAGCGGCGTCAATCTCGATGTCTTTGGCAGGCTGATCGATTTCCAGATCGAACAGGGTACCGATGCGATCATCGTATGCGGCACAACCGGCGAGCCGTCTACCATGACCACACAGGAAAAGGAAACGCTTATCGGCTTTGCGGTTGAGCATGTGAACGGGCGCGTCCCCGTTGTGGCAGGAACGGGCGGAAACAACACCGCCGCCGTCATTCAGGCCTCAAAGAGGGCGCAGGTGCTGGGCGCCGACGCGCTGTTGATCGTTACGCCGTATTACAACAAGTGCACGCAGGCCGGAGCCGTCGCGCATTACACCGCCGTCGCCGACGCCGTCGACCTGCCCATCATCGTCTATAACGTGCCTTCGCGCACAGGCCTCAATATCCTGCCCGAGACCCTTTTAAAGATGTCGGAGCATCCCAACATTGCGGCCATGAAGGAGGCCAGCGCCAACATCACGCAGATCACCGAAATGTTCAGGCTCTGCGCGGATAACATGGATTTCTATTCGGGCAACGACGACCACATCTTCCCGCTGCTCGCGTTAGGCGGCAAGGGCGTGATCTCCGTCGTCGCAAACGTAGCGCCCCGGGACACGCACGAGCTGGTCGCAACTTTCATGAAGGGCGACATCGCCGCTTCGCGCGCGCTCCAGTTCAAGCTCAATCCGCTGGTGCAGGCGCTCTTTACCGAAGTGAACCCCATCCCCGCAAAGGCCGCGCTCAACCTCATGGGCTTTGCCATGGGCGATCCGCGCATGCCGCTCACGCCCATCAGCCAGGGGAACCTTGAAAAGCTAAAGACAGCCATGGTTAACTATGGCATCCAAATCAAAGGATGAAACGCATATGAATATAATCATTAACGGGATCAACGGGGGCATGGGCCAGAATATCATAAAGGCGGTGCAGGCTACGCCCGGCTTCACGGTCGTGGCCGGAATCGACCGCATGCCCGAAGCGTATCAGAACCCATGCCCCGTGTTTTCGGACCTCAGCGCGTGCGATATTACGGGTGACGTTGTGATTGATTTTTCGAGGCCGGACGCGCTCCCCTCCATCCTCGCCTACTGCGACAGGACCGGCGCGCGTCCGGTCATCGCCACCACCGGCCTTTCGCAGGATGATCTTGCCTTGATGGCCGAATACGCAAAACGCTTCCCCATATTCCATACCGCGAACATGTCCCTGGGCGTGAACCTGCAGGTGAGCCTCGCGCGTTTTGCCGCCGCTTTTCTGGGCGACGATTTTGAAATCGAGCTGATCGAAAAACACCACCACCGCAAGGTGGACGCGCCCAGCGGCACGGCGCTGATGCTTGCCAACAACATCAACGAGGTGGCCGGAGGGAAAAAGGAATTCGTATTCGGCCGCCACACCAAGACCGAGAAGCGCACGCGCAACGAACTGGGCATCCACGCGATTCGCGGCGGGACCATCGTAGGCGAGCATGAAATACTGTTCATCGGGAACGACGAGATCATCGAGCTGACGCACAAGGCGCTCTCAAGGCAGGTGTTCGCGCAGGGCGCGCTGCGCGCCGCAGCTTTCATCATGGAGCAGAAGGAACCGCGCATCTATAACATGAACGACATCGTAAATGCGCATAAGGCGGTCACGCACCTGTATACGGACGCTAACCAGGCGGTGGTCACCCTGCACGGCCTTGATGCGGGCACGCATGCCCGCGCGAAGCTGTTTGACGCGCTCGCCGACGAGAAAGTCGTCATCGATATGATCAGCCAGAGTGCGCCGAAAGGGGACAAACTCGGCATTTCCTTCTCCTGCACGCGCGATGCGCTGGAACCCGCGCTTCTGGCCATCAACCGGACCTTCCCCGACGAACGGGACCTCACCATCGATGTGAACGATTCGGTCACAAAGCTGGTGGTGGCCGGCCCGGGCATGGAGCATCAGGCCGGTGTAACAGCGCGCCTGTTCGACGCGCTGGCAGGTGAAAACATCGCCGTCTACGCCGTAACTACCAGCGAAACGAAGATTGCCTGTTGCGTGCATCAGGACGATGCCGAACGCGCCAAGAACGCCATCATTTCCGCATTTTCGCTGTAATACGCAAAAACGCCACGGACAAAATATTGTCCGCGGCGTTTACCCGATCTCCAGGGAAAGCATAATGCTGCTGAGGGCCGGCTCCACGGTTGTCAATGCCGTCGTATCGGCAGTGAGCACAAAGGAGTATTCATACCCGTCCCTGAAAAGGATGATTGCATCCGAAGTCTGCTGCGTCTGCGAACCCGCAGGGAAAAACGTATAGAGCATCTCAATGCCCGAATAATCGCCGAGCTCATAATAGTTGTTCCTCAAGGTAATATCCGCGTCAGGATAATAACGCCTGACCGACTTCTCCAGCGCAGTCAGCTCTTTTTTGTATGTATAATCAGGATGGATGCGGAAAGTTGCGGTGAACTCTATGGTTGCATTGAGGCTATTGCATGTAAGCGTATACAGCCCGGCGTCGGATTTCACCGTCCATCCCGCCGGGACAGCGAACCGCGCGGGCGGATTCTCAATCTGTACAGTATCCAGCGCTTCGCCCGGATCCGCCGTCTGCGTTGCATAAGGCGTCTGCGCGCTTGTCGCGATTGCGGAGTATTCCCGCGCGCGCGGGGCGCACCCGCAGAGCAGGCACACACAGAGAAAGACACAAAAAACCGCCTTTTTCATGACGCTTGTCCCCCTTCATCCCATAAAACACATATCGTATTAAATGCACCGTTTGTCTCGAGCGATTCGAGCACCGTGTTCAGAACGGCATTGGATGCGTCAAATATGCAGCTTCTGTGGCTTACCATGTATTCGTGGAGCGCGCAGTTCTTTGGATTTCAAACCGGCGTTTAAAAACGCCGGTTTGAGCAGGCGCTATTTATTGCCTATGTCACGCCGGTAGTGCGCGCCTTCAAAGTGTATGCCATCTACCGCTGCATATGCCTTTTCGCGCGCGTCAGCGATGTCTTTCCCCCTGGCCGTTACGCCAAGCACGCGCCCGCCCGCGGTGACGGTTCTTCCGTCCTTTATCTGCGTGCCCGCGTGGAAAACAATGATATCGTCTTTCCCTTCCAGCGCGTCCAGGCCGGTGATTGCATACCCCTTTTCATACGGACCCGGATACCCGCCCGACGCCATCACCACGCAGACGCACGCGCCCTGCTCCCATTCCACGTCCAGCGTGTCCAGCGTACCGTCGATCGTGGCGTTCATGATATCGATAAGGTCGGTCTTTAGTAGCGGCAGCACCACCTGCGTTTCGGGGTCGCCGAAGCGCGCGTTGTATTCGAGCACGCGCGGGCCGTCCTTTGTCAGCATCAGGCCGTAATACAGCACGCCCTTAAACGGCGCGCCTTCTTTGGCCATGGCTTCCACCGTGGGCAGAAGGATGCTGCGCGTAACCTCCTCCTCAACCTCCGGCGTATACTTGGGCGTGGGCGCGAACGTGCCCATGCCGCCCGTGTTCGGACCTTCGTCCCTGTCGTATGCGCGCTTGTGGTCCTGCGAGGACACCATCGGCTCAATGTTCCTGCCGTCTACGAAGCACAGCACCGACACTTCCGGGCCTTGTATGAATTCCTCCACAATGACGCGCGCGCCCGATTCCCCGAAAACGCGCTCTACCATGATTTTATGCACGGCGTTTTTCGCGTCCTCCTCCGTCTTGCAGATGATGACGCCTTTCCCCAGCGCAAGGCCGTCGGCCTTCACCACTGTCGGGTACGGGCACCTTGCCAGATAGGCAAGCGCACTTTCCGCGCTGTCGAAAACCTCGTACGCGGCGGTCGGGATGCCGTATTTCTTCATCAAATCCTTGGCAAACACCTTGC
Organism: Bacillota bacterium; assembly: GCA_049324235.1. Classification (GTDB taxonomy): domain Bacteria; phylum Bacillota; class Clostridia; order Christensenellales; family UBA1431; genus UBA1431. The sequence continues at coordinate 10,411 of JBMOLJ010000033.1, forward strand.
TCGATTCGATGCGCGCCGCTGAAGCGCGCGGCCCGAACGCGCGGATGCCCGCCTTTTCCAGTGCGTCGACCATGCCCAGCGCGAGCGGGTCGTCGGGCGCGACGACTACGAGGTCAAACCGTTCTTTTTTTGCGTATTCCACCATCGCCGCAACATCGGTGGCCTTGATGGGCACGCAGTTGGCAAGCGATGCTATGCCTCCGTTCCCGGGCGCGCAGTAAAGCTCCGGTTTCTTTGCGCTTTGCGATAGTTTCCAGATAATGGCGTGCTCGCGTCCTCCGCCGCCCACAACAAGGATTTTCATATTGTCTCTCTCCCTGCTACTCTAATGCTTGAAATGCCGCATCCCGGTAAAGATCATGCTGATGCCGTGCGCATCGCAGGCTTCTATGCTCAAATGATCGTTTTTGGAGCCCCCCGGCTGTATGATGCAGGCAATGCCCGCCTTTGCCGCCGCCTCAACGCAATCGGGGAACGGGAAATACGCGTCCGAAGCCATGGAAGCGCCTTTTACCGCATCACCGCCGCGCTCCAGGGCCTGCTCCGCCGCCCAGATGCGGTTTACCTGCCCCGCTCCGATGCCCAGCGACTTCCCGTCCTTGCAAACGGCGATGCCGTTTGACTTCACATGCTTGTTTACCTTGAACGCCATGATTGCGTCCTTTATCTGCTCGGGCGTAGGCTGCGCCCTGGTGACTACCTTCCAGTCTTTTTCGTCAAAGAGCTTATCGTCAATGGTCTGCACCAGCAGCCCGCCGCGCACCTTTTTCATGTCCAGCATGCCCTTGGGAATGGGCGCGTTAATAGTCGGGAGCTTAAGGAGCCGGATGTTCTTTTTCTTCGTGAGGATGGCAAGCGCCTCTGGCGAAAAGTCAGGCGCGACGATGATCTCCAGGAATATCTCATGCATTTTTTTCGCCGTTTCTTCGTCCACCACCGCGTTCGTCGCGACGATGCCGCCGAATATGGACACCGGATCAGCCTCGTACGCTTTTGTATACGCCTCCGGCAGCGTGGGCGCCAGCCCGACGCCACACGGGTTGGCGTGCTTGACCGCGATCACGGCGGTTTCGTCCCCGAATTCGTGCAGCAGCTCCAGCGCGCCGTTCGTATCGTTGATGTTGTTGTACGAAAGCTCTTTCCCGTGCAGTTGCACGGCTTCGGTCAGGCAGCCCGGACGAAAACCAATTTCGCGGTAGAACGCCGCTTGCTGGTGCGGGTTTTCGCCGTAGCGCATGTCCTGCACCTTCTCATAGGTAGCTGTAAACGTACCGCCCAGCGGGTCAAAGCCTGCTTTTTGCGCGAGATACTGCGCGATCAGCGCATCGTACGCCGCCGTGTGCGCGAACACCTTCGCGCAAAGGTCCAGCCGTGTTTCGGGTAGTGTATCGCCGTACTCTTTGATCTCGTCCGTTACGCGCGCATAATCGGCCGCGTCCACCACCACCGTGACCGAGGCATGGTTTTTCGCCGCGGCGCGCAGCATGGTCGGTCCGCCGATATCAATGTTCTCGATGGCTTCTTCAAAGGTTACGTCTGGCTTTAAAATCGTCTGTTTGAACGGATAGAGGTTTACAATCACGATGTCGATGGGCTTGATGCCGAGTTTATCGATCTGGTCCATGTGCTCCGCATTCTGGCGCATCGCCAGCAGCCCCGCGTGCACCGCCGGATGCAGGGTCTTCACCCTGCCGTCCAGGCACTCGGGAAACCCTGTGATCGCGGACACGTTGGTCACCTGCAGGCCCGCCTGCTCAAGCGCGGCCTGCGTCCCGCCGGTCGATACGAGTTGATACCCAAGATCTATCAGTTCACGGGCGAAATCTACCAGCCCCGTTTTATCCGATACCGATAAAAATGCGCGTTTCATTGTCCATTCCCCTTTTCACTAATGATGACCTGCCGCCCCTCGACACGAATGCAGCCGTTTACGAAAAGCCGCACCGCTTCGGGCAAAAGCCGGTGTTCCACCTTCAAAACACGCTCCGCCAGCGCGTGCGCGTCGTCCTGCGGGTACACTTTTACGCACTCCTGCAGGATGATCGGGCCGGTGTCCGTGCCCTCATCCACAAAATGCACCGTCGCCCCCGATACCTTCACGCCGTAGCGTACCGCGGCCTCGTGCACATGCATGCCGTGATACCCCGGGCCGCAGAACGAAGGAATCAGGGCCGGATGGATGTTCATGATGGCATTTTTATAGCGCGCCACCACGCGCGCATCGAGTATCGACAAAAATCCGGCGAGCACCACCAGATCGACGCCGGCCTCGTCAAGTTCCTTTAAAATGGCCTCGTTCAGCGCCGCCCGGCTCTTTCCTTTCCGGCTTATGCATATTCCCCTGATACCATGGTTTTTCGCGCGCTCCAGCGCAAAAACGCCCGGGCGGTCCGCAATCACCACCGCGATGCGCGCATCGATCGTGCCCGATTCAATCGCATCGATGATGGCCTGCAGGTTGCTCCCCGAGCCTGAAACAAGAACGCCGATCACTTTTTGCGGCACAGTTCCACCCCCGCTTCGCCTTCGGTGACCTCTCCGATGATTTGCGAGGGACAGCCCGCGGCGCACAGTATCTCGACCGCCTTCTGCGCGTCGGCGGGAGCCACCGCGAGCACCATGCCGATACCCATGTTGAACGTGTTGAACATGGCCGTATCATCGATTTCGCCTTCGGCCGCGACAATGCCGAAAATGGGCGGGACCTGCCATGCCCCAAGCTCGATCCGCGCCTGCAGTCCTTTTGTTAGCATGCGCGGAATGTTCTCAAAGAAACCGCCGCCGGTGATATTGGCGGCTCCGTGCACCTCCACCTGCGCACAGAGCTTTTGCATGGGCTGCACATACAGGCGGGTGGGCCGCAAAAGCTCCTCGCCCAGCGTACACTTTAAATCGCTCATATACCGGTTCAATGACTGGCCGTCGATATGGAAAAGCCTGCGCACCAGTGAGAAGCCGTTGGAATGCATGCCCGAGGACGCAAGGCCGATCAGCGCGTCACCAGCGCGGACCTTGCTGCCGTCTATCATTTTGTCCTTGTCCACGATGCCCACTGCAAAACCCGCCACATCGTACTCGCCGGGCTTATACATCCCTGGCATCTCGGCCGTTTCGCCGCCCAGCAGCGCACAGCCGGTTTCGCGGCAGCCCGCCGCCATACCTTTTACGATTTCGGCAACGCGCCTGGGCTCAAGCTTATCCAGCGCGATATAATCAAGGAAAAATATCGGGCGGGCGCCAAGGCAGGCGATATCGTTCACGCACATGGCCACGCAGTCTATGCCGATGGTGTCGTGCTTATCAAGGGCAACGGCGATTTTCAGCTTCGTGCCCACGCCGTCCGCGCCGGCTACCAGCACGGGTTTATTCCGTATATCCGCTGCATCCAGTTCAAAAAGCCCGCCGAAGTTGGCCAGCGGGTTCAATACACCCGGGATATATGTACTCTGCACATCGTTCTTTATCAGTTTTACCGCCTCGTAACCGGCCTGTAAATCAACGCCTGCATCCTTATAGGTGATCATGTTTGTTCCTCCTCTTGTCCTGTTTACGAACCGGCGATTGGGTAACAGCCGCTGAAGCACCCTGTGCAATAGCTGGCGCCGTTTTCCCCGTGAATGCTCTCCAGAAGCGCGTCTATGCCGATAAAGGCAAGGCTGTCCACACCGATATAATTCCTGACATAATCAAGGCCGTGCGCCGCGCAGATAAGCTGCTGCTCGTTATGCGTATCGATTCCGTACGGGCACGAATGCACGAGCGGCGGCGAGCTGATGCGCATATGCACCTCGCGCGCGCCCATGCGCTTTAAAAGGCCCGCGATATACTTCGAGGTATTGCCGCGGACGATGGAATCGTCCACCAGTACGATGCGCTTCCCTTCCACGCTCGCGCGCATCGCGTTAAGCTTTATGCTCACGTTCATGGAACGCACGGTTTGATCAGGCTCTATAAGCGCGCGTCCGATATAACGGTTCTTGCACAATCCGATGCCGTAGAGGATGCCGGATGCCTCGGCATACCCGAGCGCTGCCGGAATGGCCGAATCGGGGACGCCGGTCACCATATCCGCCTCCACGGGCAGTACGGACGCGAGCGCGCGCCCGGCGTTCACCCGCGCGCGGTGTACGCTCACGGAGTCGATAACGCTGTCAGGACGGGCAAAGTAGACGTATTCGAAGGCGCAAAGCCCGCCTCCCGGCGCATGGATCTTGCGGCTGTGCATGCCCGTCTCGCTGATGATCACGATTTCGCCGGGCTGTACGTCGCGGAGGAACCGCGCGCCTATGGTATCGAGCGCACAGCTCTCGGAAGCCAGGCAGTAGCCGTTATCCAGCGCGCCGATACACAGCGGGCTGATGCCGTGCGGGTCGCGCACGCCTATAACGGCGGTCTGCGTGAGTATCGTCAGCGCAAACGCTCCGCGCAGGGATTTCGCCGCCTTTTCCACGGCCTGCCCGATATCATTGCACTGGCCCATGTTCCGCGCGATCATGTAGGCTATGGGCTCGGCGTCGATAGACGTCTGGAATATCGCTCCCGCGTCCTCTAGCTCCCTGCGCAGCGCATCGGCGTTCAATATCTTTCCGTTAAGGGAAATGGCAATCCTACCCGTGCGGTGCACGACCACAAACGGCTGCGTATTGGACGCGTGCATCCCGCCCTCCGGGCAAAAGCGCACGTGGCCGATACCCGCGTTCCCACCCGCGATGCTCTCAAACACCGATGTGTCATGAAACACCTCGGTAAGCAGGCCGGTGTTTTTTACATAGCTGATGCCGTATTCATTGCTTACCGCAATCCCCGCGCCCTGCTGCCCGCGGTGCTGGAGCGCATACAGCGCAAGGTAGCACACTTCGGCAGGGTTGTTTACCCCGTAAACGCCAAATACCCCGCACGCGTGGCAGGGCCCGGGTGCGGCGCATGTGTTTTTGTTCATATTAAAGCTACCTCTTCTTGCAGGGCAGCATCTTTTTTCAAAACGGCGGCTGCCATTTCTTCCTTGAACTCAAGCATTTTATCATAAAGGCCGCCATAGCGCAGCGAAAGCATCTGCACGGCCAGCAGCGCCGCATTTTTTGCCCCGTTGATGGCCACAGTCGCAACGGGTATCCCGTCCGGCATCTGTACGGTGGACAGCAGCGAATCCAGTCCGTCCATCGTAGATGATTTGATCGGTACGCCGATTACGGGCAGCGCCGTATGCGCAGCCAGCACGCCGGCCAGATGTGCGGCTTTCCCTGCCGCGGCAATGATTACTTCGATCCCGTTTGCAGCGGCTCTCGAAGCAAATTCCTCCGCGCGCTTGGGCGTGCGGTGCGCCGAGATCACATGCGCTTCCACCTCAATACCGAACTGTTTGAGCGTTTCCACAGCATTCTTTAAAACGGGAAAGTCGCTGTCGCTTCCCATTATTATCGCAACTTTTGGCATCTTATGTATTTCCCTCCAAAACTTAGCACGGCCGACTGACCGCACAGTATCATACTAGCAAAACAGCAGGTCCTATGTCAATACGGGGCGGCAAGCGTAGGCCGAAACAAAAAACAAGGTCCGGCCTCCAGCGTGCCGGACACACAGGCCGGTGACAAACGCGTTTGCACCGGCTTCTTACCCGCTTATGTCGTTATGTTCGATACATTATTGTCGCGTTACCCTTGAACTCTGTAGTTGGGCGCCTCTTTCGTGATGAAAATATCGTGCGGATGGCTTTCCTGCAGCCCGGCGTTCGTGATGCGCATAAACCTGCTGTCGCGGCGGAGTTCGTCGATGGTGGACGTACCGCAGGAACCCATGCCTGATCTTAATCCGCCCATCAATTGAAATACGGTATCGGCCAGCGGGCCTTTATAGGGGACGCGCCCCTCCACGCCCTCGGGCACCAGCTTTTGCGCATCTTCCTGGAAATACCTGTCCGAGCTGCCCTGCGCCATGGCCCCCAGCGACCCCATGCCGCGGTACACCTTGAAGCTCCTGCCCTGGTATATCTCCGTTTCGCCCGGGCTTTCCTCGCATCCGGCGAAAATGGAGCCAATCATCACCGCGTTCGCGCCCGCCGCCAGCGCCTTCACGATATCGCCCGAGTATTTGATGCCGCCGTCCGCAATCACGCCCACGTTCGTGTTTTCGGCCTGTTTCGCACAGTCGTAAATGGCCGTAATCTGGGGTACGCCAACGCCGGATATCACGCGCGTCGTGCAGATAGATCCCGGGCCGATACCCACCTTTATGCAGTCCGCGCCCGCTTCGATCAGCGCCTGCGCCGCTTCGGCGGTTGCGATGTTCCCCACCATGAGGGTAACATCCCTGTAGCTGCTTTTAATCCTTTTGAGCATGTTGATCACGTTCATGCTGTGGCCGTGCGCGGTGTCCAGCGTGAGCACGTCGACCTTGGCCGCCACCAACGCTTCCACGCGCTGCATGGTATCCTTGGATGTGCCGACAGCGGCGCCTGCCAGGAGGCGTCCTTTGTCGTCCTTGGATGAATTCGGATATTGAATGTTCTTCTCGATATCTTTTATCGTAATCAAGCCCTTGAGCATGTAATCCTCATCCACAAGGGGCAGCTTTTCAATCTTATGCTTGCGCATGATCTCCTGCGCTTGAGCAAGCGTGGTTCCCACCGGCGCGGTGATCAGGCCTTCGCTGGTCATGACCTCTTTGATTTTTTTATTGTAATTCGTTTCAAAACGCAGATCGCGGTTGGTCAGGATGCCGACCAGTTTTCCTTTTTCGATGATGGGCACGCCCGAAATGCGGTAACGCTCCATCAGCGCTTCGGCATCCGAAATAAGATGATCGGGAGAAAGCGAAAACGGGTCGGTAATGACGCCGTGCTCGGAGCGTTTTACCTTATCCACCTGCAAAGCCTGGGCCTCGATGCTCATGTTCTTATGTATGATCCCCAGCCCGCCCAGGCGCGCGATCGCAATCGCAAGGCGCGCGTCGGTCACGGTATCCATAGCTGCACTCAGGAGCGGGATATTCAGTTTGATCCTGGGCGTAATCCTGGTGGACAGATCCACTTCACCCGGTACAACATCGCTGCACCGGGGGACAATCAATACATCGTCAAATGTCAGCCCTTCTTTTATAAGTTTCCCATCCATCATGCTTTCCGCCTTTCGATATATAGTGTTAAGAGCTATAGATATTGAATTTACATTATCAAACAATGCCCTGTACTGTCAACTTCATTTCACGGGCCTGTATATCCTGAGGCTGCAATTTTTTCATGCTCCGCGCGTAATGGAAAAGGTATTGCTGCACAATCCCCCCGTATTCGCCGAACCGTGCCTGTATGAACCGTTCCGCCTCCGCTTTTGCGTGGGGAGCATGGTACACATCGCGGAGCACGCGCCTGATCCATACATCCTGCACAAACGCGCACCGGTGCCCGAGCGCGAACAGGAGGACGCAGTCGGCCACTTTAGGGCCTACGCCGTCAAGCATCTGTAACACTTTTTTTGCCTCGGCATAAGGCAGGTGCGCGAGCGCATTAAGGTCAAACCCATCGGCGACCGCCTTTGCCGCCGAACGTATGTAAGCCGCGCGATACCCCGTACCCAAAGCCCGGAAATCGTCTTCAGAAGCCGCGGCCAGAGCCGCGGGCGACGGGAAGTCAAAAAGCCCTTCTTCAACCGGCTCTCCGTATGCCCTGCACAGCCTTTCGACCAGGGAGCGTATGCGGGAGACATTGTTGTTTGCGGAGAGTATGAACGTGATAAGCGTTTCAAAAGGCGGCTGCCTGAGCAGCCGCAGGCCGCGCCCGTAGCTGACGGACGCCTGCAAAAAGCCGTCCATCGGCAACCCATTAAGGAGCTTATCGTAATCGGTGTCGAGATCAAAGTAATGACGCCAGACTTCATCGTATTCCTGCTTACTGCACGGCCACAGCCGTACATCCTGCCCATGCTTTTCCACATGCAGCACGCGGCCGTGGGCAACGCCCGTATACCCGCCGCTGTCGGGAACGAAGCGGAAACACTGCCCGCATTCGAAGATATGCCGCGGCTCAAAACAACTTATATCCGTCAGCCATGCGCTGTTTGCATCGAACCGCACCTGCATAGCTCCTGCCTCCTTTATGCTAACGAGAAAAGCCGCAGCGATTCCTGCGGCTGATTGAACGCGTAAGCACCCTTCGCCCTTAAGCCTTAATTCGATGCGGCGTCAGGATAAACACTCACCTGCTTGTTGAACTTGCCCTTGCGCTCGAAGCGGACAATGCCGTCAACCTTCGAAAACAGGGTATCGTCACCGCCCTTGCCGACATTAATGCCTGGATGAATCTTGGTCCCGCGCTGGCGCACCAGTATATTCCCGGCAAGCACAAACTGCCCGTCCGCCCGTTTGGGGCCAAGGCGCTTCGATTCGCTGTCACGTCCGTTCCTGGAACTTCCGACACCTTTCTTGTGCGCGAAAAGCTGTAAATCTATTTTCATCATCGGCTACACCTCCTTTTCAATGACCTGCACATGCTCGGGATACTGCTCGGCGATGTTATTAAGCCCTAACCGCATCGTTTCAAACAGTATGCTGGCATTTACACGCGCCTGCTTCGCCAGAAGGCCGGGCAGCATACAGGAGAGTTTCCCGTCCTCCATATGCACCTGCGCTTCGAGCAGAAGCGTTTCCTTCAGGCCGATCACCATCGTCTGCGCGACGGCTGAAACCGCGCTGCAAACGATATCGCTGCCTTCTTCATCATACCCGGCATGCCCGGATATTTCAAATCCTGTAATACCCTGCGCATCCCGGAAAATAATAGCTGTCGTCATGGCCGTCATGCCCCTGCAATCGCGGTGATCTCTACCTTTGTATACGGCTGCCTGTGGCCCTGTTTCCTGCGATAGTTCTTCTTCGCCTTGAACTTGTACACGATTATCTTTTTCCCTTTGCCGTGCGCAAGCACCTTGCCCTGCGCCTGCACGCCGTCAACGACAGGCGTGCCGAAGACCGCCTCATCGTCCTTGGATACCATCAGCACGTCGAAGCTGACTTCGTCGCCTTCCGCATTAGGCAGCTTCTCGATATAGATCACATCGCCCGGGGACACCTTGTACTGCTTTCCACCCGTTTGGATGATTGCATACATCGTCACCTGACACCTCCTCTACCCAGTCTCGCTGAAAGCAGGCTCCGTACAAAAACATACGGAATTCAGGCCCCTTCCAAGCGGCTTACCAGCGCATTGTATCACACGATATAGCACGGTGTCAATATTCAATGGCATCCGGCCAGTTCTGAAGCACGGACTCCCTGCTTTGGGCGCCGCGCACCTGGAACTGCACCCTGTGCATATGCTCGTCTCCGATGAGCATGATCTTCCGCCCTGGAAAAGCCGGAAGGAAGCCTGCGTCCTCACCCTTCTTTTTCAGCAGGTTGGCAACAACGGACAGGTTCGCGTGCACTACAATCACCTTGCCCTCTTTTGATTTGGCGAACTTGATGATCTCCTTGCGCACTTTCAGGGCCATGGTATCCTCGGAATACACCTTGCCCGCGCCGTCGCAGTACGGGCAGGTGCTCTGCATTACGTCCGAAACGCGCTGGCGGATCTTGCGCCTGGTCATTTCCACCAGTCCCAGGCTGGTCATGCCCAGCACGTTTGTTTTCGTGCGGTCGCCCTTGAGCGCTTCGCGCAGGGTCTCCACCACCTGCTCCCCGTGGCTGTCATCCTCCATATCGATAAAGTCGATGATGATGATGCCGCTGATATCCCGCATTTTAAGCTGGCGCGCAATCTCCTTAGCTGCTAAAAGGTTGGTTTCCAGGATCGTCTGCTGGAGGCTGTCGTTGCCTACAAACTTGCCGGTGTTCACATCCACGGTGGTCAGCGCCTCGGTCTGGTCGAAGACGAGATAACTCCCGTTTTTCAGCCATACCTTGCGCGCAAGCGACTTGTCGATTTTGGCTTCCAGCCCGTACGAGTCGAAAAGCTCTTCTTCGCCGTCATAAAAATGGATGCGGTCGGTGAGCCAGGGCGTGACAATGTTGGACAAAGCCACCGCTTTGTCAAAATAATCCCTGTCGTTGATATATACCCTGTCGATTTCCGCATTGAATATGTCGCGAATGGTGCGGAATACCAGGTTTTCTTCCAAATGCACCAGGCGCGGCGCTTTTACGTTATTGTATTTTTGCTGTATCTTTTCCCAGAGCCTGCCAAGGAACCGTATCTCGGACTTGAAGTCGTCCTCGTTCTTGCCTTCGGCCGCAGTCCGCACGATGATGCCCATGCTCTTTGGCTTGATGCCCTCGATCAGGGATTTCAGCCTGCCGCGCTCATTGCCGCCTTCGCCCTCGATGCGCCGTGACACGCCCACATAATTGACCGTGGGCATAAGCACGAGCAGCCGTCCGGGGAGCGTAACATGGATGGTGACACGGGCGCCCTTGGTACCCGTGGGTTCCTTGATCACCTGCACCATAATCTCCTGGTTGGGCTTTAAAAGGTCTTTGATATCCGGGATATTTCCCTTTTCCAGCTGCGGCGTCTTGCCGTTTCCTTCAAACTCAAAGCTTGACTGGTCGACATACACGTCGCCCGCATATAAAAACGCGTTCTTCTCCAGGCCGATGTCTACGAAAGCCGCCTGCATCCCCGGCAGGATGTTCTGGACGCGCCCCTTGTAGATGTTTCCCACCAGGCACTGTTTATGCCGACGTTCGATGTATATCTCAGAAAGCTCCCTGTCTTCAAGCAGCGCAACGCGTGTCTGGTATGGATGGATGTCTACCAATATCTCTTTTTGCATGGTCAACCCGCTTTCCAAATGTATCTAAACCAAAAGTTATTGTCTTTTTATGTGCCGCATACGCAATCAAACAGGCTCCGCCCCCTGCTGTCCAGCAGGTCGATGCGCCGTGCGGCAAACGGCGTATCCGCAGGACTGCCAACCGATTCCCACAAGGCCCGCATGAGGAGCGACGGCGACAGCGTGCCCTCCGCGCTGGCCCACAGACGCACCATGATGCCGCTTTCTTCCTGTTTTGCGCTTATAACCATCGGGCGTATATCAAGGTCTTTTACCCCGCCCTTGCCGCGTTTCTGAACCACGATTGCGTCTTTGTCAAGCAGCGCCTGCATACCTTCCGTGAGCGCCTGCGTGTCATTCGCCGTGATGCAATAATCGGAGGCCTGCATCAGCGTGCTCAGCGCCGGACCGCCTTCAACCACGCAAACGGCGCAAACCCCAAACCCTGCAGGCAGGGTTTGGGCGAGCCTTTGCGCGCATTCCACTTCGCCCGCCTCTTCAAGGAGCTGAATGTCCGCGTATTCACCGGCGCTGGTAAACCCCACTCCGAGCGCCAGGGCAAACGAAACCTGCGCGTGCGGATGAAACCCTTTTGTATAGGCCACCGGCAGCCCCGTGCGCCGCAACGCGCGCTGGAGCATGCCCTGCATGTCCAGATGCGATATGAAACGCACCGGTTCCTCCTTGCTCAGGCGCAAAATCATCCTCACCGGCATATTTCCTCCAGTCCGCAGCCCCGGCATCCGGTCCTGCAGTCCGGGGTGACCACGCCGTCATGCCCAGAAAGATTTTCATTAACGAGATACGCCTTTGTTACGCCGGCGTCGAGATGATCGTACGGAAACACCTCGTCAAAATCGCGCCTGCGTACCGTATAAAAGCCCGGGTCGATTCCTGAGCGTTCAAAAGCCTGCATCCACGCCGTATAGTTAAAATACTCGTGCCAGCCGTCAAAACGGCATCCCAGCGCATGGGCGCGCTCCAGCACATCGCCAAGCCGCCTGTCCCCGCGCGCGAAACAGGCTTCGAGCACGCTGGTTTTCGGGTCGTGCCAGTTGAAGGTGATGAACTTGCGTTTGAGCCGCGCCTGCAGATACCGCTGCTTTTCCTGTATCGCCCCGATACTGTCCTGCGCCTCCCACTGGAAGGGCGTAAACGGCTTGGGCACAAACGTGGAAACGCTCACATGCACATTGAGGCCCCGCGTGCGCTTGTCCCTGTCCACGCTGAAATAGCATTCGACCACGCGTTCGGCCAAGGCGGCGATCGCGTCCAGGTCTTCGTTGGTCTCCGTGGGCAGCCCTATCATGAAATAAAGCTTGACGCGGTTCCATCCGCTTTCAAAAGCGTCGGTGACGCTTTTAATCAGGTCCTGTTCGGTAACGCCTTTATTGATCACGTCCCGCAAACGCTGGCTGCCGGCCTCGGGCGCAAAGGTCAGGCCTGATTTCCGCACGCGCTGAATGTCCTCGGCATATCCGCGCACGAACGAATCGATGCGCAGGGAGGGCAGCGCTATGGAAACGCCCTGTTTCCCGTATGCGTCCACCAGGTTTGTTATCAGCTCGCCCAGACGCGAATAATCTCCGCTGGAGAGGGAACTTAACGAAATCTCCTCGTACCCCGTGCTTTCCAGCGACGCGCGGGCCTGTTCCTGAAGCGTTTGCAGTTCCCGTTCGCGCACCGGGCGGTAGATATACCCCGCCTGGCAGAAACGGCAGCCGCGCGTACATCCCCTGAACAGCTCCAGCGTGATACGGTCGTGGACGATCTTCATATAGGGTACGATGATCCTGTCCGGAAACGGCGCCGCGTCCAGGTCCCTTACGACCGCTTTGCGTATTTTCGGCGGTACGCCGCCGCGGTTGGGCGCAACGCGCTTTATCCGTCCGTCATCGTAATAATCAACGGAATAAAACGCGGGCACGTAGGCCCCGGGAACCTCATTGGCGATTGCAAGCAGGATCTCCTCCTTGGGAAGACAGCGCGTGCGTTTGTATACGTCAATAAGCTTTCCGGCCGATTCCTCGCCGTCTCCCAGCAGCACCACATCGAGAAACGGCGCAAGCGGTTCCGGGTTGAACGCGCAGGGACCGCCCGCAACGATCAGAGGCATGTCCGCACCGCGGTCGGCCGATCTTAACGGGATGTTCCCGAGTTCCAGCATGTTGAGCACGTTGGAATAGCTCATCTCGTACTGGAGCGTAAACCCGACGATATCGAAGGCGCGAAGCTCCGAGAACGTTTCGAGGGAAAAAAGCTCCACACCGTTTTCCCGCATGCACGCCTCCATATCGGGCCACGGCGCGAACACACGCTCGGAATACGTATCCCCGCGCATGTTCAGTACATGGTATAAAATACGCATCCCCAGATGCGACATGCCCACTTCATATACATCCGGGAAACAAAAGGCAAAGCGGACCTCAACGTCTCCCGGTTCTCTGATGCACATGTTCAGTTCATTGCCTGTATATCGCGCCGGTTTTTCCACCTTCGACAGCAGGTGGTCCAGGGTATGTCGTTTCAATGCCGCCTCCCTCAACGCCCCGATAAAGGTATGGGCGTACTGGCTGTCACTTCAATTGATTATATACAATATTAGCATTTTTTTAACGGGCGGTCAATTTTTCTTGCCGTCGAACCGGGCGTCCAGCCCGTCGTCCAGCGCCCTGCGCACCAGCTCGCTTTCGTCGATTTCATAGAGGGCGCGCATATCCTCGTCCATGACCACGATCCGGCTGATCTGCGTATGCGGCAGTGTTCTGAGCACCTCGCCGACGCTCGCGCCTTTCCTGACCGCAACATGGCGCATCTTTGCCACGCGTTCCCGCTCAAACGTGTCCGCCTTGTTGGTCAGCGCGTTAAAGTAGCCGGACATGTTGGCGTTTTCCTGATTCGCGCCCATGAAAAGAAAAATCCCGATGGGCAGAGCGATCCATTGCGGCATACCTTTGACAACGCTGTATGCAAACAGCGCGACGATTCCCGCCGCTATCCCCCGGGACAGCCACACGCACACGCGCGTTGCGCGCATCACCCCGACAACGCTCATCAGCATCGCGCGAAGCGCGCGCCCGCCGTCGAGCGGCAGGGCTGGGAGCAGATTGAACGCGCAGATCGTGATGTTTCCCGTAATAAACGGCACGAGGAAATCGTTTTTTAGCACGTTGTTCTGCAATGCAATAGCGCCCACCGCAAGCACCAGGCTCATCACCGGGCCGAACAACGCTACCACGGCCTCACGCCATCCTGCGTGTTCGAGCGGGATATCCAGTTTCAAAACGCCGCCCAGCGGAAAAAAATAGACCTCGTGTACCGGAAGCCCGAGTGCGCGTGCGCAAAGCGCATGTCCTATCTCATGCAGTCCTACGACCAGTATGGCAACGGAGAGCATATTCCCCATGCCCGTTACCAGCATGACAGCCATGATCAAAAGCAGCCATGGGCTGATCAAAACCTGTACGCCCAAAATGGAAAAAAGTCGCATAACGCTACCTATTGAAGATACGGGGCAGGATCGACCGCGTGCGCCGATACCGTGAGCCTGAGGCACAGCCGCGGCGCGTCGCCGTCCATAGTGCCTATGGAATCGCCCGCGTGCAGCGCGCGTCCCTTTGTTGCCGTTACAGTGCCCAGCCCATAGTACGTTGTCGTCTTGTTGTCCGCATGCTCTACCACGATATATTTGCCAAGCTCGGTATCGGTTCCCGTCTCCTTCACGGTACCGTCGGCGCACACAAAAACGAACTCGTCTTTTTGCGCCGTGATCGCGATGTAGGGGTGCCCCAGCGCTTCAAAGTTTTCGACGATCTCTCCCTGAACCGGCTTGTCAAGCCTAAAACTCTTCGCGGGGGCAAACACCTGGGCCAGCTTAGCCGCCTCATTCTCCACGAACTTGAGCTTTCCTATGGCATCATCTATACTCATCTCAAAAGTCAGGGCCGTATGAATACCGCCGGCTACTTCCTTCGTAAACGGTGTATCAATGAGTTTGACCGTACCCACCAGCGCCAGCAGCACAGCACAAACAGCGCTTTTTTGCAAAAGTCGTTTTGTAAAAGGATCCACCTGAAACTTCCGCTTGCTGCGCTGCCAAGCACCCGCCCTGTGATGCTGCGGTTCCGGCGCCTCCAAAGGCTCCTCCGGCATCTGTTTCTCCTCTTTTGATCTTTCCCGCTGCGGTGCAAAAGCCATTTCCACCGTCTCCCGCACCCGCCGCCTGCGCGGTTCATCGGGAGCGCGCGACGTGAATTCCCCCAGCTCAATGCGCGATGCATGCTCCATGCCTTCACTCAGCCTATCCATATCTTTCCCTCCTGCCAGGCTGGCGGACGGTTAACCCGCCGTCTTATGATTCTGCGGCCTATATTAACGTATGGGAAAGATTATGGTTGTAGACCTTTTGGCTTTTGCCGCTGCCCGATAAAAAAGCGCCCTGTTACAGGCGCTTAGGCCGCCGGCAAAGACCCGTTATGTCATTCTTGAAGGAGCAAAGCGATGGAAGAATCTGTGCATATAAGCAATTTATAGAAGCGCGAAAATACTGCCCTTTTCCACCTCACGCCTTTAAGGACATGAAGTTTCTTGTAGAAGCCCTTTTGCTTGGATTGCTGTTTCCATCCCGATACCCCCTGTTACTTTGTTTTATCCGCAACCTTTTTCATGGCCTTGTTAACTTTTCGGTCGACAGATTCGTGATAGCTGTCAGCGTAAGTTTTCGAATCTTTTATAAGATCGTCGCAGAAAGCCGCTACGTCACTGCCTGTCACTTCAAGCACGCCTTTCCCCAAACCCGCGCCCTCTTCAAATAGATCGACAATTCCCGAGAGCAAAACCGTCCCTTCGGTTAGCTGGGCAGGGCCGACTTTAAATAAATATTTTTGAATCTCTTTATAAACAATCTGATAATCCTGCGGGAGCGCTTTGACACGCGCCACGTGCGCCCGCCACTCTTTTTTGCCTTCGATGATATCCTGTATTTTCATTTTATCCTCCTACTTCCCTAATTTTTTAGCGATATTATTGTTGAGCTGCTCGCGCCACTTGTCGCGAAATGACCTTGCCCCTTCTTCGCCGGCCAGCGCCAAGCAGAAGCCGTTGATATCGTCACCCAAAACCTCCCCGACACTCTGACCGTCCGCCGCCGTTTCTTCGAGCAGGCCAAGCACACCGTCAAGAATCGGCATGAGGTTGCGGCCGGTGAAATCCGAGTGCAGCCAGAGATTGGCTTTAATCTTTTCCCATGCCGCCTGATAATCAACCGGCAGATTATTGGCCCGCGATTCCAAAGTTTTAAATTCCTCGGTCATATCGCTGCCTGTGATTTTATCCCAAAAATTCATTATTTTATCTCCTTTAACTCGTTAATTTTTGACGATACAAACTCCCATTTTTCCCAAAACTTGCGCAGTTCCTTGCGCCCCGCGTCGTTGAGCACGAAAAACTTGCGCGGCGGTCCCATATCGGACGGCTTTTTTTCTATGTCCACGAGTTTATTCTTCTCAAGCCGCACCAAAATGGTGTAGACCGTTCCTTCCACAACATCTGTGAAGCCGAGGGCATTCAGCCGCCGCGTAATTTCGTAGCCGTAGGTTTCTTTGCGGCTTATAATTTCAAGGATGCAGCCCTCAAGCACGCCTTTGAGCATTTCCGTCAGGTTTTCCAGCACAATCACCCCTTGCTATTCCGTATGACTTGTATTCGGTATTACTTACTACTGCTATATAGTAACACGCAATAGTAAGATTTGTCAACAAGGTAAAAAACTTCTGCCCAGCTTTGAGTTGTGCAGAAGTTTTTTAATCAAATATGCCCTTGCCGAACACTAAAAAAGCGCCTTTATCGCGCTAATGTTTCGTGTCTGGCCTATATTTTAGAACCAAAAAAATGGGAAAAAATCCCACTAATGCAGGGCAGGTATGGGCTGCCGTTTCAGCCCGACGTTGAGTACCAGCCCGAAAGCAATCATATTTGTGAGCATGCTCGACCCGCCGTAGCTCAAAAACGGCAGCGGGATACCGGTTACCGGCATTATGCCCATCGTCATGCCGATGTTTTCAAAGATGTGGAAGACCTCCATGGCGACCACGCCGATAACCATGAGGTAACCTAGTTTATCGCGCGATTGGGAAGCAATGGAGAGCGCCCTGAAAATCAAAAGCGCGTACAGCGCGAGTATGACCATGCCGCCCACGAATCCCAGCGCCTCGGTGGTCGCCGAAAAAATGAAGTCCGTGTGCTTCTCGGGCACATAGTTAAGGCTTGAGAGGTTGGCCTCGTTGAAGAGGCCTTTCCCGAACAGCCCTCCCGATCCTATCGCGATTTTTGAATTGTATACGTTCAGTCCTGATCCTGAAGTATCGCGTGTCGCATTGAAAAAGTTCAGTATCCGTTCCCGCTGCCATGACTGCATGAAAACGAAGAATACTACGGGAAGCATGGCAAGCCCTGTCCCGATAATGGAAAGGATGATCTTCCAGTTGACCTCTGCAGCAAAGAGTATGCCGAAGAAAATGCACACGTACACAAACGCCGTGCCCCAGTCCGGCTGGAGCATGATCAGTCCAAACGGTATGGCAAAGAGTATCATCACGTCGATGATGTCCCGAAAGCCCGTAATACCACCGGTATCCATTTTCTTCGATACCATTTTTGACAGCATGATGATGAGTATGATTTTGCCCAGTTCGGATGGCTGTATGGTTCGGTCTCCAATGATCTGGAACCAGCCCTGCGTTCCCCTGGACGCGTAACCGGTCACCAGCACGGCAACCAACAGACCCACGCTGATCCAGTACAGCAGCTTTGCGTGTTCCCCGATGACGGTATAATCCATCATTTGCATTACGAACAGGAACAGCGTGCCCACCAGGATCCACGCGGACTGGAGCAGCACGGTGTGCCAGTCTATGCGCGCCAATAAGCCGGCGCTCTCATCGTCGGGATACGGGTTGGCGGTAGCGTTCATGATGCTGATGATCCCCACCACGCACAGCGTCATGATCAGGGCAAAAAGGATCCAGTCGAAATTCTTGAATTGCGTTCTATTAAAAAGCTTCATAATCCTGACTTAAAAGTAAACCTCACTTTTACGCCCCAAAGGCGTATTAAACGTATTATTTCTTTTTCACGCCCAGTATCGGAATATTCGCAACCAGTGCAGCCCTCGCCTGGCCTGGTTCGCCCAAACGCGTGAGTTCAATTTCGAGCGCCTTCTCGTCGATATCGATATATCGCGATATGCATGTGATCACATCGTTTTTTATCCTCAGCGCAATCTGAGGAGATATATCGGTCTTGTCGTGTATGAGCACGAGCTGAAGCCGCTTTTTCGCGATGTCCTTAGACGCTGGTCTTTTCTTCGAGAATAATCCAAAAACATCCATTTCGTCCCCTCCTCATCCCGCGTCTCTGCTTCGCGAAAAGATGCGCTTCATGCGCGTAATAAAGCCGGTATCATCCTGGAAGGTACTCAGCGGCACTTCTTCCCCCAGCATTCGCTGCACGACGTTGCGGTAAGCCTGTCCTGCCATGGCGCCGGTTGTCACGATCGGTTCGCCCAGGTTGGAAGAGCGTACGATGCCAGGGTCCTCGGGCACGATGCCCAACAGCTTTATTCCAAGTATATCCAATATATCGGCAGTATCCAACATATCGCCTTTTTTTACCATATTCGGGTTGTAGCGGTTGATCAGAAGCCGGGCGTTCATCAGCCCGTTTGCGCACAGCAGCCCGATGATCCTGTCGGCATCGCGCACGGCCGACACCTCTGGAACCGTGACCACGATAGCGTCATCCGCACCGGCCACAGCGTTCTGGAATCCCTGCTCTATCCCTGCCGGACAGTCGACAAGCACATAATCAAAGCTCTCTTTCAGCTCGTCCATCAGCGTTTTCATCTGAGCGGGGTTAACATCCATCTTGTTGCGCGTCTGTGCAGCGGGCAGAAGCATCAGCCCCTCATAGCGCTTGTCGCGTATCAGCGCCTGTTTCAGCTTGCACGTGCCTTCCACTACATCCACCAGGTCGTATACGATGCGGTTCTCCAGCCCCATCACCACATCAAGATTTCTCAATCCAATATCCGTATCCACCAGCACGACGCTTTTTCCCTGAAGCGCCAGGCCTGTCCCCAGGTTTGCGGTGGTCGTGGTCTTCCCCACGCCCCCTTTTCCGGATGTGATAACGATGACTTGAGACATGCCACTTTTCCCTCCCTTAAACTTTACGCAGTGAGCCGAATTTTTGCCGTCCCTGCGATCCGGGATCATACGGCACGATGACAATCTCCCCCTGATGCGCCTGCGCCAGCTCAGGGTAGCCTGTTTTCTGTTCTTCCTTGGGTGCAATGGCGATGATATCCGCAATACGCAGCTGCGTGGGCTGCAGGTTCAGCGCGAACACCACGGCATCCGTATTCCCCCATGCGCCCGCATGCGCTACCCCGCGCAGCGTGCCCAGCACCACAATATTCCCTCCGGCCACGAGCTGCGCCCCGGGATTCACGTCCCCCATCACCACGATATTTCCTTCGCTGTGAACCTTTTGCCCGTTCCTTAATGTGGAACGCACGAACAGGCATTTGTCTTCCTCCTGGTACAGGGCGCTCGCATATGCATCGTTGACCGCCTGCACACGCCTTGACGAAGCCTGCGCCGCCATGCGCTCGCGTTCCTGTGCGCTCACAAACTCAATGCCCTCGGCGTTGAAATACCGGCTGAAAATATTAAGAAGCTCCTCTTTCTCGTTTGCCAGAAGATCACGTCCAACCACGGCGGAAACCTTTACATCCGCCCTTTTACCGAAAAAGCGGGCATTCCCGGTCAGCTTTTTCCCCAGTTCTTCCTTTAGAGCTTCAAAGGGCGCAAGCGCATCGAATAAAACCTCAATGCCCCCGCGCGTACCTTTGAATACAACGATTCCCTCGTTCATCGCGCCCTCCTGTCCTCATTGACCGCCGGCACACGAATGATGCTGCCGGCAACGGACACTTTCGACATTTTTTATTGTTATTATACATGAAACACGGGTTTTTCGCATCACTGTGTTGGCATGTCGGCGCCAGTAACATCGTCGCTGTTGCTTGGTGTTGCGCCGTTCTTCTTATCCATGTAGTACTTCACGACCTCCTTGGCCGTTTCCGCCGCCAGCGACCCCTTGTATCCGTTAGGGATGAACACGACTACGGCGATCTGCGGGTCATCTTTGGGTGCAAAACAAACGAACCAGGCGTTATTTTCCAGATCAATGTCCGAAACCTGCGCTGTCCCTGTTTTGCCGCCGATCTCGTCCGTATATTCAAAATTCCTGAACACTTCGCTCGCCGTACCGCCGTCCTCAGTAGAGACGACCTCACGCATGCCTTCCTTTAATTTGTCCAGGTACAGGCTGGGAACATCCAGCTTATCAAATACCGTTGGCGTCACCTCTTTGATGACTTCGCCGCTCGGCGACACGACCTTTTTAACGATATGCGCATCGTACACGGTACCACCGTTTACCAAAGCTGAAATATAACGCGCCACCGCAATTGGCGTAACTGTTACGTACCCCTGGCCCATACCTGACACCGCCGTTAGGGTCGGATTCCAGCTGATCTGATATAATGATGAAGCTATGAGCTTATGATAGCCTTTTTCATTGGATATTGTTTCGGAGATTCCGAATTCCTCGCGCAGAATCTGCCTGATTTTGGCGCCCCATGTATTGTCACTGTTGGCCACAGCTTCGACGAGCCTCTGCGCACAGCGCTCCAGTGTCTTATCATCAGCCTTAACGTTCTGCTGGCTGCAAATCGTTGGCAATACATCCTTTTGAAGCTGGAGCTGTACAAGATAGGGAAGGGAAGTATGCTGTTCCTGAATGCCTTTGGAGCCATCGTAGAGTATGTTCTGCCCGCCAATCTGTCCGGTTGCCTCGGCCGGAAGTTCAATCCCCGTTTTGTCGGTCAGGCCAAGTATCTTTCCCCATTTGTTGAGGTTGTCTATTCCAAGTTTATAGGCGACCGTCATGAAAAAATAGTTGCAGGAGTTTTTCACCGCAGCTACGATATCCTGATCCTGATGCTTCCAGTAATTCGGGGAAACCCAGCAATGGGGCGCCTTCATCCCCGGCGCCACCGTGCCGCCCGGATTGAACGGGCCTTCGTCATCAATCTTCGTATTGACCGTGATTTTTTCTTCCATCAAGCCCCCAAGCCCGGTAACCAGTTTGAAGATGGAGCCCGGTGTCGCTTTTGATGAAATAGCCTTGTTAAACAGGGGGCTGCGCTTGTCGTCGCGGTACAGCGCGTAATCCGCCTCGCTGATGCCGCCGACGAACAGGTTCGGGTCGAACGACGGGTAACTGGCCATCGCCAGTATCTCCCCTGTTTTCACGTTCATAACAACGGCGGCGCCCGTTTCCGCAAGTTTGATGTCGTTTACATCCTTTTTCCCATCCTTGTTTACATCCTTGTTGGCCTCCGCGGCTTCCTTGGCATACGCTTTGAGATTTGCGGCAAGCAGGGTTTTCTGCTTGGCGTTAATCGTCTGGATGTTCTTTTCCAGCGCCTCTTCCAGCTTTTGCTGCAGATTCATGTCAATGGTCAGCATCACGTTGTTCCCGGACTCGGGGTCAACGCTTTTCAGCGTGTTTACCACTTCGCCGTTGCTGTTGACTTCCACCACTTTATACCCCTGCTTCTCGGTGCTGTTCGCGGTCAGGTAGTCCTCCATGGTTTGCTCGATGCCGGACACGCCCATCTGATCCTCGCCCGAATACCCTTTTGCAGAGTATGTTTCGATTGTTTCCTTATCCTGCATTTTCCCGATATAGCCTACAATATGCGCGGCCGACAACCCCTTTGGATAGGTGCGTACATTGGCCTCCACGGCCGACATGCCCGTGAGTTCGTCGGCACGGCTCTCGATCTGCGCAACCGTGCTCTGGTTGACGTCCTGCGCTATCGTTACGGGCACGTACGCCGTAAAATAGGTGTACTGCACATCCTGCCACACGGACAGCACCTTAACCGCCTCATCATACGTGACATCCTCAGGGATCTGGTACTTGTCCCTAAGACGCATGTAACAATCGTAGGGCGTTAATTCCTCATTCTGCAGATACATGTTGCTGCGCCACATGTTCTCGCGCTTTTTTGCGATATCGGAATCGGTGGTCTTAAAATCGAACACGAACGCACCGGTCTTATCGCGCGTGATGCTGAAGTTGTTTTTAATCTTACCGCCGTTTTCCTCGATGATTTTAATCGTTTTCCGAATAACTTCTGTATACATCGCCCGGTACTTCGACGACCGTTTGGAGGGGTCTCTGTAGAATTCGATATTGTAGCTGGTTTTATCGACAGCCAGAGGCACCGAATTGCAATCGAGTATCTGCCCGCGCTGGCCTTTTACGATGATCGTGCGCTGCTTGCTGCTGTTGGACAGCGTTGAATACGCTCCGGCTTCAATCACGGTAAGATTGAACAGCGCACCTAACAGCACCACGAACAGCAGGCCAAAAATGGCGCGCAACAGCAAAGGTCTATTCTCAAAAAACTTCGACATAGTCTCCCGTCCCCGTACAACACATCTTGAAATCAGATTTAAAGTGGGAGATTTGCGATCCCCCACACCCCCTGTTAAGGATGTTTCTCCCTAGTCCAGCATTTCCTGATAGCGCCGCCTCATGATGCTGCATTGTGCAAGGCGCTTTAATGGCACATGTATGGGCAGCATGATGATGCCGGTTAACAGCGCGGTGGGCAGCGCCCCCAACAGAAGCGCCCTAAGCAGCGGGAAGCTTACACCCGCAATCAACGCCACAAGGAACCCCAATAATTCCTTGATCAGGCTGATGCCCACGGTGAATCCGCAGGCGTACAGGAGGTTTTCTACGCGCAGGCGCTCACGCGCCATACCGGCAAGCACGCCTGTAAGCAAATACAGCAGCGCGTTTGCGCCGACCGGCCACCCGAACAGAATATCGAACATCAGCCCGCCAAACATTCCTGTGGCCGCGGCGGTGAAATAACCGTTTGTAAAGCCCAGCGATGCCACCAGGCACAGCAGTGTATCAGGCTGCGTCCCCAGGATGGGAATGGACTGGAATATCATCGCCTGTATAACGATATTGAGCAGCAGAAGGCCGGCTAAGATCAATCCTTTCATCCGCCGTCCCCCTGCGACGAAGAAGACGGACTCCCAGTATCCTTCGTTATGATCACCAGCACTTCTTCGATATGATTAAAATCAACGGACGGCTCTATTAGCGCGTTTTTCTGGAGCTGGTTTTTATCCACAGACACTTCCAGAACCTGCCCGATCCTGATGCCTTTGGGGAATATCCCGTCCTTGCCTGAAGTTACGACGGTGTCGCCGGGAACCGTGCCCGATTCCACGGGAAGATAATTCATGTTGCATTTGCCGCCCGCCTGAACTGCGCCCTTGACGATTCCGTGGTCGCGCGTGCGTTCCACAATCGCGCTGATCGCGCTGCGCGAATCGACGAGAGCCGTCACCTGGCTCCAGTTTCCGCCGACTTCGCTCACGCGCCCGATAAGACCGTCCGCATTGACCACGGCCATGTCTTTGCGTATTCCCTGGTTGTACCCCGCGTTGATAACGAACACGTCGAACATGTATCCCGGCGATTTTAAAATGACCTTAGCGAAGACGGTCTGCTTATCCGGTATGGTTGCTTTATAATCCAGCAAATCCTTTAAGCGCTGGTTCTCTTTTTCCATATCGCTCAGGTTCTGGTTCTCGATTTCCAGGAGCGCGACGCGTTCATTGAGTTCTTTGATCTGCTGCTGGCTCCCGCCGCCAAATATCCCGCCGATAAAATCGCCCACACCGTTTACGATGCCGGAGAAAAAACTGCCGACAGGCGTGAACACGCTCCCCAGCGTGCCTGAAATGCCCGAAAGCCCGCCGCCCGCGGTTGCCACCAGCAGCACGACAAGAACAACAACGGCTATGACGGTGATGGCAAACGGCTTATTCCGAAAAAACTTGCCCACGCCATCATCCCCCCGTTCTTTTCATGCCACGCATGCAGGCTTTTCATATTATAGCATACAACTACAACTTTTGACAAAATGATTCAGGACTTCGTGCTGTGCGCGATCACATGCCATGTACGCCCCCTCGGTTCCACGGCCTCCAGCGCGCGCCCTGCGCCTAATGCCACGCATTGCATCGGGTTTTCGGCAATATGCACCTCCATACCCGTAGCCTGCACAATGCTTTTGTCCAGTGCGGCAAGATAAGCGCTTCCCCCCGAAAGCGTTATGCCGTTCTGTATGATATCGGCCGCGAGCTCGGGCGGCGTGTGCTCGAGCGTCTTGCATACGCCGTCCACGATGGCGTTAATCGATTCGCGCAGCGCTTCGCATATCTCGGACGAATTGACAACGATAGAGCCGGGCAGTCCCGTGATCAGGTCCCTTCCCCGTATCATCATCTCTTTTTCTTCTCCTTCGTATATCGCGCACCCGATATTGACCTTGATCTGTTCCGCCGTGCGCTCACCGATAATCATGTTGTATTCGCGCCGCACATATTGGACAATCGCCTCGTCCATATGGTGTCCGCCTACGCGCAGCGACTGGGAAACGACCACCCCGCCAAGGGAGATCACCGCCACTTCGCTCGTGCCGCCTCCGACATCCACAACCATGGAGCCCATAGGTTCCTGCACGGGAAGCCCTGCGCCGATTGCAGCCGCCATTGCCTCCTCCAAAAGATACGCCTCACGCGCTCCGGCGGATTTTGCGGCTTCCTCCACCGCACGGCGCTCCACCTCGGTGATACCGCAGGGTACGCAGATCACCACGCGCGGCCCCAGCCCTAACCGCCCGGTCTTGTTGATCGCCTTTTTGATAAAGTGCCTGAGCATCACCTGTGTGAGGTCGAAGTTTGCTATAACGCCGTCCTTGAGCGGGTGGACGGCAAACACGTTCCCCGGCGTACGCCCGATCATTGCGCGCGCCCCTTCGCCTACGGCCAGCACCTCCTGCCGCTCCCCGTTGCGTACCGCCACTACCGATGGTTCATTGATGACGATTCCCTTTCCCTTGCAGAAAACCAGCGTGTTGGCTGTGCCCAGATCCACGCCCAGATCTTTTGAAAACAAGCTAAATGCCATATGAAGCCCCCCTGTGATAATTGTCATGGGAAATGGTAATCCTTCCCACATGTAGTATTTCCGCGCGCCCTGCATTTAATCCAGGGTTTCACAATACACCCAAAGGATATATAATGTAGCCGGGAATTCCGGCATGTCGGCCGTTTTTTGTTGCGTCCTGTTTGCATTTTCAAACGTCTATGATATAGAAACGGCCAAATACTATTATCGGATGGTGATTTTTACATGAACGGCAAAGAAGAAACGAGGGAGCTTGTACGCAAACGTTACGGAGATATTGCTTCAAATAGTTCGGAAGGCTGCGGTTGCGGCAGCGGCTGCTGCTGCAGCGATGCCGCATTCGACATAAGGGAAGCTTCAAAAAGCGTAGGGTATGACGAAACCGATCTTGACAGCGTACCTATGCAGGCAAACATGGGACTGGGCTGCGGCAATCCCGTTGCAATCGCGGGCATCCGCGAAGGCGATACCGTGCTGGACCTGGGCAGCGGAGGCGGCTTCGACTGCTTTTTGGCCGCACGGCGTGCCGGGGAAACCGGGCGCGTGATCGGCGTGGATATGACGCCCGAGATGATCAAGCTGTCCAGGAGCAATGTGCAAAAAATCGGCTATACGAACGTCGAGTTCCGGCTCGGCGAAATCGAGCACCTGCCGGTTGCCGACGGCTCTGTGGACGTGATCATATCCAACTGCGTCATCAATCTGTCCCCGGAAAAGCAGCAGGTTTTTCACGAAGCCTTCCGTGTACTCAAACACGGCGGCAGGATATCTGTTTCGGATGTCGTGGCCACAGCCGAACTGCCCGCGGATGTCAAAGGGGACCTGGCTATGCTCGCAGGATGCATCGCCGGGGCGGAACACACGGAGAATATCCGCCGCATGCTCGAAAACGCAGGATTTATGAACATCCGTATGACCCCCAAAGACAACAGCAGGGAGATCATCAAAACTTGGGTTCCCGACAGGAATGTCGAGGATTTCGTTGCTTCTTACATCATCGAGGCGGAAAAGCCGTAAGCGCTTACAGCTTCCTAAAAAAGAAAACGCGTTGTGCGTTTTCTTTTGTTTTTCTTTTGGGACAAAGATGGTATGCTATCGGTGATTGGTATATATTTCCTGGAGGTATGCTCATGAATTCTCAACTCATTATCACAACTACAGACAGAATTGAAAACCAAAAAATCGAAAAGTACATCGGTATCGTCTCTGAGCGCATAGTTGTAGGAGCCGGTATGTTCTCCGAGTTCTTCGCATCTTTTACGGACGTATTTGGCGGGCGTTCTCAGAAGTTTGAGGACAGGCTGCATGAATTGCACAAATATCTTATGGTCTCGCTCACAAAAAAAGCTCGTGAGTTAAGGGCGGATGCTATTGTCGGATTACATATCGATATTGACGAAATCAGCGGGAAAGCCACCCAGATGTTCATGATATCGGGGGTGGGTACGGCGGTCAGGTTATCCGGCGATGCGTCATTTGATTCTGCAAGCAGAGTGGACGGCTATGCATTGGAATCCGAAGTCTGTAAAATCAAATATTTGGATCAATTGGACGCTTTAAACAGAATCACCGACCAAAGCGCGCCGATTCAAGAACAATATGCCGAGGAGTATTACAGCTTGTTATCCGGTTTGACGCGTTATGCGATACAGATACCGCTGGACTTTCTGTTCAATGTTTTTTTCAATTTTTATATGCACTATAACGAACCGATTGAACTTTCGCCTATGATCGAGTATCTTCAGAACTGCGATGCGGCCGAGATATATCATGCATTCCTTATCAGCTTGAAAAACCTTTCGGAAGAGAGTTTAAACAAACTGAGTATAAAGGTATACGCAAACCCGAGTTTTTCAAGACTGTTTAATGAATTGCCGGTTCCGCCGTATGAGGTGATCATTCCGATGGTTGAGGATATCCCTCCTCATTTGTGGGAAAGGACCGTTTTCCCTTTGCTCTTTTCCTATAAAAGCGAGTACAACATGAACGATATCGAGCCAATCAACGAAATCATTCTATCGCTCCAAAAAGAACAGTTTCCTGTCGTATGGAGAACCGAGCAATCCGGATACACGAAAAAAACCGTATGCGTTTGTGGCACAGCCATTACAACCGCACAAACCAGCACCTGTACCAATTGCCAAAGCGACAAATTCGGTTTCAGCAAAAGAGCATACGGGATGCGAAGTGACGTTATCGAACACCTCAAATGCGTCATACAGACGATCACGGCTTTATCTGAAAAATAGCTTTACTCCCCTATAATCCCCGTTTCCTGCAAAAGCCTGCACACGCGTTCGATGGGCAGGCCCATCACGTTGTAAAAACAGCCTTCCACCCCGCAGATGTAACGCGCCATGCCGTCCTGTATGCCGTAGGCGCCCGCCTTGTCCATAGGCCGGTATTCCCTGATATAGCGTTGGATGGCCTTTGCCGTCATCGGCGCAAAATACACCCTGGTGACAGCCCTGCCTGAATATGCCTTACCATTGGGAAGGATAAGCGCGTATCCCGTGATGACTTCGTGCCCCCTGCCCTGCAACAGCGTGAGCATTCGTGCGGCATCCGCCCCGTCGCGCGGCTTTCCGAGGATGCTCCCGTCCACGACCACCATCGTGTCAGCGGCCAGCACGGCGGCCCCGCCCGCACGCTGGACTGCCGCCTGTGCTTTTTTCAGCGCGATGTTTTCGGCGTTCTGCGCGGGCGGGAGCCCTTCATCTATCCGTTCGTCCGCATCCGCGGCAATAATCTCAAACGCAATGCCGACCTGGTCTAAAAGCTGCTTCCTCCGTGGGGACATGGATGCGAGCACCAGCTTCTTCTGCATGTTTTATCACCATTTCTCTGCGGGTAAATGAATTACCCCTTGTACAAATGGGATAAAACGCATTTCCCCGCGCGTGCAATTTATTTTTGCATGCGCAAAAATAAATTGCACATGCGCTAAATCTTCCAGAAAGCTTCGATTTCTTTCAGACTTTTCTCCCCTTAAGTTCGGTTTTACCCAATACTAACATAAAACACGGTTTTGGCAAACAAAAAGCATATACGGGTAATGGCAAAAAATCCCGGCCTTTGGGCCGGGATTTTTGTAAATCTTGCCTTATTGCGCCTGCACTTGAGGTTCCTCTGCTTTCTTAACCAGTGAAACGACCGCGCCGGTAGGGCACTTCGCTACGCAGGCCAGACAGGCCGTACACTTTTGCGGGTCTACGGCGGCCAGACTGTTATTCACCGTAATCGCCCCGTATTCGCATGCCTTCGAACATAAACCGCAGCCGATGCAGGCATTGGAACAGATGGGCCGGATATCCTTGCCCCTGTTCTGGTTCATGCACTCCACGCGCACCATGCTGTCCTTAGGTAGCATTTGAATAATGCCAACCGGACAGGTTTCCACGCACTTCCTGCATGCGACACACTTATCCCTGTCCACACGCGGCACACCATCCTCGTTGAAAGATATAGCATTGAAATTACAGGCCTTGATACAGTCGCCAAAGCCGATGCAGCCCCAGGCGCAGAATTTCGGCCCGCCTGCGACCAGCTTTGCGCCCGCGCAGGTCTGCAGCCCTCGGTATGTGAAACTGTTCTTGGAGTTCTTGCCGCCCCGGCAGAGCACGGATGCGACCATGGGCATCGTTTCCTCGTTCGCAACGCCCAGGATATCCGCTATCTTGCCCCGGTTTTCACGCGAAGTCACCGGACACGCGTCAATAGGCGCCTTTCCTTCAGCCATTGCGGCCGCCAGACCGTTACATCCCGGAAAACCGCACGCGCCGCAGTTCGCGCCCGCAAGCAGCTCACGTACGGCCTCCACCTTGGGGTCTGCCTCAACGGCAAATTTCCTGGAAGCGAGGGCAAGCAGCAATCCCAGTACCAAACCGAGGCCGCCTAACACAGCAAAAGGTATGAGCACATCTTGTAGCATGATTTTCCCCTCCTTCCCTATTTAATGAGTCCAGAGAACCCTAAAAAAGCCATGGACATGAGGCTTGCCGAAATCAAGCCTATCGGGAATCCCTGGAACGGCTTACCGATAGGAGATGTCGCCATACGTTCGCGGATACCAGCAAAGAGCACGATTGCAAGCATGAAACCGAGAGCACCGCCGACACCGCTGATGAACGTTTGGAAAAGATCGTAGCTATTATTGATGTTGATAATGGTTACGCCCAGCACGGCGCAGTTTGTCGTAATCAAAGGCAGGTATACGCCCAAAGCCTGATAGAGCGTAGGGCTGCTCTTCATCAGCACCATCTCCACGAGCTGCACCAGGGCCGCAATGACCAAAATGAACGCCAAGGTCTGCATATAAGGAATGCCCAGCGGATTGAGCAGAAAATATTGTATCAAATAGGTAATCACCGAGGCCATTCCCATAACAAACGTTACGGCGATTCCCATACCCACTGCCGAACTCATCTGGTTGGATACGCCCAAGAACGGGCAGATGCCGAGTATCCTTGACAGTATGAAGTTGTTTACCAGAATGGAGCTGACAAGCAGCAGGAAAATTCCCCAGATATAATCCATTATGCTTTGCCTCCTTCCTTCAGGCTTTTACTCTTACCTTTACTGGTTGCCCAGTTGAACAACGCGATCGCCATGCCGTATGTCAGGAAGCCGCCCGGCGCCAATATGAAGATCCGAATGGGAGCATACCAATCTGCAAGTATCGTGAACCCAAAAATGGTTCCATTACCAAGCAGTTCACGAATGATGGCGATGAATGTGATAGCCAGCGTAAATCCAACACCCATGCCCAAACCGTCCGCGATGGCCGCGAGCGGCTTGTTCTTGGACGCAAACGCCTCCGCGCGCCCCAGTATGATACAGTTCACGACGATGAGCGGTATGAAAATACCCAGCGATTTATCTAGGTCCGGAACATATGCCTTTATGACCAACTGTACAATGGTCACGAACGCGGCGATAACCACGATGAAAATCGGAATGCGTATCTTATCCGGTGTAAATTTCCGGAGCAGAGAGATCACAAGGTTAGAAAACACCAACACGAATGTAACCGATAAACCCATGCCGATGCCGTTGGATGCCGCCGTAGTGATGGCCATCGTGGGACAGGTACCCAGCACGAGGCGGTAGGTGGGGTTTTCATCGAGTATGCCATTTAGAAAAACTTTTCCTAATTTCATTTTCTACACCCCTTTCCTTTATTTGCCAACAAGGAAGGCCTGCGCAAACTGGCCCGCCACGTTGATTGCTTTGGTAACAGCCCTCGATGTTATCGTCGCGCCCGAAATAGCCTGTATCTCGGTATCTTTTGTCGTCGGCGTCTTTGAAACCGTAATTTCCTGGTCTGAAGATTTACCGACATACTGGCTTCTGAAGGATTCTTGCGTTGCATTGGCACCCAGGCCAGCCGTTTCATTCTGCGAATCGATACTCACGCCGGTGTATTTTCCGTCAGGGCTTACACCCACCGTCATAGCGATGAGTCCGGCATAACCCGTACCGTTCACTTTGAGCACATAACCAACTGTTTTACCTTCCTTTTGGCCCTCAAGTACTTGAGTCACGTCCGCAAACGAATCGTTCCATCCCGCCTGCGACTGGAGATCGCTCATGTTCATTTCTTTGAAATCAGAAGCTTCGGAGCATACGGCCTTATTTGCCGCCACACTCGCCTCCGCAAGATGCTGCGCGATAGGATCCTTTGTAACGCTGTAGGTCGCGCCGAGCAGTCCCGCTGAAATTGCGCATATAAGCAACAGCCTGAGCCCAAGATTTAGAAAATCACGCATTTTTCTTCACCTCCCCATAGATACGGGGGCGTGTCATGCGGTCAATCATCGGGGTTGCAATATTCATAAGGATGATCGAGAACGCAACGCCTTCCGCCATGCCCCCCAGCAGGCGGATAACGACTACGATCGCACCGCAACCTACGCCCATGATGATCTTTCCCACAGGCGTAACCGGCGAGGTGACGTAGTCGGTCGCCATGAAAATGGCGCCCAGGAGCAGGCCGCCGCCCAGAAGATGGTACACCACATTCTGGATAGGCCCGAATATTAATGTTAAGATTGCTACAGTGCCGATAAATGCAACCGGTATGTGCCAGGAAATCACCTTGCGCACAAGCAGGTAGATCCCGCCGATAATAAGCGCTATCGCGCAGGTCTCGCCCAGACAGCCACCATGAACGCCGAACAGCATATTCGATATGGAAGGCAGCGGGTCGGTGGAAAGCCCTTTTACGATTGCCAGCGGCGTCGCGTTGCTCACCGCGTCCACAGCGGGGTTCACCCAGTTTGTCATCTGAACGCCGAATGAGGTCATCAAAAATACCCTTGCCGCCGCGGCGGGGTTCATGAAGTTGTGTCCCAGCCCGCCGAACACCTGCTTGACGATAGCGATTGCAAAGATCGAACCGATAAAGGGGAGATACCACGGTGCGGTCGGCGTAAGGTTAAACGCAACGATAACCCCGGTTACGACCGCCGACCAGTCATTAACCGTTACCTTTTTCTTTGTCAAAAACTGTATCAAAGCCTCCGTAATAACCGCCGTACCCACAGCAATCGCAATTATGACCGCGGCCCAATATCCGAAGATAACGACCGCGGCGACGGCTGCCGGTAAAAGCGCGATCAGAACGTCGATCATGATGCGCGACACGGTCTCGTTCGAGCGGATATGCGGAGAGCTGGAAATGATTGTGTTTTCCATTTTATCTTTTCCCTTCCTACGCTTTCTTTCTTCGTGCAGCCAGAATAGCGCCCTTGGCCAGACGGATGGACTGTACCAGCTGGCGTTTTGCGGGACATACATACGAGCATACGCCGCATTCGATGCAATCCAGCGCGTGGAATGCTTCCGCTTTTTCCAGGTTGTTCAGGCGTGAATAACCGTCGATATACAGGGGCTGCAAACGTATGGGGCAATGCTCCGCGCATCTTCCGCAGCGGATGCAGTTGCTTTCTTCATCGGTATTTGCAAGCTCCTTGGAAAGCACCACGATGCCCGATGTGCCCTTGAGCACCGGCACCGACGTATCGTACACCGGCTGTCCCATCATCGGTCCGCCGTTTAATATCTTTCCGATTTCGCCTTCCGTACCGCCCGCCTGCTCGATAATGTCGCCAAACGGGGTGCCTATGCGCACCAGCAGGTTCGCGGGGCTTTTTACCGCACCGGATACCGTGACCACGCGCTCAATGAGCGGCATGCCGGTAGACAGCGCCTCGGCAATCTTTGCGGCGGTCCCTACGTTGGATACCACCACGCCCGCGTCGGCCGGAAGCGCCCCCGAAGGCACCTCGCGCCCGGTCGCGGCATTGATGAGCTGTTTCTCGGCGCCCTGCGGGTATTTCACCTTGAGCGTGACGATCTCGATGCCCGCCTTGCCCGCTATCGCTTTTTCGAGGGCTGCGATTGCATCCGGCTTATTCAGTTCCACCCCGATATAGCCTTTTTGAACGCCCACCGCTTTCATGATGGCCTGCAGGCCCAATACGACGTCTTCGGATTTTTCAAGCATCACGCGATGGTCCGCCGTGAGGAAGGGCTCGCATTCCGCACCGTTCAATATGATGCAGTCGACGTTCTTTTCAGGAGGCACCGAAAGTTTCACGTGCGTGGGGAATGCGGCGCCGCCCATGCCGACCATGCCGGCGGCCGTAATCGCAGCCTTGATTTCGTCGGGTGACAGCGCTTCGATGCTGCCGGCCGGCTTGAGTCCGTCCACAACGGTGTCCTGGAAATCGTTTTCGATCACTACGCACAGCGGCTTTGCCCCCGACGCCACCAGGCGGGGTTCCACGGCAATAACTTTACCCGAGATGCTTGCGTGCACGGGCGCGCTTACAAAGCCGCCCGGCTCACCGATGAGCTGTCCCATCTTCACGGTATCGCCAACCTTGACAACACATTTGGCGGGTGCGCCGATATGCTGCGCCATGGGAAGCACCGCTACCGCCGGCGGTTTCGCCTTGGTAATGGGCTGCTTCTCAGACAAATGCTTGCCGTGATGCATCCGGCCAAGGGGGTGCGTACCTCCCTTGAACGTACGTTCCTTAATCACCTTTACACCTTCTTTCAATGATTCCGGTAAAAACACATTTTAAGAAACACCTCTTTATTTTTTTCCTATAAAAATATGGAAAAGAATAAAGAAGTGTTTTCAAAATCAAAAGTGCGTTCTTTATATAAATCGTTATTATTATAACACATGCATACTTTTGTGTATATACATTTTGAAAGATTATGAAGGATTCTGTTTCCCGAATTGCATGAATAGGGTTATTTCTTCTGTTTGATTCCGGTTACAATCAGGACAGCCCCGACGCTCACCGAAAATATGCCGAATATCGTCCGTAATGCTATGCCGCTCAACAAAAAAGCAAGCCGCGCGCCCAAAAACGCGGTAACAGCGCCTGACGTTCCA
Source organism: Bacillota bacterium (assembly GCA_049324235.1). Taxonomy (GTDB): domain Bacteria; phylum Bacillota; class Clostridia; order Christensenellales; family UBA1431; genus UBA1431. The sequence goes on from JBMOLJ010000033.1 coordinate 43,717, forward strand.
ATATAAAAGAGATAACGCCCGTTCAAGCGCCGCGCTCTCCAATTGGTCCAGGTCGATACGGCGGCAGCCGGTATGAAGCCGTACAACCCGGCCGTCTGTGCCGCAAGCTGTTTGACGCCTGAAAGAAGCATGAGCGAAGGCACCAGCAAGGCGGCGCCCCCCAGGCCCATTCCGGCCGCAACGCCGGACAGGATGCCCAGAACAAACTCCAGCATGGAATTACCTTCTTCCTTTACAAAAGAATCATAAACGCGCCGGAAACCGTAAGCGAAGCGCCCAGCAGAATTTTCAGCACGCGCTCGGGAAGGCGGCCCAAAAGCCATGAACCAAGATAGCCGCCAATCGCCATGCCCGGCACTACCGCCAACAACAGCGCCGCGTCGGCCTGACCTGCGCCGGTATAGGTGGCGGCGCTCAGGAGTGTGAACCAAAGCGCGCACGCCGTGGACGCAGCGTGCGCGCCTGCCTGCGCTTCTTTAAGCCGGAGCATCCCCAGCAGGACGATAAGGCCGCCGCCCGTGCCCAGCAGTCCGTTTATAAAGCCCGCGACGGCGCCGACCCCCAGCATGTACGCCTTCTTTTTGCTTTTCACAATGGTTTCCGCCTTTTTTAATATTCGTATTGTCCCCCGCCGCCGGCCAAACATGCCCGTATAAAAATCCCCGGCATGTTTGGCCGGGGATTTTTATGCTTATATAGTATATTCTTTTTCAATTATTGTTATGTCAATCAAGGTCCTTTACATAACACCGGCGGCGCCTGTGCTGCCGTGTTTCAAATTCTTTCCACAGGGCAAGCATGCGCGTATTTTCCTCAAGCTCAGGCCCGGTTTCCGCCCATTTGATACCGTTTTTTATACCATTTTTCGTAAACTCGTTCAGAACCACGGCGCTCACGCCCGCGTTCTGCATATCCGGCCGGATCGCGATAAAGTACAGATCGAGCGAATCATTATGTTTCAATGCACGCATCAGCCGGAAGATTCCGAACGGGAAAAGCCGCCCTTTGCTTTTCCGGATGGCTTTGCCGAGGGACGGCACAGCCACGCCGTAACCGGCTATTTTGTTGTTCTTATCCATCACCACGCACAAATAATCCGGTGAGATATATTTAATGTACTCGGTGATATATTTGTCCGCCTGCTCTCGCGAGAGTTCCACCACGCCCGGAAGCTCCCTGAACGCCTCGTTGAGCACCTCAAAGGCCTCATCAAGGTACGGATAGATATCCTTGATTGTCTTAAGCGGCAAAATGGTAAAATGGTTCCTGCGCAGGATGAGATCCGCAATGCGCTGTACGCGCTCGCTGGGCTTCTCGGGCGTCATGACCTGAAACTCCAGCCAGTCGTATTTCTTGGTGTAGCCCATTTTTTCCATATACTGCGGGTAGTACGGATGATTATAGATCGTAATGGCAAGATCCTGCTCTTCAAAACCCTCGACCAGCATGCCCTGCTTATCAAGGTCGCAGAAGCCGAGCGGCCCCTGCACCCTGTTCATCCCCTTGCTGCGCGCCCAGTCCTCCACCGCCGCAAAAAGCGCCTGCGCCACCTCGAAATCTTCAATGAAATCAAGTAGCCAGAAACGCACGGCGCTCTCGTTCCACGCCTCGTTTGCGGCCGTGTTCAGGATTGCTGTCACGCGGCCGGCCGCTTTTCCCCCTTTGATTGCCAGAAATGAAATGGTTTCATTGTATTTCAGCGACGGATTCTTAGCGGGTAATAGCATCGCCTTCTCTTCCGTGCGTACTTCTGGCACCCAATACGGATTGTCTTTATAAATCGCGTACGGAAGACTCACAAACTTTCTCAGGTCCGCCGCCGTTTCAACTTTTCTGATCTCGACCATTCCCCAGCCTCCGCTCCATTCATAGCGTATGCATCATTATAACAAAACGGCAACCCTATAACAAGTGCCACCCGCCCCATGCAAGTCACACGGCCGGTTTCGCGGGTTTATCCTTTATCGGGCGGAGCGAGTACGCGATGTTCTTGGCATGGTCTGCCGCACGCTCCAGCTCGCTGATCATGTCCGTGAATATGACGCCGCTTTTCGGAAAACAGACCTCAACGCTCAGCCTGTCGATATGGCTTTGTTTAAAGTCTACCTGCATGCGGTTGATCACGCGGTCCAGGGCTTCAACCATGCCGAGGCGCGACTCGTCGCGCTTGGCGAAGACATCCAGGCACACATCAATGATCTCTTCCACCTTTTCGGTCATGATCCTGAGTTGGGCAAGCGCCTCGTCGGTGAATTTAAGCTTTTCATCAATGCGGGTAATGGTATACCCCGCGATGTTTTCCGCGTGGTCCCCGATACGTTCCATGTCTCCTACCACATGGAAGTAAGAGCCGATGGTTTCCCTGTCTTTGTCAGACAGGTCCAGTGACGAGCATTTCACAAGATAACGGATGATCTCGTGGTTTATGTAATTGATGTTTTTCTCGCGCCGAAGCACTTTCTCGACCAAAGCATCGTCCTTGTTGAAAAATGCCTTTACTGACGCGGAGAAATTGCGCCTGGCCAGCCTGCCCATCCGGTTCAATTCCTCGTGGACGAGATCGACCGCCACCGCCGGCGCTTCCAGCATCGTTTCGTTGATGTGGACCAGCGCTCTTTCATCTTCCCCGCAGTCATCGTCCTTGCGGTTGGGCAGCAGTGTCTTTGCCAGTTTGACCAGAAGGTGCGCAAACGGCAGCATCAGTATGACGTTCGTTGTGTTGAACAGCGTATGGAAGTTGGCGATCTGTCTGGCCACATTATCAGGCGACAGCGATTGCAGCCAATCCACAATCGGCAATACCGCAAGAAGCACGCTGAAAATAATCGTACCTATTGTGTTAAAGCTCGCGTGTATGATCGCGGCGCGCTTTGAATCCGTGTTTGCGCTCAGGCTGGCCAGCACTGCCGTGATGCAGGTGCCGATGTTGCAGCCCAGCACGACGAAAACAGCGCTGCTCAGGGGAATGAGTCCCTGCATGGCCAGCGCCTGCAGTATACCGATCGAAACCGAGGAGCTCTGGATGATACAGGTCACCAGCAGGCCTGTTAAAATGCCGACAAAGGGGCTTTGGAAGTTGACCATGAAATGCTGGAACGCCACATCCGTCTTTAATGGCTCCATCGCGCCTGCAAGCAGTTTCATCCCCAGGAACAGAATGCCAAAACCAGCCAGTATCTCGCCGAAGCGTTTAACCGACCGGTTTTTAAAAAGAATGAAGCAGATTGCGCCCACGAATACAAAAATAGGTGCGATATCTGTAAGCTTTACTGCAATAATCTGCGCGGTGACCGTGGTCCCGATCTCTGCGCCCATAATGATCCCGACTGCCTGCTGCAACTGCAGCAGGCCCGCATTGATAAACCCGACGACCGTCACCGTCGTCGCCGACGAGCTTTGGATGACCATCGTGATGCCCATGCCTACCAGCACGCCCTTTACCCGGTTGTTGGTCAGTTTCCCGAGCATTTCGCGCATCCTGTCTCCGGCCGCGCGCTCCAGGCCTTCGCTCATGATTTTCATGCCATATAAGAAAAGGCCTAATCCTCCGCACATCTGAAATATATTCAATATATTCATTTCGGGTAGCTCTCTCCTTAGCTGAGTTTTTGGAGTATCATACCAGGCCGGAAAAACCGTTCTGGCGCAGGGCTTCGTATACGACGACCGCAACCGAATTAGCCAGATTCAGGCTGCGCGCCCCGCTCTTCATTGGTATGCGTAAACATTTATCATAAAAGCGCCGGATGATTGCTTCATCCAACCCTTTAGTTTCGCTTCCGAAAACGAGATAATCGCCTTTGTGATAGCGCACCGCGTCATAGGCCCTGCCCGCGCGCGTGCTCAGAAAATAGAAGTTTTTTCCGGCGCCTTCCTGCAGCACGGATTCAAAATCATCGTAATAAAAGATGGGCGTCATATGCCAGTAATCCAGTCCCGCGCGCTTCAAATGCCTGTCTTGGACACTGAAACCCATGGGAAGAACGATGTGCAGAGAAGACCCCGTCGCCGCGCAGGTGCGCGCGATATTCCCGGTATTCTGGGGTATTTCGGGATTGCACAGTACGATGTTCATAGGTCTCCAAATGTCCTTTAGAGTATTCGTGGCACCATTCACAATTTTAATATAGTTATAACATGATATCAACCGGAAATTAACGTATAAATAACGCCCATTTTACATAATCCGTACCGTTTCCACGCTTGTGTGACAGTTTTCAAATTCTCGGGCAGTACACAAAAACCGCGGGAGCAATAACCGTTCCCGCGGTTTTTTACATATCAGACCATATGTATCTATTATTCGTTTCCCTTCCCGGGATTCCAAATTAGGTTTCCATTTCCTGCGCAATACCGCGCGCCTGAAAAACTGCGCGGCAATATCGGTTACCCCGGTATTCCATGCTCCTGCCGCGTTTTTTGTATGATTGTATCGTTTTATGCAAGCGCGCCCAGCGGCGCAAGGAGTGTGAACGGGAAGACGGGAATGTTTCTGAGTACCCAGAATGCGGCGATAGCCCAAAGCAGGGAGCGCGTCACAGTCAGGCGGTCAATTCTCGAAACAAGGCTCCGGCCCCGCGGAAACCTCTGCATAACCCATGCCGCACTCAGGCAGGGCAGTACGATGAAGCCCAGGGGATTGCACGCAAACGCTGTACCGATGCGCAGATGCACGAGATGATAGATAAGCCGGAACATGCCGCAGCCGGGGCAATACAGGCCGGTCGCCGCATGAAAAATGCAGGGTACAAACGGCCCGGGCTGCACTTCGTCCAATAACGCCATGTATACAAGGGCGGCGGCCAGAGCCGCCGCCAGAACAGCGTATACAGCATATCGGATGATTTTTCTGCGGTTTTTCATCACTTTTCCCACCGGTTGTCAATTGCCTGCAAACCGGAAAACGTTTCGTTAATGTTTGCTTTTACAGATGAATCCTCGGAGGGTTAATAACGATAATTGTGCCACCAGTTCATAAACCCTATACCGAACACCACGCCCAGGATTATCGAGAGCACGATAAGAATTCCGCCGACGATAAGTCCGATCATACTGTAAGTTTTTGCTTTTTCGGAAAACATTTTCGCGCTTTCGAAGTCGCCCAGCTTAATGAACTGGTCCACCTTCAGGGACTGCACCAGTCCGGCGATACCGAAAGGCAGGCAAAGAAAAATTGCGATAATGGACAGCGCCAGATGGTTGGATATCGTCGCGTACGCCTGTGCGATCTGGGACTGGTTTGCCTGGGGCGGCGCCTGCGTATCCTGTCCGTTCTGGCCTACACTTCGGCCGCAATACATGCAGTGGTTCGCGTCATCCGGCAATTGCTTGCCACACTGTGGACAAAACATCTTCAATACCTCCATGATTTATTAAGGTCAGTGTATATTAATATAAGGAATTATGGGTATGCAGCATATCAGGCATATGATTGCGATGATTACCGGGATGGCGATCAGCGCGCCCAGCACGATCAGCCCGATGATGTCCATCTGTCTTGCCTTATCCGAAGCGATCCGTGCGGCTTCCTCGTTGCCCTGCAAAAGAAATTCGTCCACCCTCAGCGAATAGATAAGGCCCGCGATCCCGAAAGGGAGGCAGAGAAAAATCATGATGATCGAAAAAGCCAGATAATTGGGTACGGTCTTCGTATGCGGGTACGCTCTTTTTGCATAACGCAGATCGTGTCCGCATTCCTTGCAATAATTATAGTCGTCGGGATTTTCGCGCCCGCATTTTGAACAATACATAAAAACACCTTCCAGATATCGTACCGGTTCAGCCGGGCAAACAAACGGCCGTGCAATCTTCGTATTCATTTTACTAATAAAGTTGTTATTTTACAACCAGCATGACCACCAACATGAACAAAAAATAGGCTGCCGCAGCGACAGCCATGATCACAAGGCCGAGTATGTTGATTTTGCGTGCCTTAAACGAGGCTTCGTATGCAGCAGGGTAATCCTGCTGCATCACGTACCGCTCGACGCGTACAGAATAAACCAGCGCCGCCGCGCCCATGGGCAGGCAGATCACCAGCATGAGTACCGAGAACCACAGATAGTTCGGAATCTTCACTTTTCGCACGAACCCCGCGTCAGGAATGTTTCTTCCTCCTCATTAAGGCCCAAGACTATCCGGTAAGCGTTTACTGTGCAGCGCCACCGTCTAAATCTCCTGCAGATATGCACGGATACGTTTCAACGCCTCGTTGATGTTATCCAGGGAGGTCGCGTACGAGCAGCGCATAAAGCTGTTCGAATTGCCGAAGGCTGTCGACGGCACGCAGGCAACCTTTTGCGATTTTATAAGCCCTTCGCAGAACCGGTCGGCGGTCATACCCGTCTTTTCCACGCAGGGATAGGCATAAAACGCGCCCATCGGCTCGAAACAGGACAGTCCCATATCCCTGAATCCGTCAACGATCACCCTGCGCCTGCGGTTATACTCCCTGCGCATTCTCTCCACGTCGGCGAAATTGTTCTCAAAACCGGCCCGCAGCGCCTCGACCCCCGCCGCCTGGCTCATGATCGGCGCGCACAGCATTGTGAACTGGTGGATCTTGAGCATCGCGTTTAACAGCTCAGTCGGCGCGCAGATATAGCCCAGGCGCCAGCCCGTCATCGCAAACGCCTTGGAAAAGCCGTTGATGACGATGGTCCGGTCCCACATCCCGTCAAGCGACGCAATGCTGGTATGCTTCCCCTGGTACGTAAGCTCGGCATAGACCTCATCCGAAATCGCGATGATGTTCTTATCCGCAAGCAGCTCGGCAATGGGTTTCAGCTCGTTTTCAGTCATGATCGCACCGGTCGGGTTGTTAGGAAACGCTACGATAATGGCTTTGGTGCGGTCGTTTATAAGCGGTTTTACATTATCCACCGTGAATTTGAATTCATCCTCGTCGGACATCTGAATGGGTACGGGTACGCCGCCTGCAAACAGGACTTTGGGCATGTAGGACACATAGCATGGCTCGGGGACAAGCACCTCGTCGCCCGGTTCGATGATCGCGCGCAAAGACAGGTCAATCGCCTCGCTCGCGCCGACGGTTACCATGATCTGCCCCGGCGTATAGCTCAGGTTGAACCGCTCGGACATATATTGTTCGATGAGTTCCCGGAGCTCTATCATACCGTGGTTGGATGTGTAGTGGGTGTGCCCGCGTTCGATGGAGTAGATTGCCGCCTCACGGATATTCCACGGCGTGACAAAGTCCGGCTCCCCCACGCCCAGGGATATCGCGTCCTTCATCTCGCTGGCCAGGTCAAAGAATTTGCGTATTCCCGAAGGAGGCACATCGGCTACCCGTTTTGATATAATTTTACTGTAATCCATCATGGCGTTATGCCGTCACCACCAATCTATCATCCTTTTCATCATCAAGTATGATGACGCCGTCCTCTTTATATTTACGCAGCACAAAGCTTGTTGCCGTTGACAGCACGCCGTCGAGCACCGAGAGCTTCTCTGCAACGAACAGCGCGACCTGCCGCATATTCAGGCCTTCGACCAGTACCATCAGGTCGTACGAGCCGGATACGAGATACACGCTGCGCACCTCAGAAAAACGGTAGATGCGTTTTGCCAGTGCGTCAAAGCCCTGCTCGCGCTGCGGCGTAACCCGTACTTCAATCAGCGCCTGCACCATATCCTTGTCAACCTTTTCCATGTTTATCACGGCATTATACTTGACGATGATATGGTCGCGTTCCATCCGCCTGATCTCCTCGGCCACCTCCTGCGGGTCGGCCCCGATCATAACGGCTATCTGGTCTTCGTCTATCCGGCAATCCTGCCTAAGGATCTCCAGAATTTCCTTGGTGAGTTCCTTCGTCATATTCCCCCTCCTTACAACACGCCAAGCACAAATAATATCTTTGTATTTTATCATTCAATCGCCCGGTGCGCAACCTTATAAACATTGGTCACACGGTTAAATTCTGTAGGGCAGTAAACCATAATTGCTAGAAAAATCTTCCCTGCGCAAAGCGAACCCGAAAGCCCAGAACGTTACGGGCGAGATCTACGGGCCGCCGGTCGCCGATCCAGCGTACGGAGAGGTCATACTCCGTTTCTCCTCTAAAAAGCTTGGAACGTTTGGTTCTCCTGTGATGGAGTTTGTCTATAACGCCTCAAAAGCGCCCAATGATCGTGTGATTGCGTCCGGAGAGTCTTATGTATATGCGCAAAAGCGCTTGGGCATAAAGGCGCAGACGTATAAGCATATCCTTTCCCTTGACGGCAAGGAGCTAAAAGTAGAAGAGTTCCAGCCTTATAATCTGGCTCCTATGAACGGGAAAACATACGTGAACGGACCTGACCCGGCGAAACCAACTCCTTCGCCCACGCCATCCGCGACTGCTAAGCCAACGACTAAACCGACAACGAAGCCAACCACTAAGCCTACACCTGCAACTAAACCCTCGCCCACACCCTCAGCTACATTATCGCCATCACCAACATAAACACGAGCATGCTAACGACAAAACACCGGCAGACCGCATTGGTCAGCCGGTGTTTTTATAGTGTGCAATTCTTTTTAAGGTGTTGGTGCAAGTGTCGGTTTGGGTGTTGCCGTTGGTTTTGTAGTCGGCTCTGTTGTGGGTTTGGGAGTTGGCGTCGGCTTTAGCGTGGGCGTTGGCGTGGGCGCCGAACCAACAATTGTAAGATAATTCACCGCATTATACTTGGAATGGAAGATGAGAATGCGCTCCCCCACCTGTTTGCCGTTTTTATAATAAGTTTTGTATGTGTCTGCCGTGCATCCGTTCTGTGAAGCATTGGTCTTATCTACTTCTTTATATCCCACGGGTTTGGTGGGATCCAGCTTTGTCAAATGCTTGGCATAGATCACGCTTGTTGTCACCTGCGTAATCTTCACCGTATACCCCTGTGGATGCGGCGGCCCGTACAGTTGCACGGTGAGTCTTGACCCGGTAGCAACGGCAACGACGTATACCGGACCGGAACGCGTATTCTCGAAACGGAAGTTTTTCCCGCCGGTGGAGATTGTCGCGTCCCTTCCGGGCGGAACATAATGCGATTTCAATGAATGGTTCCAGCGTTCCACGATTTTGAGGTCCGCTTCCATCACCGCATTGAACAGCGTGGTCGCGACCTGGCACACACCGCCGCCCGCCTCAAGCTGATACCGGTTTCCACCCGTGATTCCGTTGGCAGCCTTCCATCCGAGCTGATAGGTTCGCGGGCCCAGCGTTGCGTTCGTATCAAATATCTCACCAGGCTTTACAATGACCCCGTTTATCAAGCCAGCGGCTCTCCCGACATTATATTTTCGGTTTGAGCTGCTGTCGCCATAATACGTGGTAAAGCTCCCGATGAGCACTGCATTCTTTTGAAGTTCTTCGGCTGTAGTGCTCGGCTCGGTCTTTTGCGCCGTCATTTGAATGGCGGAAAAATCCTGACTCGCAAAACGGTCCTGCACCGTTTTCAAAAGCGCAGCGGCATCCACCACATACCCGGTCTTTCCCTCTTCAAACGTCGGTTTTCCGCTTGCATCCAAACCCTTGAAAGAAGGTTCTTTCGGCTCGGTGGTTGCTTCTTTTGCAAGAGCATTGACCTGTTCCTCAAGCGCTGCGGCGTCGGGGGTAAGCTTTATGGTATAATCGTAACCTTTGCCGTTTAATGTGTTGTTGACAGTGAGACGGCGCCAGTTACTTCCTGATTTATCCACAAGCATGGCTTCTTTGAGCACGTTATCGATATCCGTCGTTATTTCCAGATTTGCCCCCGTCAGTTGCCATTGCTTTTCATCCAGCTGCAGTGTAAGCGCAAAAGTCTGCGCGGATGTGTTGTTCTGGCTCTCGACCTTATCTTTGGCCTGATCAGCCGTGAGTCCGCCCACATCCACGCCGTTTATGCGGATGTTGCTATGGAACACGCCCGTCTCCATGATCTGCGCTGTCTGTTGATCGCTCAACGGCTGATCGACAAACGCCCAGACCGCGCCGCCTCCGAGAAGTAACGCCAGTACGCCCAATACTACAAGCAAAATATTCTTCTTTTTTGAAAAAAACGGTTTTCCGTCCCCGGGCTTACCTTTCCGGTCCTGCGCATTGATTTCTGTCATAACACTTTTCCCTTATCCACATAAATTTGCTCGTTTAAACAGCGAAAAAATATACCGCAGCCGCCACTGTCAAACTACGGCTCAGCGCCGGTATGCATGCAACTGCTGCCATTTTGGTTATACTTAACTTATACTGTTATAATATCCCTTTTATTATAACATCCGGCCACCCTGCGCGCAACGTTGATATTCTATAATTCGAGCCATTTTGTCATCACAAGAAAAGCACCGGTACAATGAATAACGCACCGATGCTTTAATGTTATTTACAGGCGTTCCATCATGACGTTGGCGCCGGCGTTGCCGGCGGCGGGGCTGTCGGTGCGGTTGTCGGCTTCGTTGTAGGTTTGGGCGTCTTGGCGGGACCGACGATAATCTTGGAGCGCACTGCCGGATAAGTGTCCGCATAGATCAGGATCGGCTGCCCGACCTGCTTGCCGTCCTTATAATAGGTTTTATACGTCCTCGATTTCTTGCCCACATGGTAAAGCGAGACCTCTTCCCTGTACCCTGCGGGTTTGGATTTGTCTACGGTTACCAGCGCGGGCGCGGGGTAAAACGTGCTCACCAACTGGGATGTGATCTTGACGGTATATCCCTTGGGATGAGGCGGCCCGTACAGCTCCACAGTGATATTCTTACGCCCGTCAACCCGCATCGCGACATATACGGGTCCTGAACGGGTGTTTTTGAAACGGAAGTTGGGCCCGCCGGTGGAGATCGTCGCATCCTGGCCTATTTTTACATAGGTCGAGGGAAAAGAATGGTTTTTCCGCTCCACTACCTCGAGATCCGCGCGCAATACCGCGCCAAAAAGGGTTGTGGAAATCTGGCAAACGCCGCCTCCCGGCTGGACCTCGTAACGCGACCCGTCGACGATGCCGTTTGCGCCCTTCCACCCCAGCGCATACGTGCGCGGCCCGAGGAGCGCGTTGATGTCAAAAATCTCGCCCGGCTGCACGGCGGTGCCGTTCAGGATCCTGACGCCTTTTTCGATATTGAATTCCCTGTTTGAGTTGCTGTCATAATTGGTCGTAAATGCGCCAATCAGCACCGTGTTCTCCCGGAGCTCCCTGGCCGTCATTTTCGGTTCGGTTTTATTTGCCGTTAGTTCAATAAGCGAAAAATCCTGACTCGCAAAACGGTCCTGCACCGTTTTCAAGAGCATCGCGGCATCCACAGTGTACCCTGCTTTCCCTTCGGCGAAAACGGGTTTTCCGCTTTTATCCACGCCCTGAAAAGCCGGTTCTTCAGCATCTGTGGAGGCGTCTGCGGCGACCCGGCCGGTCTGTTCTTTAAGTACCGCGGGGTCGGCGGTGAGCGTTACGGAATAATCGTGGCCTTTGCCGTTCAATGTGTTTTCCGTTGTCAGCCGGCGCCAGTAGCTTCCCGATTTTTCGAGCAGCATCGCCTCTTTGAGTATGTTATCGATATCCGAAGTTATTTTCAGCTCGGTGCCCGTAAGCTTCCATTTTTGGTTATTGAGTCGGAATTCAAGTTGATAAGTTGCCGTGGATGCATTTTTCGCCTGTTCTACTTTCTCCTTAGCTTGGGCGGCCGTGAGTCCGCCGATATCTACATGGTTTATGCGGATGTTATTGTGGAATACGCCCGTCTCCATGAGCTGGGCAACCTCTTCATCGCTCAGAGGCTGGTCGATTAAGGCCCAGACCGCAAGGCCCCCCAGGATAAGCAGCAGCGCACCCAGCACCACAAGCATGATATTCTTCTTTTGTGAAAAAAACGTTTTCTTTTCCTCGGGCGCATTCGGTTGGCTGGTCACCTGCTCATTGTTCTCATCCATAACACATTCTCCCACTTAACAAATACGTATCATAAATCCTGAATCCGTCATAAAAATCATACACAACGCAGGAATTCATTGAAAGGCTTATGTTTACGAATCCCCGGGGGACGAGGGTGGCGACGTCTTTGCCGGAGTTGCGGCCGGGGTCTTTGTCGCCTGCGGGGCCGGCGTGGCCTTGGGCGTGGGCGTGGGTGCGGGCGTAGGCATCGACCCTACGGAAATCTCGCCCTGGAACGGCCGGTAATAGTCCTGATGGTCCAGAACCTTATCGTACTGCTTCCCGTCCTTGTAGTAATGCTTATAGACTTCCACGCGGTATCCGCTCTTGGATGGAGAGAGTTCATCCTCCTCTCCCATCGGCTTGGTTGGGTCCTTTGTATATTTCGGCGTGGGCGGCGTAATCGTCTCGGTGATTACGGATTCGAGGGTAATGGTGTAGTCGAGCGGCTTGCCGTAGATCTCAACCGAACATTTGTAGTTGGTTGCGTATGCAAAGATATAGATCGGATTGTTCTGGTTGTTCACGAATTTAAAGTCCGGGCCGTAGGAAGAAATCGTCGCGTCGCGCCCGATTTTCACATACGAAGAAGGCCAGGAATGATGCTGGCGTGCCGTGACCTTGAAATCCCCCAGCAATACCGCATTGTAAAGCGTGGAGGATACCTGGCACACGCCGCCGCCGGGCTGGTCTGTATAGGTGCCGTTCTCTATGCCCGGCGCAAGCTTCCAACCGGATTCTTCGGTACGAATACCTGCAAGGGCATTGATGGAAAACTCTTCACCAGGCTGAATAATCTGGCAGTTTATGATACCGGCCAGTTTTTTTATGTTATCCCTGCGGTTTTGCGAGCTGGAGCTGGGGATGTTGGTCGTGAAGCCCGAAACGAGCTTGGTTACCGCACGGATATCATCGACCGTCTTTTTTGGCTCCGTTTTAACCGCTTTGAGCGTAATGGGCGTATGGTCCTTGTTCTTGAGCTGCTCCATCACCGTTGTAAAAACTTCGGTTTCGTCCGTTTCCAGTCCGGGGCTTCCTTCATGGTAAATGAACTTTCCTCCCGAACCGCTTTTATTTATCTCGGCATAAGGCTCTTTTGGCGGGCTGTTGATCTCGTCGACCACCGCATCCACAGCGGTTTTTACGTTGGATTCCTCATATGTATACGTAACCTCAAAATTCAGGGTCTTTGCGCCCGTTTGGCTCCATTGCGTAATCAGGCTGCCCTGATACCCGACAAACAGGGCATTCTCCATCTGTTCATCCCAATTATAAGAAAACTTCATGTTTTCCGGCGTTAAATCCCAGGTCTGGTCCTCATACACGAGTTCAATGGTTGCGTCATCATGCATTTGTTGTTTCACAGGCTCCACCGCACCCAGGGCTTGTTCATAGGTCATGCCCGAAAGGTCCACACCGGCCACGCTTACGCCGTCACGGTAAACCAGCGTCTGCCTGAGCCGTGCTTTATCTTCATTAGATAAAGGCCTATCGGCAAAAAGAAAGAGCGCAAGCCCTGCAAGAAGCAAAACTGCAACGCTGACGATAATAAACCTTCGTTTGTTCTTTATGCTGAAAACACGTACTCCCGTACCCGCTTTTTTTGCTCTTCGCCTCTTTTTCGAACTGAAATTTCTCATTCATTCCCCCGCACTTTTTCAAAGCCCCCAAAGGCGCCGGGTGCTTAACACATATATTATCTACATGATATAATAATTCAAATTCCTTGTAAACAATTTATGACACATTTCACGCCCCGTGCCTTTGGTGCTTTGTGGCAATTGCCGGCCAAAAACGGGGCGGTACCTTAAAACGGTTCCCGCCCCGCGCAATATCATATGGTCCTGCTTCATGCATTGCTCAGATGCCGCCGAGCTGCAGCGTGATTTTATCGTTGGTAAGCATGCTGTCAAAAGTCAGCGTACCTACCTTTGTTCCTTTGGGGGCCGTGAAGATAACGGAGCCGGTAAGCGTACCCCCGGCCTGCACATTGCCGTCAATCGTTTTGATCGTCACGCCCTTGCTTGCCAACTCCATAGAGACGTTCATCATGTCCTCGGAAAGGAATGAGGTTAATTGGTTATTGGAGGTATCGGCTGCCGAGAAATACATAACTGAGCTGATCGCCTGTTCTGTTGCCGACTTGTTGGTCAGTGAGCACTCAATAAGAATCGCCTCATTGCCGCTTGACAATTCATAGTGGTTTACACCCGTGACCGCCAGATCAAAATTCGCCGAACTTCCCGACTGAGTGACCGTACCGTTGTTCGTATTATTGGTATTCTGCGTCGGCGCCGCCGTCTGTGCCTCCTGACCCTGCGTGGTCGTTACATTGTTGCCCTGGTCCGTAGCCGCAGGCGCCTGCGTTTGGCCGCATGCCGCCAAACCCAGCAGCAGCGCAAGTGCGAGCATGATAATCCATACTTTTTTCATAAAAACCTCTCCTCAACTTGTAATAATTGGTCTTTTAGCCAAGAGCTTTATATCAATGATAATGTCACCGGATTGCGAATACAAGAAACGTTTCATCACGCACTTTACAATCTGATATCAGCGGAAAAACGTAGTATTTTCGCTCTCCTGCTAGGTATGTATGATCTGAACGTACACCTTCCGTGTGCGCGGGCCGTCGAACTCGCAGAAATAAATGCCCTGCCAGGTCCCCAGCTGGAGCGCCCCGTTTTCAATGATGACCGTTTGCGATGTCCCTATCAGCGCAGCCTTAATATGCGCGTCCGAATTGCCTTCCATATGCCTGTACGGGAGCTTGGGCACCATTTCCGAAAACGCCGCGAGCATGTCGCGCACAACATCCGGATCGGCGTTCTCGTTTATGGTGACGCCTGCGGTCGTATGCGGCACATACACAAGGCATATGCCGTTTTCAATCTGTGAATCCTTCACAGCCTGTGAAACCGCACGCGTTATGTCCACCATCTGGCAGCGCTCGCACGTCGGAACGGTCAGAACCTGCATCGCAGCATTCGCCCCTTTCTTAAAGGCTTTATGCCTGCTGATCATCGCGCTCATTATCGTTCATGCGGTAAATAAGCGTATACAAGCTGTCGTTCAGATGCACGTTTTCAATGCAGACGCCCCTGCGCGCATCAACATCAACAGGCGCGAAGTTCCAGATGGATTTGATGCCCACGCCGATGACCATATCGGCTATCTCCTGCGCGTTTTCCTTGGGCGTCGTTATGATGCACAGGTCCACATGGTTTTCCTTGGCAAATACATGCAGCGAATCGATGTCCATAATCGTTTTATTGCGGATGGTGTTTCCGATGAGTTTGGGATTGACATCGAATATCCCGATAATGTTAAAGCCCTCTTTTTCAAAGCCCATGTAATTTGCAAGCGCCTGCCCGATATTGCCTGCACCCACAAGAATAACCTTATACTCCCGGTTCAGGCCTATGATGTCCTTTATTTCCTTTTTGAGCATCTTTACGTGATAGCCGTATCCCTGCTGGCCGAATCCCCCGAAACAATTCAGATCCTGCCGTATCTGCGTCGCCTTAATGCCCATTTTTTTGCTCAGCTCCTGCGACGAGATACGTTCAACGCCTATACGCTCCAATTCCTTGAGGTAGCGGTAATACTTGGGCAGTCTCCTGATGACCGCTTCGGATACTTTCTCTTTCTTCATAAGCGCCTCCTTTGCATTGTTAGCAGTATAACACATTCGGCATATTGTTTGCGCATTGTTTGTTTTATGTTTTCATAATACTTAAGCGTTTATTTCACTAATGCTGCAGGGGCACCCCTGCATCGGGTACAGTGAGTCTTAGTTTTCAGTCGGCAGTGACCATGTGTTTACGTGCTTTATTGATATGTTCTATCATCAGTTGTTCTGCGCGCGTACTCTCTTTTTTCTCCATCGCGCTGAGTATTTCCCTGTGCTCCCCGACCGCCTCCGCGGCACGCTCGCTGTCGCTTAAAGACTGCATCCGCGCCCTGGAAGCATTATGCGTCAATACCGTCAGCGTATGCCGCAGCACACGCGAATCACACGCCTTATACACCGTATCATGAAACTCGGTATCGAGCCGGGTAAGCTTTTCGTAATCGTTTTTATGTGTATACATCTCCATCAGTTGAACGATTTCCTGCAGATGATCCACCTGCTCGGATGTGATGCGCTCCGTAGCCCAGCGGACGCACAGGCCCTCGAGCAGGGAGCGTATCGCATAGATGTCGTCGATATCCTTTTCGGAAACGCCAACCACCACGGCGCCCTTGTTGGGTACGCTAAGGACCAGTTCTTCCAATTCGAGCTGGCGCAGCGCCTCGCGCACCGGCGTACGTGAAACGCCCAATTCTCCGGCCAGACGGGTTTCTATCAGGTTATCGCCCGGCTTATATTCTCCGTTGATGATGGCCAGGCGTATGGCATGATACACCCGCCAGCTCAGCGAGCCTTGTTCTTCCGCGCCATATTCACCCAGCTTCTCCATTGAAACTACTCCTAATGTTTTCTAAACGCCTCTCGGCGCAAAAAATACCAGCCCCGCGATGGCGGACAATACGATAAGTATTGTCGGCGAAACGTTTTTTACAAGCGCAAGCGCAACAATCACTGCAAATATGATCACCGAACCGGCATCCAGACCACCGGCCGGCGAAAAGAGGGACGAGGACGCAAAAGCGATCATCGCGGCGGTAATCAGGCTCACGACCACCGGGCGCATGCCGTAGAGCGCACCCTGCACCAGCCGGGAATCCATGGCCTTGAAAAAGAACCGCGCCGCCAGCATGGAAACAATTGCGCAGGGCAGCACCACGCCCAGCGTTGCGACCACCGCACCGCCCACGCCCATGGTGCGCATGCCCGCAAACGTAGCGGCATTGACCGCGACAGGACCGGGCGTCATCTGGGAGATGGCCACCATATCCGTCACCTCGGACAGCGTCATGTATCCGGCGTGAACCAGCTCCTGCTGCATCAGCGGGATCATCGCATAACCGCCGCCGATGCTGAACAGCCCGATCTTGAAAAATATCCAGAATAACGAGAGCATCAGGCTATCCCTCCCCGTTTAAAGGCATAGCCCAGTACGCCGCCCGCTAAAATGATCCAAATGGCGTAAACGCCTGAAAAAAGCGATGCGCACAATGCCACAGCGAAGAACAGCACCGTCCAAACGTCTTTTAGCACTCTCCTGCCCATGCGCACCGCAACGGACGCCAGCAACGCGGTGACGCCTACGCTAAGACCGCGGAACGCCGCGTTCACCCACGGGTTTGTCCTGAACGCCTGATAAAACAGCGTAACAACCATCAGCGCCAGCAAGGAAGGAAGGGTCACGCCGACAGCGGCGGCCACCGCGCCCCATACGCCGGCCACACGGTATCCTGTCATGACCGAGCTGTTGATCGCGATAACGCCAGGAAGCGATTGGGATACGGCGATAATGTCTATCATCTCTTCCTCGGCTATCCACTTCTTCTTCCCCGCAAACTCGCGTTCGATCACCGCGACCATGGCAAGCCCGCCTCCAAACGTTATGGCTCCTATCTTGAGCGTTGATAAAAACAGTTCGCCAAGGAGCCGCCAGTTTGGTTTGCGCTGTTTCTCCATCTCAGCCCGCTTGCCCGCGCGTATAGTTAAGCAGGCCGCCGGACAGCATGACTTCCCTGAGCCTTGGCGAAAGCTCAAGTACCGTCGGAATCTCGGTTCCTTTCGTCATGTTCCGCACCATGATCCGCGCACCGGCCATGATCTGACCGCGCACATTTTCTATAAGGAGCGCGTCGCCCGTATCGACCCCGTCGTAATCCTCTGGTTTTTCAAAAACCAGAGGCAGTATGCCTGAATTGATGAGGTTTGCCATATGTATCCTCGCAAAGGATTTTGCGAGCACGGCCCGTATGCCCAGATACAGAGGCACAAGCGCCGCATGCTCGCGCGAGGATCCCTGGCCGTAGTTCTGCCCCGCCACCAGAATCCCGCCGCCCGCCGCCTTGGCGCGTGCGGGGAAGGTCTCGTCGACCGGCGTGAGACAAAAATCAGACAGATATGGTATGTTCGAACGATAGGGCAAGAGCTTTGCGCCCGACGGCATGATATGGTCGGTGGTGATGTTGTCCTCCATCTTTAGGAGCACCTCTCCCTCCAGGGACTCTCCCAGAGGCTTGCCCAGCGGAAAGGGCTGTATGTTCGGCCCGCGGACCACTTCCACGTCGTCGCCGTCCTCGGCGGGAGGGACGATCAGATTATCGTTGATGAAAAACGCATCGGGCTGTTCCACGTTGATGGCCTCGCCCAAAAGGCGCGGATCGGCAATATAACCGGTCAGAGCCGTCGCCGCCGCCGTTTCAGGGCTGACCAGATACACCTCTGCGCTTTTGGTCCCGCTCCTGCCCATGAAATTCCTGTTGAACGTGCGCACCGATACGCCGTTGGTGCAGGGCGCCTGTCCCATGCCGATACAGGGACCGCAGGCCGATTCGAGGATGCGCGCGCCCGCGGCGATCATATCGGCCAGCGCGCCGTTCTGCGCGAGCATGGTATACACCTGCTTCGATCCCGGGGAGATCACCAGGCTGACGTCCTTATGGATGGTTTTCCCCTTCAAAATAGCCGCAACCTTCATCAAATCGGCATAGGAGGAGTTGGTGCAGCTCCCAATCGCCACCTGGTCGGCTTTGACGGTACTGACTTCTCCCACCACGCAGACGTTGTCGGGGCTGTGCGGACATGCAACGAGCGGCGCCAGGGCATCTAGCGCAATGGTGATAACGCGCTCGTATTCTGCATTCGCATCGGGCTGCAGTTCGCGCCAGTCCTGCTCGCGGCCCTGCGCCTTCAGGAACGCGCGCGTTACTGCATCGCTGGGGAATATGGATGTCGTGGCGCCCAGTTCTGCGCCCATATTCGTGATCGTCGCGCGTTCGGGAACGCTCAGCGTTCGGATACCGTCCCCGCCGTATTCGATCACGCGTCCCACGCCGCCCTTGACGCTCAAAATGCGCAGGACTTCCAGTATAACATCCTTTGCCGTGACGAACGGGGAAAGCTTTCCCGTCAGTTCAATCTTTATCACCGTTGGCATGTTCAGACGGTACGCCCCGCCGCCCATTGCCACAGCAACATCCAGACCGCCTGCGCCGATAGCCAGCATGCCCAGCCCGCCGCAGGTGGGCGTATGGCTGTCCGAGCCTAACAGGGTCATGCCCGGGATA
This sequence comes from Bacillota bacterium, assembly GCA_049324235.1. Classification (GTDB taxonomy): domain Bacteria; phylum Bacillota; class Clostridia; order Christensenellales; family UBA1431; genus UBA1431. Next base: position 62,803 of record JBMOLJ010000033.1, read on the forward strand.
CCGAACCTTTCCAGATGCACCTGATGGCAGATGCCGTTGCCGGGCTTGGAAAAGTATATGCCGTACTTGGACGCAACCGAGCCGATGTAGCGGTGGTCGTCCGCGTTCTCAAACCCGGTCTGCAGGGTGTTATGGTCGATATATGCCACGCTGCGCTTTGTTTTCACGCGCGGTACGCCCATTGCCTCAAACTGCAGATACGCCATCGTCCCGGTGGAATCCTGCGTGAGCGTCTGGTCGATGCGTATCGCTATCTCGCTCCCGACGGTCATTTCACCTTCAACCAGATGTTCTGCTATGATCTTTTGTGCCAGGTTTTTCCCCATACCTTATGTCCTCCGCTTATCTGCTGAATTCCTCTTGAAACATTGTATCCATGAATGCACTGCCATGTCAATGCCCGCTACAGCGTCACCCTGAAAAAGTGGTTTTGCCCGAGCACATCAACCAGGTGAATCGCCGCTTGTGCATTCGGTGGCAGGGCCGCATGGTAAAAGACGCGCAGCTCCGGCGTTTTCGCGCTCCGGCCATGTATGTCCAGCGCGTGAAAAACACCGTCTTTAATAAACCCCAGTGCAATATAGTCCAGCGCTCCGATTCCTCCTGCATTTTCTAAAGCGCCCGGCTCGGCAAACGTGCATTCCTCGATCACCGACTCAGGCTGCATCCACGAAAGCTGCTGCTGCGGGCATTCATCCAGAACAAAACCGTTTTCAGGGAGACGAATGCCGAATTCCCTGATATGCACCGTGACCCCGCCTTCCCCGTCCCTTTCGGCTGCGATACGCAACCGAACCGGAGTGCAGACGGGCATGTCCCCGAATGTACACCTGAAAGACGCGTTCATATGAAGCAGGCGCTTGCGGCAGACATTGAGCGCATGAACGGAGGAGTCTATCCCTATCGCCTTCCGCCCCATCCGCGCTGCCGCTTCCAGCGTTGTCCCCGACCCGCAGAACAGGTCCGCGACAACGTCCCCCGGCTCCGAAGAAACGCCGATGATGCGCTCCAGAAGCGCGTTTGGCTTCTGCGTGTCGTACTGCGTCCTTTCGGGGTCGCGCTGCTGCAGATGCGGGATATCGTCCCATACGTCGCTGACAAATACCGGCGTGTCCTCGTAATACCTGTATATCTTTCCATTCGAGCGGATGGAAAAGTACACCCGCCCCTTTTCATCCGTCTGCCGTTTCATGTGGTTTCGGCGCTCCTTTCCCCTTGGCCTCGCTGCCGCCATTGGGTTGAAACGGTATTTTGCGCCTTTTTTATACAAGAAAATCGTATCATGCTTGCGGCTGTAATGCGTGGTTGCGCGGCCGCCGCTCTTATAATGCCAGATGATCTCGTTTACGAAATTGTTTTGCCCGAACACCTCGTCGAGCAAGAGGCGTATGTGGGCCGAAGTACGGTAGTCCACATGCACATAGATACCGCCTTTTTCGTCCAGCAGCCTGTGCGCCGCAAAGAGCGCGCCGCGCATCATGCGCACATATTCTTCCTGCCCGCCCGGGAAGCGGTCCGCGTAGGCCACATGCGTTATCTGGTTTTTACGGTTGCCTTTATAGCCGCTTTCGCCGACGCGCTGACGGAAGTGGAATTCCTGCCCGGTATTAAAAGGCGGGTCGATATAAATCAGCTGCACGGATTCCGGCCGCGCGTCAGCAAGCTCCCCTGCCGCCTTCACAGACTCATCCATAATCATGTGGATGCCGCAGCCATCATCGGGAGTCCTGTACAGTTCTCCGGCGCATGTGATACGTTCAATTTGCACGGCTTGCCACCCGCTTTTTAAAAAATGTTGTTCTTTTTTCCCGTTTGGCAATATAATAAAGCAATAGCCCTTGTACATATTCAGTATAGATAGTTTATGGAATTCAAGTCAAGCTTGGGAGTGTGCATGCCGTGGACAGAGTATGGGCCGTTATCAGGACCGACCAAAAAATAACAAACAGCTGTGACCTGCACTGTGCTGCTCAGTTCTGGAGGCATAAGGAAACGCTTTCCGCTATTTTGGAAACGCTGTGCCAGAGGCTTGAAATCTCGCATCCCGTATGGCTGAGCAAGCATACGCGGGAAATGGACCGGTTCGGACGCACGGATTTCCGTGAAGAGGACTTTATGGAGAGCATTTTTTTCGATGCCCTGGAACTTGAATTTATCTCCGAGAAAACGAAATAAATATTGCTTATTAAACAAACCGCACACTATGGCGTTCTGTGCAGCTCCACACTGCAACTTAGCCGCTTTTCGCTATTTCACATTATCCTTTTCTGGTAAATTTAATACGGTAAAAATTACATTTTGCATAAAATGAAACAAGCTACGGTATACTACCATTACGTTCATAATTAATATGAAAGGAGTGGATTTTTTGTATACCTTCGAAAAAATCGCGCTGACGCTTGTAATAATCGGCGCCCTTAACTGGGGTTTAATAGGCTTTTTTAATTATGACCTGGTTGCCGCCATTTTCGGTGGCGCTATTACTGCCGGCGCGCGCGTCGTCTATGCGCTGGTCGGCCTGGCCGGCCTGATATGCCTGGCTCCCCTGTTCAGATGCGACCGCCATGAACGCCATGACCATGATTAAATCAGTGAAACACCATTTTAATAACCAATAATTGCAACTTTACAGCCAACGAAAAAAGTACGCACACCTGTTTTAAACAAGTGCGCGTACTTTTTCTAACTTACGAAAGCCTTATTCTATGGCTTTACGACTGACAAACGGTCAGGCTTACGCCGCTTTCTCTTTGGGCGTGCCGTTCAGGACTGCCACGATCAGGCAGATCGCGATGATGACCAAAGGAACAGCGATTCCTGCTGTGTTGAGTCCCAGCAGCGGGAACAGTGTCATCGTGCACAGGGACAGGGTTGCGATTGCCATTGCCGGCGGGTCAACGTGGAAGTCGCCGTAGGTGTAGAAGCAGTCTGCCCAGAAGTCAGCGATGAACGCACCGGCCATACCAATGCCAAGGCCCCAGATAAGCGCGTCGCCCAGCGCCACACCTGCAATACCGGTGGCTGACGCCCCTACGAGCATCGAAACAGCATACCCTGCAGGCAGTGTAATGTGGTGCGTAACGGGGATTTCCCAGCCAATCAGCAGCATGAACAGCGATGCGGCCGAGATGAAGAATCCGAGGAACGGAGCGAACCCTGCGGTCGCCGGGTACTGGAACAGAAGATAGGTGCCTGCTGCGGATACGAGCGCCCAGCCGATGGAGATGGTGACCTTCTGCCAGCCAGCGCGCTGCCAGGGCAGCCATGCGGCATAGTTATGTCCGCCGAAGCGGCCGCCGACACCCTTGATTTCCTCGGAAACGGTGCCGAAGATTTTACCGCCGTCAAAGATGGCCTTTGCGAGCACCGACAGCACGAAGATTGTCGCCGCCGCGCCGTCGATTGCCAGGCCGATGTAAGCGGGGTCAGTCAGCAGAAGCATGCATACACGACCGATCACAGCGGCAATACCGGAAACCAGCAGCACGTCGGGCTTCTTGAGTCCGGTCAGCGCCAGGCCGGCCGCGCCCTTGGCAGACTCGATGTAGCCCATTTTACGGGCATAGCCGCATGCAACGGCCGCGCCGAAGAATGCGTACATCGGGTGCCACCAGAATCCGAACGGGACGCCTACGATGAAGGGGATTCCCGTTCCGCCGGCTGCAACGATTGCGGCGTCTACGCCCATGCCCGCCAGGCCGACAAGGCCTGTAAACACGAACGCCTGGACCGCACCTACGGTTGCGCCTACGACACCGGCTGCAAACGCGAGGATGATACTAATGAGATCCATAATAATACCTCCTATTTTTAATAATTAGCCGCATAAGTATAAAATAAAAATCACGCGGCTAAACTAAAAACAATACGGGCCGCCCTGGTTGAATCGACGCCAGAGCCTAAGAAAACTAATAATAGGATATGCGAATAAAAGACTGATTATTGCCGGATTTATTTTAACACTATTTAGCATGGTATTACAACTGTTTTTTATGCTATTTATACAATATTATATCGATTATTTCACGTACATTTTCGATGATATATGTCGGGTTTGCGCGCTTCATATCTTCAAAGTTGCCGTATCCGTACGGGACCACGGCACAATCCATTTTCGAGTTCTGCGCCGTCAGAATGTCGGTTTTGGTATCGCCGATCAGCACCGCCTTATCCGGCGTTGAACCGACGGCATCCAGTATTTTAAATATGCTCTCAGGATCGGGTTTGGGTTTCTCCACATCCTCGGGCGTCACAACGGTATCGAAATACTGCGAAACGCCCAGCGTATCGCAGATTTTCAGCGTTGCCTTGCGCACCTTCATCGTGGCAAGACCCATCTTAATGCCGATCTCCTTCGCGCGCTGCAGGGTCTCAAGCACGCCGGGATACAGCGCCGTATATACGTCGCAGTTTTCGTTATAGTACTTAACAAATACCGGTAAAAGCTCGCTATCGAGCCTGTCGTGGAATTCCGGGTCCAGGACCCGCTGCAGCAGCTTCCTTGCGCCGCCGCCAATGCTCTTTGCAATGAAATCATCAGATTTGGGCGTACTGCCAACCATATCAATGATCATTCGTGCTGATTGAATGATATCGGGAGCGGTATCCGCGACGACCCCGTCAAAGTCCCACACAATGGTATCATATTTCATTTTTGCTTCCCCCTTCAGAAACACCACGGCGCCATCGCTCATGCAAAACACAGGAACGCTGCGGCCGGAAGTCCGGCCGCAGATTCCTTTATTGATCGTTTAAACTCTGTTTCGATGCTTACTTCTGGCCTTTGGCGGCATTCATGAAGCGCCTCTGGTAGGAAACGACCTGGTTGTTTGCGGTGAAGCGCGCAAGGTACCCGGGCTCTGCCGTAATGACGACCTTGTCGAGCATATCGGAGAACTCTTCTTCCATCAGGCACTTGTCCAGATCGGGGTAGTTGCTGTCGCCTTCCATGGAGCAGATAATGAGCCTGGTGTCTTCCAGGTTGCACTGGCGCAGCATGCGCAGGTCGTGGCGGAGCTTGTCCAGGCCGTCGCTTCCCTCGGGGTTCTGGAAGTTCCTGTAGTTCACGAAGTGCTCGGCCGTCTCCAGCACGGTGAGAAGGTCAACGTCGGTCTCGTTCGCGCTGAAGTAGTCGTTCGCGACCATGAACGTGCGCAGATCCTTGAGGAAGTTCTTGTCCTTGCTGGACTTGTATGCGGCCACCAGTGTCGCCATTTTGTTGCTCTGGATCAGGCGGTGACGCACAAATGTGTTGATGAAGTAAGGCTTGGCCTGCAGGGCCATGTTTGTCTGATAGGGCTCGAACATGAGCGTGTAGTTGACGCGGTAATTGTTGTCATGCATCAGCAGCGCAAGCCTGTGGGCCCTGAAATAGTCTTTGGTCGCACCGGCTTTATAGCTGACGGAAAGGCGCTTGTCGCCCTCGAGCAGCTCGCCGACGTTGTCCTTGTTGACCGGGCCGGTGTGGGGAACCTTGATGACCACGCGGTACTTGGTGAGCATCTCCTCAAACTTTTGAGCTTCTTCGAGAAGCTCGGAATCGGAAGCTCCGAAGGGGTCGTTCAATTCAACGGAGATGTCGCAGCCCGGGCCGAGAATGCGGCCGAGTTCCGCCATGACTTCGTCACGGGTCTTGAACTTGCCGCCGACATTGGCTTTGGGGTTGTTGATGAACAGGTCGTAAATGATGCCGGGGTTGCAGGTCAGGTTGGCTACGAGAGCGGCGCAGGGCTCGATCTCATAGGGGTTTGCGCTGTCGACCGAGAACAGGATATCGGTGGGGCGCTTTTTGCCGTTTTTGTCGTAGGATATGTCGCGCTTGAGGTCAACTTTCAGCACTGCGTCAGCTTCGAGATTGAAAACGATTTTGAAGCCGGCCGGCGTCTCTCCCTGCGGTACTTTAAAGGTCTCGATAACGTCTTTGAATGTGTCGCCGATGCCGATGAACTGCGCATAGTTGATGATCTGATCATACACATCCAGGGAAATTTCATAGTTGGCAACTCTCTCAAAATAGTCTTCGTCGCCGCGCACGACCGCGATACCGGTCTCTTTGCCAAGGACCGATTTCAGAGTGCAGGTTACCTGATCGAAATTCAACATATAAACTTCTCTCCTTAAAATTATAATAAAATCTTAGAAACTTCTAAGCTAAATGAACATAAACAAGCATGGCGTATTTATACGATATCCATGTATAATATAAAAGAAGCGCCAACCCTTGTCAACAATCAAAATACTGCATAATGCCCGCGGGGAAATCTCAGGCATATCGTAACATACTATAGGGGCGGTGTACAAGCCCTAATAGGCAGTACCAGGGCGGGGCGTACCCTCTAAAACGCGGAAAATATCCCGTTTTTTCTCAAGCGCCGTGTTTTTTTGGTCTTTACACGCAGTACATTCAAATTTATAGCAAATGCTCGGAGGTGCACCTTGACAAGATTTGTAAAAGCCGCCCTGTCGACAATAATATCCATAGCACTGCTTACTGCATGCGCCGCAAACACGCCTGCCCCTTCCCCCACGGCTTCACCGGCGGCAATGTATGCCTCGCCGTACCCTACCGCGGAAGATAAGCGTTTCTCCCGCTCGGACTGGTATTTCCCCGCGATGCAGAGGATGGACGAACAGGGCGTCCTGCCCGCTTACCCCGGGCCGGTGTACGACCCGTACGGAATTATGACGGGGTCCTCGTTTTACGATGCCCTGGCAAGGCTCATAAAAGAACCGTCTTCCGCTTTTTTGAGCAGCACCGGATATCTTTCGCTCTCGGAACGCCTTTCCTACGGGCAGCCCGTCCCGTTTTACCTCGCCGCTCTTGTAAGCGCGCGCGTAGCCGGAACTTCCTCCGGCAGCCGCCCCAATAAGATCACGGGCACCCCTTCACAAATCGTGGAATCCGCGGCAAAACTGGGCCTGTTTGCCGGTTTCACCACTAATACGCCCGATCCCAACGCTTCGCTTACCCGCGCTCAGGCCGCCGTATTGCTCGACAACGTCGCCCAAATATGGTCAAAGAGCGGCCGGGACATTACGGATGTCACGCTCTATCTTAGGGGCAGTGACGAAACCTGGGACCTGACCCAGCTTTTCCCATCGGAAAACGCATGGGAAAAGTCAATGAAACAGCTGCAGGATGAGACAATCCCCCGTATGAGCGCATACAAAGGGCATCTTGATGAAAAGGACAAGCTCATCGCCTGCATGAGCGATATGCAACGCGCCGATGAACTGGTGCAAGCCGTATACGCCTACGCCTCCCTGCAGAGCGATACGGATACCCGGGACGCGCACTTTACTGAAATGGCCGACCGCGCTACCCGCCTGTCATTGAATTTTTATGAAAATACCGCCTATATCCAGCCCGAACTCGCCGGCCTTGACGAAAAGCTGTTCAACGCCTATCTGGAGGATGACGACCTGGCGTTTCTGCATGATACGTTAGCAGACCTGCAGAAATACCGCGCGCACCTTCTGAATCCCGAAGCCGAGAGCGTCCTCGCCGGCGCGCAGCAGTGGACCCTTGGAAACGAAGAAACCTTCAGCAAGCTGACATACTCGGACAGCAGGCAGGATGAAATCATATGGGATTCGGAAACGAATGCTACGCTCGACGCCACGACCTATTACAGCGCGATATACGGAAAAGACCCTGATCTGCGCGAAAAAGTTATCCGCGCGCTCCTTATGCCTTACAAGGAAAAGCGCAACACATACGCAAGCCTCCTTTCAAGCGAGGTGAATTACAACCTGTACAACGCCCGTTCCCGAGGTTTTGAAAGCGCCCTCCTATGCGATCTCACATTTGATGAAGTCCCGCGCACATATTACGATGCGCTGGTCAAGGAAACCGTTGCCGCAATCCCGTCTTTTCAGCGTTACTGGGAATTGCAGCGCCGCGCACTGGGACAGGATAAACTGCGTTTCTCAGATACATATGCCTCCATCTCCCAGCCTTCGTCCACATATATCGATATCGGCGACGCTAAAAAAACGGTCGCCGCAGCGCTTGCGCCCCTTGGGAAGGATTATGCCGACGCGCTGGAGATAGCCCTTTACGGCGGCTGGGTGGACGCGTCCTACGGGGCCGCACGGGATCAAAGCAACTACACCAGTCCCGTACCCGGGCTGCATCCATATATCTTTTTAAACTACATGGGCGATGAGGTTTCGGTCAACACGCTGGCGCATGAAAGCGCCCACGCCGTGCACATGTACCTTTCGAGCGGGCACCCGTATTACGACCAGGACACCCCTGTGACCCTGGTCACCGAAACGGCCGCCGCGCTGAACGAGCTGCTGCTGTTCGATTACCGGTATCAGAACGCAGCTTCGGATGAAGAACGCATACGCCTGCTCGAGCTACAGATCGCAAACCTGAACGGAACGTTCTTTACGCAGATGTATTTTGCCCAGTTCCAGCAAAAGATACACGAGCGCGTACAGAACGGTGGCGGTCTCTCCGCCGACACGCTCGACGGGATGTGGCGCTCGCTTCTGCAAACATATTACGGTCCGAAAATGCAGCTTGGCGATTATGCAGCAAGCAACTGGGCCAGCATCCCGCATTTTTACCAGGGCTTTTACGTATACACCTACGCCGGAGCGCAAAGCGCCGCCTGCAGCCTTTTTACAAAGCTGAAATCCGATAAGAACAGCAAGGTTGCCGTTCATGTCGTGAACCTTTTGCGGGAAGGAAGCGCGCAGCCTCCGCTCGATATTTTAAGAGAAGCCGGTGCGGATGTGGACGGTAGTATCACGGACGATCTCGTAAACTATTACAACAGCCTGGTAAGCCAGCTTGAAACGCTGCTCGCGCGCACCGGAAAGATATAATCGCGGCTTGACAGCCGCGAAGCCTGAAACTAGAATAATGCATGAAAATCTTGATGCGCCAAAAGAACGCAGGAAGGGACGGACATGACCGGAAACGACTGGGTGGGCACCCACCACGACCGCGGCTTCAATGAACTGCTCGACGCAGTCGCTCAGGAAGGAATAGAAGCGCTGAACGCCTTTAAGCACAAACAATTGGAACTGGAAAACATAGAAAACGCATTCTATATCTCGCAGCGCATCCTGCAGGAAGCACAGAGCGTTCTGGGAGAAGACAATCCTGAGTTTATCAGGCTGCTCATGCAATCAATCGAGGGCTGCCTGCATGCCGGAAAGGAAGAGCTGGCACTCCGGCAGGCGGAGTATTTAAGGGGACTGCTCGAGAAAGCAGGCGATACGGATTCGCCTCAATACCAGTTCGCCGCAGGGGCGCAGGCAATCTGCCTGTCGGGCCTGAAACGCTACGATCAGGCAATACCCGCCCTCGAGCAACTGCGCATGCTGCAGGACGGTTCCCCCGTTCCCGAACAGGTCAGCACCCTCATGGACCTCGCGCTGGCCTACGCGGGGAACGGCATGCCGGACAGGGCCAAAGAGATGTGCGGCGTTTTCAATGCAAAAGCGCTCCGCTGGTTAAGGGAAGCGGCTTCATCACCCGAAGCCGATACGGATACCGCGTTTTCCCTGTGCGCATACGCCATTGACGTATGCATGAGCGTTCTGGCAGGTACGGGCGGAGACGGCGGCGCCGCGTGGGCCCTGGACGCGCTGCTGGCCTACCGGGGCATGATGTACAGGCTGATCCCGTCTGCATCCACCATCCATTCTCCTGACGGGGAGGTGTACCGGCGTGCTATTGGCGCGCTGCCGCCGGGCTGTACTTTCATGGACTGCGTCCGTTTTGAAGACCTTTTCGGGCGCCGGATCAAAGACATGCTCTTTTTTAAGGACGACGGCGGACAGGTCAGTTCTGCCATGGTATAGTTCACAGATTGTGAAGTCTTTTCAGGAGATAAGCCCTGTTTTAATCAGCCCGCAGCTTCACGGTTTGTGAAGCGGTCAAATAACCCCCGTTTTCTGTCATTCGGTAAAGAAGCAAAGCGGCCGAAGGATCCTTATTAAAGCTATATAAAGATTCTTCGCTACACTCATGACAGATAATCGCAAGCGGCGTTCGTCACAGGCTTTCTCACAGATTGTGAATTCTCAGCATGCATAAGTTAAGAATACATACAAAAAGCTGAACACCGTTTTAAACAACGTTCAGCCTTTGTTTATGCTGTCATAGCATCAGTCGATGCGGATGCCGTAGATATGCTGGCTGCGCGTTCCGATGACAATCGTGTTCCCGAATACCGAGGGCGACGCATCAACCGAGGCCTTGTCCGGGAGCTCGTACGTATCGAGCAAATCGCCGGTTGCGCCTTCAATCAACAGCATTTTCCCCTGGACGCACTGGATAATATAGCTCTTCCCTTGCGCATCGTACACAGCCACCGGCGACGATCCCCAGTAAAACTCATTTTTGCCCGACTTATCCTTGAGCTTGTGTACCCATTTTTCCTCACCCGTATTTTTATCAAACGCAATCAGCTCGCTTCCGCCCGTCCTCAGGTTACCCACGGGATATATAACAAGATCTCCGATATCGCTGCCTTCCCTGCCCAGTACGGGCGACGCCAGCACCCCGCCCGCCGTGTGCTTATTGTCGATGCAAGGATAATCTTTTTCCCATTCGATCTTGCCGGTAAGACCGTTGACTTTGCGGATATAGGCCCGCCCGTCCGTCTGCGCATTTTTCTGTTTGTCCACCTGGCACGCGGTATACAGATAGATCGTCTGATCCTTGACGCTTTCCTCCAGCGCAATGGAGGGATCCGAGTCGTCGGTGACGTCCTGCGCCCACATCAGTTTCATCGTATTGAGGTCAACACACTGCATATATCCGCCGTTGTCGGTATAGAATATATAATTGCGCCAGCCGGCCGCGGAATTCTCTGTCCCCCACCACCTGTCGTTGGCCGTGATCCCGTCGCCGTTTGCCTTATACCGGTACTTCACCGGCGCTTCGGGGTCTATGGAAATGGTCCCTGCTTTAAGGTCGAATTTTGTATTGAGCTTAATCGTGTATAAAACGCCGTTCTCGCCAGGTTCCACAAGCGTATCGCTGTTCGCGTCTATCAGGGCGCTTGAGTCAAATGCCGTCCAGTTTGTACGATAGGAAAACGGGTCTTTCCCGGGCATTTTGTATAGAACCTTTCCGTCAATCAGGCTGACAATCCAGTATTGCATAGACCCGCCGTTCACGGTATCGCCCTGCCCGGCGTACAAAATGGGGTATCCGCGCGGGTCGATACTGGCCGTCCCCTTGAAGGGGACGCCGAGGTTGACCGGGGCGCGCGTCTTCGATCCGTCTTCCAGATCGAAGAAATAGATATGCCCGTCCAGCGTCGGCAAAATAACCTCCACCAGATCTTTCTTCGTCTTTTTTTCGGGGTAGAGATTCATGATGGTCTTCATTTCATCGCTCCAGCGCACCATGAGCGGCTGCCCCGTCCAGCCGACGCCGGTCCATACGCCAGCGTCACCCTTGAGGGCGCCGTTTGTTTTTTCCCATACCTTGGTCAGTTGGGCCTTGCTCACGGAAACCGTACCATAGCTGGCCGTTGACCGGTAGTTGTTGCCCCGGAATGTTATCACACCCTCGAGCGAGGTATAGGAAGAAGCATTGGGGAAATTGATTTTATCCGCGCGTTCAAACTGGTTCACCCTGTTTCCGTTCACCATGATATTCGTGCTGAAACCGAAATTGGATGGCTTCGCGCTCGCGTCCGCCTGTGCAGTAAGCGTTTCCGGCAGCCCGGGCGTACCTGTTGGCGAAATCTTAGTCGTGGGGCCCTGCGTAGTCGTCACACCGGGTTTTCCGCCGGGGAAGAGCAAAAGCACCGCTCCGCCGATCAATCCGCCGGCCACCAACAACGCTACAATGAACCGGACCGCATTCATTATCCTGATCCTTTTGCGACGGCGGCTCGATCTTCGTCTGCTCTCCATTACCTGTGCCCCTCCAACTAAAAATATATGGGTATTATACCGTAAAGGCGTTCAAGCGGGCAATCGGTTTTCGCCCTTTGCGTTTATCTTTTTATACTATACTTGAATACCCACACAAAATCCGATGAGAACTCCCTGAAGCAGGTTGCCCATCGGACCTGAAAAGACCGGCTCGAAGAGCCGGTCTTTCTGATCGATGATGCCTTTTCACGTTAATGCCAGCGTTATGGAGTTTTGGTCGGACTCACAGTAATCATCGGACTCAGAGTAGCCGTCGCCCTAGGACTCACAATAGGCGCTACCGTCGGGCTGCCTGGGATCACCCCGGGTTCGCCGGCAGGCGTTATTGCCGCGGTGGGCGATACCGTCGGCGCCGCCGGTGCGCAGCCGCCCAAAGCGAATACGCCGCACATCAGCGTAAAAATAAATAAGGGAACCAGTTTTTTCATAAATGTGTCTCCTACAACATAAAATTTAAGCGTATAATTTCGTTGCCTGACTGATCCTTAGCATTTATTGATGTTATTGCCATTTTTACAAAAAAATATTCGGCTCAGTGCCGAATATTTTTTCACCGGTATTCCCTTTATCCTGTGATCAATTCTTACCTGTCTCCCTCAGCGAACGTATCATCGGCCGCGTATTCGTTATCCTTGACGTGCGGCGGAGCGCTGTTGTAACCGCATGCTCGATTTCTTCGCCGGAAAGCCCGATCTTCTCCATGTCCAGCAGAAAATTCCCTACCAGCCTGTCGGCCATTTCCTGCCGCAAACGGGTCACAAGGCTCTTGTCGTCCCGCACAAACGTGCCCGTCCCGCGGTTGGAGAAGCATACGCCATCGCGCTCAAGCCGGTGGTACACCCTTTGCATGGTATTGGGATTCACGCCGTATTCCTTGGCCATTTCACGCACGGAAGGCAGCCGTTCCCTGCAATTGATCCGGCCCACGGCGATCTTTGCCTTCAGTTCATTCACGATCTGCAAATAAATGGGACTCCGCTCGTCAAATTCAATCTTCATGGGACTCGCTCCCCGTACACAAAAGCGTTACCATATCCTACCATTACAGTACACGCAGCCGCTTTACGTGTCAACCGCTAGGTTTGTCGAAATAAAGGTGTGCGCTATCGGTTTTTTTCACGAACCCCAGCTTTGCAAGCTCAGCGGGAAGCGCCATTGCCTGCGCCCTCAGAGCATGCAGCGCTTCTACCGATTCCGGGAGGAACTCCTGGTTTTTCAGGCTCCGCACGGCAAGTGCTCCGGCCATCGCCGCGCACCTGAGCGCCTCCGCGGGGCCAAACCCCTTCAATACGGCGCCCAGAAAGCCTGCAATCGCCGTGTCACCGGCGCCGGAAGTCGAAACCGCTTCCCCCGCCTGCAGGGCAGGCTGCCATATCCTCCTGTTTTCCCACTCCCCGCTTAAAAGGGTTCCGCAGCTTTTCCCGGTATGCAGATACATCCCCTGCACCGAGCACTTGATTAAAACGGCTTTTGCACCCATATCGCAAAAGCGCGCGCCAAGCTCCGCCACCGTTGCCGCGCCTATACACCCGGCTGCCGCCCTGCCCGACCCATGCGCCTCCTCCAAAGCGGCTGCGAACCGCGCGGGATCGAGCAGCGCAAGCGCTTCTTCCACGCTCGGGCAGAAAAAATCGACGTACGGAAGCGTGCGCGAGAGTATCGCGCTCCAGTCCTCCTTTTCGGCGCCGTGGTGCGGTATGCTCATATCCAGCGACGTCATCACGCCGGTCTTGTACGCGCGCTTCATAAGCGCTGTCAGTTCGCCTCCCCCATTCGCGTACATACGCGCCATTGCCGTGGGATAGCCAAAGTGGAACATACGCGTTTTTTCAAGAACGCCGTAATCCATATCGTCAGCCGTCCACGCGTCGTCCACGCCCGGGTCATGCAGGAAAATCCTGTCCTGCCCCGGCTGTACGATCACCAGCGTATATGCCGTGGTCTCCCCCGCATACGTTTTCAGATGCGCCGACGCGCCCTCTTTTTTGATGAGCGCGGATAACTCGGTGCCAAAAGCGTCCACGCCGATCAGGCCCCACAGCAGCGTCCTGACGCCGAGCTTATGCAGTGCAAGGCCGGTGTTGCACACCGCCCCGCCGCCCGAGAAAACGATCCCGTTAAGGCGCATGCCGCCGCCCGGGCGGAATATCTCCTGAATAGGCTTTTCAGGGTCCTTGAACCGCGGCGTGATATCCAGGCAGGCCTGCCCCGCCACGACAATGTCATACGGTTTTCCCATAAGCATTCACCTTTCTCATTTTGTGAAATTGATTCACATTTTGTTATAAATATTTTCAAACTGACAAATATTGTTTAATCGTGTATAATAATGGTAATAATAGTCATTTTGGGGGTGCGGCATGAAACGGGTTCCTTTTTACTGCCTGCTGGTCTTGCTGTTCGTGCTCAGCGCATACTGCGTAAACAGCTCCGCACTGCTGCCATCCATCGTCGCGCCCATTTTCGGCATCATTCTCGTATTTCTCCTCAGCGACCGATTTAAAGGGTTTTCTCGCGGACAAACCGTATTCGTCATCTTCAGCGTAACGTATTTTTCCTTCGCGCTTTTGACTTTCGGCGTCCTCACGTTCTCGCTGGGCGTATTGCTCTTCGCGCTCTCCTCCGCGCTGTTTTTCGGACGGTATGATACGATGTATTACCCGCTTTTTGCCATCGGCGCGCTTTCGCTCTTTTATTCGCTCACCTTCGCCGCCTCCTATATCATCACCAACGGGCTTAACGGGTTCCCCGGCATGCTTTCGCAAAGGGCCGTTTTTTATCCCCTGCTTGCCTGGGTGCTGGTCACCGCATTATACGGCATACTGCGCATGTTTGCCAGCAGCGGGAGGAAGCGTTTCTTCACGCAGGAAGCCTTCAACGCCTATTTCAGGAAATCAGCAAAATACCTTCTGCTTTTCCAGTCGGTTTCCATCGTGCTGCTGTTCTTCCTGAATTTTGGCAATTCCGGCATGGTTTTCAATTTTATGCCGTTTAAAACCATATCCGCCTACTTCACACAGCCGGGGGGCGTGGATCCCCCAGCCGTCCTGTCGGGACTGGTGCTCAACGCCGCGCTGTGCGTCCCGTACGGGTTCGTGTTTTCCAGCTTCAAAAAGAAGCGGCTGATCGTGCTTACGCTTAGCGTCGCTTTTATCCTTTCAGCAGCTATAGAACTGGGACAACTCATCGCCTGGGAGGGCGCGTTTGACGTGGACGATATCATTCTGCATATGTTGGGATTCTATACGGGCATGTTCCTCTACATGTTCTGCTCGCTGCTCACGCGGCTTTTATCCCGTGGGCGCGCACAGAACGTCTTTGCGTGGCAGCACACCGCAAAAACGGATATGCGACGCAGAAGGCCCCCTGCCAAGCGTCCGGCCGCTGTTGCCCGGCGCGGCGGCGCCGCGGCGGCGGCAGCCCGGGAGGAAGACGCATGGTGGGAAGCGTACATCCAATGATTACCCTTTTCATTACATATAAACAAAAGAGACCGGAAAACCGTCAAATGCTTTCCGGCCGGATCATGTTTTTATCTATCACTTGCCTCAGCGCAGGCCGCACGCCTGCACGATATGCGTGGTCGCTTCCCATTTATTCATGGAATACAGGTGGATGCCGTCCACACCTTCCTTAACCAGCTCGCTCACCTGCTCGCAGGCATAGTCAAGGCCTACCTCCCGCAATCCTTCCGGGTCGTTTGCGTAGCGCGCAAACAGGCGCGACAGGCCGGCAGGGATCGAACAGCCGGACATGCGCGTCATCCTGAGTATCTGGCTGGCGTCCAGCACCGGCATGATGCCGGTGACGAGCGGCAGGCGTATCCCCGCTTTTGCGATAATCTCCCTGAATTCAAAAAACGCGCGGTTATCAAAAAACATCTGCGTCACCATGAAATCAGCGCCGGCGTCCACCTTTTTCTTTAAAAAGGTGATATCGCTGCGGCGGTTTTCGCTCTCATAGTGGATTTCGGGATAGACGGCAACGCCAATGCAAAAACCGTCTTTTCGGGCGATGTATTCCACCAGGTCGCTCGCATGCCTGAAATGCACGAATGCGTCCCTGCGCTCCATACCGGCCGGGATATCCCCGCGCAGGGCGAGTATATTTTCGATGCCCGCGTTTTTAATGGCTTCAAGCTGGACATCCACGCTTACAGGGCTTGCCCCCACGCACGTAAAATGTGCAAGCGCGCACTGTTTGAACGTATTCTGCACCGCGCTTGCGATTTCGATCATCCTGCTGCTGTTGGAGCCGCCCGCGCCATAGGTAACGCTGATATAATCGGGTGAAAGCCCGCTCAGCTTTGCGAGCGTTTCATATACCGTGTCCACCGGCACGTCAGCCTTCGGCGGAAACACCTCAAAAGACAGCGTCGGTCTCTTTTGTCTGAACAAATCCGCAATGCGCATACTCTGCAACTCCTCACAACTGCTATGCACGCCATAAACCGTGTAAAATACATTAAACCATATTTTATACCTGTTTGCAATCTTACCTCAAATACAATAAAATAGTACCGGGAGGCACAATGATGACGCAGTATTCCGGTTGCGTTATTTTTCTGCCGGTTATTCGCTAAGAGAGGAAAATGCCATGTCCGCGGGCGTCACATACTACAACGCGCTGCCCGTTTCCCCGTCGGTTGCGCTCGTGCTGCACCGGCTGGGGTATAAAAAGCAGGCCGGACCGCCGCCTGAAAACGTTATTCGGGCAATACACCGTTATATCGCGCGGCTCAGGGTGCAGGGCGCCTTTTTACGCGTCCCGCTCACAAGAGTAGAGGCGCCGGACATCTTCCTCGCGGACGGCACGGTTATTTCTTCGGCAGGCCTCTCGGAACTGCTTGAAAACAGCGCGGAAATCGCCTTTTTAGCCTCGAGCGTACCCGATGCCATGGCACTCATCGCTCAGCGGTTCAGCGCAAACGCGGCGGACGACGCGGTTATTCTTGACGCCGTAGCCGCGCAATGCGCGGACGCGGGCCTTGATTCGATACTGCGTCTGCAGGGCGCGCTCCTGCACCGCCGGGGCCTTACGTTCACCGAACGCCGCTTCAGCCCGGGCTACGGCGATGTTGCACTTTCTTTTCAAAAAAACATATTTGACAGGCTGATGCTCGACACCACAGGCATGAAGATCGATGAAACCAGTTTTATGCTTTCACCGGAAAAAAGCGTCTTAGCCGTTGCGGGGGTGGAAACTATTGCGTAATGATTTTTGCAAGCATCTGAAGAAAAAGACGTTTATACTGGACGGCGCCACCGGTACAAACCTCCAGCCTCTGGGATTGTCCGGCTGTCCCGAAGTCTGGGCGCTCCAAAACCCCGATGCGCTCATCGATTTGCAGCGCCGCTATGTGCAGGCCGGTTCCCAGGCGGTCTATACCTTTACACTGGGCGCAAACCGCATCAAGCTTAATGAATTCGGCCTGTCGGGGCAGGCCGCGGATATCAACCGCCGCCTGGCCGCCATCACGCGCGAGGCCGTGGGCGAGGACGTGTTCGTTGGCGCCGACATCGGTCCGACAGGGCTGTTCATAGAACCCTTTGGCGAGCTTCCCTTCGAGGAAGCCGTGGACTGCTTCCGTGAACAGATCAGCGCACTGGCTGAAGCGGGCGTGGACTTTATCGTGATCGAAACGATGCTCGACCTGCAGGAAGCCCGCGCGGCACTCCTTGCCGCACGCGAATGCTGTAATCTTCCTGTACTGGCCAGCATGACCTTCGAGCGCGGCGGGCACACCCTCACCGGTACCGACGCGCGCACCGCGCTGATCACTTTGCAGGCGCTGGGCGCGCAGGCGGTGGGCTGCAACTGTTCCACCGGCCCGCAGGAGATGCTCGCGCTGGTACAGTCCATGCGCCCGTACGCGAAGGTGCCGCTCATCGTCAAGCCCAACGCCGGACTGCCCGTTGTAAAGGACGGCAGGACGGGTTTTGATATGGACACCGAGGAATTCGTCTTCTGGATGCGCCGCCTGTACGAGGCGGGCGCCAGCGTGCTGGGGGGGTGCTGCGGCACCACGCCCGAGTACATTAAAGCGCTGCACGCTGAACTGGGGGGACAGCCCCGCCCTGTCCGCCACGTGGAAACCTTCTCCGCGCTGACCTCGTCCACCCATACCCAGTTCGTGGGCGGACGCGTCTGCGTCGTGGGCGAGCGCATCAACCCCACCGGAAAGAAAGCGCTGCAGGCCGCCCTGAAGGACGGCAACATGGATAAGGTAATCGAACTGGGGCAGCAGCAACAGGCCGCCGGGGCGCATGTGCTGGACGTCAACGTGGGCATGGCGGGTATCAATGAACCCGCGCTTCTGAGAAAGACCGTGCTTGCGCTCTCGTCGGTGATTCCCCTCCCGCTGAGCATCGATACGGCAAACCCCGCGGCGCTGGAAGCCGCGCTGCGCGTATATCCCGGGCGGGCACTCATCAATTCCATCCCGGCTGGCGGCGAAAACCTGGAGGAACAGCTCAAACTCGCCCGTAAATACGGGGCCATGTTCATACTGCTCCCGCTGGGACAAAGCGTGCCCGCCACCGCGGCCGAACGGCTCGTACTCGTCGACCAGGCGGTGGAGACCGCCCTCAGGCTCGGCATCCCCAAGGAGGATATCGTGATCGACGGGCTTGTAATGGCCGTATCCTCCGACCCGCACGCGGCCGTGGAAACCATGCGGACCGTGCGCGCCTGCACCAAGCGGTCCCTGCATACGATACTGGGCATATCCAACGTGTCTTTCGGCCTGCCCGAGCGCGAGTGGCTCAATGCCGCAATGCTGGCAATGGCAATTGAAAACGGGCTGGATATGGCCATCTGCAATCCCGAAAGCCAGGCGATGAACGCATTGCGCTTTTCCTGCGACCTGCTCCGCGGCAACGATACGGATGCACAGAACTACGTGGCAGCCATGGCCGCCGCCAAGGCGCCGCCCGCATCCGCGCGCGAGGGCGTCTACGGCGCGGTACTCTCGGGAGAAGCGCACATCATCACTGACCTTGTGCGCGAGAAGCTGAAAACGGACGATGCCCGCGCTATCATCGACGGCGAGATCATCCCCGCGCTTAATGAAGTCGGGGACCTGTTTGAAAGGGGCATATATTTCCTGCCCCAGCTCATGCGCAGCGCCCAGGCCGTCCAGTCGGCCTTCGTCCTGCTCGAACCCCTGCTCGCCGAGTGCAGGACGCAGATGCAGCCCGGCACCGTCGTATTGGCCACCGTCAAGGGCGACATCCATGACATCGGCAAGAACATCGTGGGTATGATGCTCAAAAGCCACGGCTTCATCGTGCACGATCTGGGCAAGGACGTTCCGGCTACGAGGATCATAGACACTGCCCGGCAGGTGAACGCGGACATCATCGGCCTTTCCGCCCTTTTAACCACCACGATGGACCAAATGCGCGCCGTCGTGTCTATGGCGCACGAACAAGGGCTTCGCTGCCGCATCATGGTCGGGGGCGCGGCGGTAACCGAAGAATACGCAATGAGCATCGGCGCCGACAGTTATGCAAAAGACGCAAACGCGGCGGTTGTACTGGCCAAACGGCTTTTGGAAACAAGCAAAGCATGAAGAAGGCGGCTGATGCCGCCGCACGCTGAAAATAACGGGAGCGCCGGTAGTTTTTTCTGCCGGCGCTCCTTTGACGCTATCAGTACGCATACAGGTATTCCTCCAGGCACATTTTCCCCAAAAAAATGCGCCGTGCGGGAATGGCCCCGACATACCGCAGGTGCCACGGCTCATAGATCACACCCGTGCTCTCCGTCTTGTCTTGGGGATAGCGCAATATGAACCCAAACGCATGCGCATGGGCGCCCAGCCATTTCCCCTGCGCTGTTTGCGCAAAGCTCTCGATGAGCGGGTCTTTCATGGACAGATATTCGGGGACAGTCACATCGGCGGCAAGGCCGAGCTGGTGTTCGCTCGCACCCGGCGGCGCCACCACCGTACACGCCATTATCTGTGCGCGGGGCATAGGGTATCCGTCTCTGCAGAGCCGCATGATTTTGTTTTCGTGCAATCTCTTCTGCTCCTCATAGGAACGGTATCCGCTGAATAAAACGATGTCGCCCACGCCCTGCGTCCGGGCATACTGCGTGAGCGTAGCAAGCGCTATACAGGCGCACTTCTGGAGCTGTACCGCCGGGTCCGCGACGCTTATGCCAAAATCCACCGCATTAACCAGGTTATCGGGAATGAATTGCTGGTCGAGGGTATGCCTTCTGTTTACAAGCCTGAGCATCCGGGTCATCTCATTATCATGCATGCGTTTCCCTCTTTCGGGTCTTTTTTTATCAGCATACGCAACGGCTCCTCCGTTCTTGCGCGGGATTTTGGGTTTTCAAACGAAACCGGCATAAAAAACCGCAGACAAACTCCATAGGAGCTGTCTGCGGTAACTGTGGAAAGATGACCAATCCTAAGCAATCCTTGCCTTATGCTTTTTCCTTGAACGCCTTGTATTTGAAATTGAGGTATCCCGAGTCGGTGAAGATCGTTGTGCCGTTGACCATCGGCGTTTCGCACGTCGCCAGGAACACGATGACCGATGCTATGTCCTTGGGCCAGAGCAGGCGCTGGTTCAAGGAATACCCGAGCTGTTCCTCTTCCCAGCCCGGCTGGTCGAGCAGCATCTCATTAAGCGGCGTGATAACGTAGGCGGGCAGGATGGCGTTCACCTGGATGTTGTCGTGGCAGTAGTCCACCGCCAGCTCGCGCGTCATCGCGTTGAGCGCGGACTTGGCGCAGCCGTAGAGGATATGCTTTCCGTCGGCGATGGTGCTGCGCATGGACGAGAAATTGATGATCCGGCCGCCGCCGGCCTTGCTCATATGGGGGGCGCAGGCCTGCGCCATGAAGAACGGGGACTTGAGGTCGAGCGCCATGAACTTGTCCCACTGCTCCTCGGTTATCTCGTTGCTGCGGTCGCGGTTGGTAATCGCGGCACAGTTTAAAAGTACGTCGATTCTGCCGAAATCGTTTGCAATCGTTTCAACGGTAGTACGGATCTGGGCAACGCTGGTGATATCACAGAAGTAGAACCTGGCTTCCGTTATTTTGTTGATTTCGTCAACAACCTTCTGGCCGTTCTCTTTATTCACATCAATGATGGCAATACGCAAACCGTTTTTCGCAAGCTCCATCGAGGAAGCCTTGCCAAGTCCGCTTGCGCCGCCGGTCACAATTGCAACTTTGGAATCCTTTTGCATGGATAGTTCTCTCCTTACATAGTTGTTTGGTGTCGTTGACCTGCCGCCGGATGGCGTTTCTTATTTGTAAGCGGATTTGACAGGCTTTTCGCGTACGAGATTGGCGCCCGAGTCGACGGGCACTTCGAATGCGTTGATGCAATAGGAGGCATCCGAGATAAGGAAGGAGACCACCTCGCTCACGTCTTTGGGTTCCACCACGCGGTCGGTAAGAAGGTATCCGACCTGCTGCTTAACAAAGTTTTCGTCCTGCATCCTGGGATCATCGGGTGTGAATATATCCCAGGGCGCGACGGTGTTGCACTTGATGTTATAGCGCCACAGGTCAGTGGCCAGTTCGCGCGACATGGCCGATACCGCCGCCTTGGAAGCGCCGAAGAGAAGATGGTCGCCGGTGGCCTGTTTGGCGCGCATCGACGAAACGTTGACGATATTGCCGCCGTCCTCGTTTTTCTTCATGTAGGGTACGGCGGCCTGGATGGCAAAGAACATGCCTTTGAGGTTGTAATCCATCACGTGGTCCCATTCTTCCATGGTAATGTCCTCGGACGCACCGGTGGGCGAAACTGCGGCGCAGTTGACCATCACGTTAATCCCTCCGAGCGCCTGGGCAACCTTTGCCATAGCTTCGGGCGCATGGGCAAAATCCTTCATGTCATGCTCCACGAACACACCGCCCACGGCTTCGGCCACAGCCTGTCCACCGGCGGAGTCGGAATCGACGACCCCGACGGCGTAGCCGTCAGACGCCAGCCGACGCGCGATATCCCTGCCCAGCGCACTGGCTCCTCCTGTTACGACGGCAACCTTTTTGCCTTTTCCCATGTTTGATCCACACTCCTTCTGCAAACAAATTTTTGAAAAACTTGATAGACAATTATATCATATCTGTTGCCGGAACAATACGTATGCGCATACAAATCTTCGATAATTTGCATACTCGGCGCAATACAAACTATTTACTTGATTTTCCTTGTTTTTCAGGTTATAATGAAAAGCACTTTGTAATAGGGGGCAACGCTTCCATGGGAACTCTGGATATCATACTCCGAATCTTTCTGGTGCTTCTGAGCATCTTTTCCATATCGGTCGTATTGATGCAAAGCGAAAAAGGAGACGGCGGGTTTGCTTCCACCTTTGCAGGCGGACAGTCTAACATGCTCAGGTCGGGCAAGCTTAAGGGCTCCGAGTCGCGGCTGGTTTTCTTTACCAAGGTTGGGTGCATACTGCTCATCATCGTCTCGGTCGCCATGGTATTGTATAACCATTTTGCGTCTTAAAAGCAGTAAACCGGATTCAACCATAGAATGCGTGACGCAGGGTCTTTCCGTTTGTGCTCCTTGCCAAAGTGGAAAGCGCCCTGTTTTTTGTTGCGATTTAACGGGATAGGCCAAAAACAGGCTTCCTAAAAGCATCCCTTAGGGGACGCGGGGGATCGTAATCCCCCACTTTAAATTCCAATCTGACGACATGTGCGTCAGAGCGTCAGCAAACTCCGCTCCGCTCGCTTACACGCGGAAGCGTGAAAGCTCGCACGCTCCTGCGTCGCTGCGAGCTATGCATCGCTCGCTTACGGGCAAAGCCCGAAAGCGAGCGCGCGCCGTAGCAGCTCCGCTTCCACGCAAAACTGTAGTTTTGCGTGGGGGATTGCTTGGGAAGGGCTTAGCGGGGTCCCCAGGGTGCGTAGCAAAAAAAATGGCGCCAAGAGCGGTATTTTAACCGCACAGGAAATCCGTCGACAAACCCAAGGGTTTGCCGACGGCCCAAAAAGTTGTTCCGCGGCAATCACTTGCCGCTGAACAAAG
>JBMOLJ010000034.1:0-14550 GCA_049324235.1 Bacillota bacterium
TAAGTTTCCGGTGGCAATGGCGGAGGGGATCCACCTGTTCCCATTCCGAACACAGAAGTTAAGCCCTCCTGCGCCAATGGTACTTGGCGGGACACCGCCCGGGAGAGTAGGTCGCCGCCGGATTCCAAATATACATAATCGGTCCTTTTGCAAAATGCTTGAGGGCCGGTTATTTTTTTGGGAATTTTTCATACATTGGGTGTGGGACGTCTAAGCGCATCCTGAAAAAAAGAACGGAAGGTGCGGTATGAAAATACTTACAGTATTCCGCTTCAAACGGCCCTTACGCATTATAATTACCAGCATGTTCGCAGTTGCCGTACTTATTACCGTGCTGTTATTCTGTGTACAGGCAGAATCAAGGGAGCGGGACAGCGGATTCCATGGAAACAACGAGCGCCTTAAATCGGCATATGAAATCGATTGGACGCTGGATACTGCAAACCGCACGCTTCGCGCGCACCAGCAGGTAGACTACGTCAATGCAGAGACAGTCGCGCTGCATGCAATATACTTCCATCTTTATCCCAACTATTTTGCATCCGAAAATTCCGCGCCGTTTGAAGAATCCGAGATGAAAAACGCATATCCAAAAGGGTTTTCCTCAGGGAAGATCACTCTTGAAAGCGTGACGGAAGCCGGAAAAAAGGCGGACTACAAGCTGGCAGGCGAAATGCAGGGGATACTGTGCATCCGGCTCAGTGCGCCGCTGCAGCCGGGAGAACACTTGTCATGCGCTTTTGATTATTCGGTTACGCTGCCTGTGTGCGTGGGAAGATTCGGCGGCGGAGAGGACACTTTGCAGCTATGCAACGCATACCCCATCGCCGCCGTATACGATGACGAAGGCTGGAATCTCGATCCGTACCATGCAATCGGCGACCCGTTCTACAGCGATGTTTCGGATTATACGGTACGCATAACCTGTCCCTCGGACTATACCGTTACCGGAACGGGGACGAGGAGCAAACTGGTTCAGGGCGGCAGTAATACGGTATATACGTTTGCGTGTCCCGATGTGCGGGATGTGGCGTTTGTAGCCGGAAAAGGACTAAAGTCGCTTTCCAAAGATGTTGCGGGGGTCAAGGTAACAAGCTGGTATTATAGCGGGGGAGAAGGCGGGCGTATTGCGCTGGACAGCGCCTGCAACGCGGTTGAAGTCTTTTCCCGCATGTTTGGGAAGTACCCATATCCCGAATTAAATGTAATCGAATCTGACCTGTATTATGGCGGGATGGAGTACCCGAACGCCGTATTGGTCACCGACCGGCTGTATCAGGCGGGCAAAGAGGATTTGCTCGAGTATGTCACTGCGCACGAGGTTGCGCATCAGTGGTGGTACGGCGTTGTCGGCAACGATGAGATCGACCAGCCGTGGCTTGACGAATCGCTCACCGAATACAGTACGCTGCTGTATTATAAGGAAAAATACGGCCAGGAACGTTTTGAAAAGGAATACAGCCAAAAAATCGAGCTGAGCCTTATGCTCATGGGTGATACGGAATCCGAAACTAAGCGCGTCGGGCTGAAAACCAGTGAAGCCAGCGACACACTGTGGTATACGCTCGCTGTGTATAAGCAGGGCGCGCGCATGTTTTACGAGCTGAACCGGAAAATGGGGGATCATGCGTTTAAATCGGCGTTAAAAGCCTATTATAAGAATATGTACCTGCTGAATGCAACCCAGGACGACCTGATTTTTGCGTTGAACCAGGAAACCGGAAACGATTGGTCGGGATTCATCAATGGATATTTAACAGGGCAGCCGCAGCAGTAAAGGCAATATTTAGCGGCTATTGATTTATGCAGTGGTGAGTGCTAAAATGTATCTGTACTCCACCTTTGTTAGGTGAGGTTCCTATGCGGATACACGCTGCTGCCCTGACCCATCGAGAGATGCTAAAGGGTCAACAGGTATTGCCGGGTTAAGGTTTTACTTAATGTAGCCGGATTTTTCCTATGCCGCATAGTGCCAAAGCTCAACGAGAGAAGCGGGGTATAGCGGTATGCGCTATTCTTTCGCTTTGCTTACGGGCGAAAGGATTTTTTATGTAAAGAGAGGTGTAAGACATGGACGCCGACCCTAAGCGGCAACGGATGACAATGAATCAAACAGGCAAAGGGAGGCGTGCCGTGCCCAATCAACCTTTTGTATGCACTTTGCGCCGTCCCTGACCTGGTATCTTTCAAGGAACAGGCAGGTGATGACTTATGCTCCGGATTTTTAAAACGGTGGAAGACAGGCTCTTTGAGCTGGATGCCTTCGAAGAAAACGCATGGATCCATCTCCAGGACCCGAAGGACGACGAACTCTTGCAAGTCAGCCAGGAAGTGGGTGTGGAGCTTGATTTTTTGAAGGCGGCAACGGACGAGGAAGAGCGCGCGCGCATAGACTGGGAAAACGATCAGACGCTGATACTCGTCGACATTCCCGTGGTCGATGACGAGGGCAGCGCGTTCAATTACACGACGCTGCCGCTGGGCATCGTGCACGCGGACAAATATATCGTGACCGTATGCATGGCCGAAACCACCATTATCGAAGATTTTATGGAAGAGCGGGTGCGCGGGTTCTATACCTATAAAAAGACGCGCTTTATCCTGCAATTATTGTTTAAAATTTCGGCGAAATTTTTGCAGTACCTCCGACAGATCGACAAGGTCAGTACGCACGTGCAGAACGAGCTTCATAAATCCATGAAGAACAGGGAACTCCTCCAAATGATGCAGCTGGAGAAGAGCCTGGTGTATTTTTCAACATCGCTGGTCGCAAACGAGGTCGTGATGGAGAAAATGATGCGCACAGAGGCTGTGAAGAAATACACCGACGACGCGGAACTGCTCGAAGACGTTATCGTCGAGAACAAGCAGGCCATTGAGATGTGTACCATTTACCGCGACATCCTTTCGGGTACGATGGATGCCTTTGCATCCATCATCTCCAACAACCTTAACGTCGTAATGAAATTTCTTGCCGCAGCCACCATCATCATCGCGATACCGACCTTGATTGCTTCGCTGTGGGGAATGAACGTGAAGGTACCGTTTTTGGACACTTCCTCCGGATTTTGGGTGGTGCTGGGGATTGCAGTCGCTTCGGCGGGTATTGCGACATGGCTTTTATGGAGAAAGAAAATGTTGTAAAATATATTTCATAAATGTAAAATATATTTCATCAATTGGTTATTTTCATCGGAGGAACGACATATGCCGTTGCTGAATTTCAAATGTGATAACTGTAAAGAAGTTTTTGAAGAGATCGTCGGCATGGGCACGGTTGAAGCCGCATGCCCGAAGTGCTCCGCATTGTGTCCGCGGGCATTTGAAGGCGAATGCAACCTTCATGTTCCGGGCAATCCCACCGGACGGTTAAGAAAAGGGGCGGGCGCTCCGGACGCCGGGACACGGAAATAAAGATAATGGACGGGCAGGCTGAAACCTGCCCGTGACTGCGGGGGCCTTTTTGAGGGAACAGGGTGGAGGTGAATCCGGCCAAAGGATATCCGGCGGCCGATGCTATTGGAAAAACTGATGATTCGTGGAGGCAGGCCACTCAAGGGCACTGTAACGGTCAGCGGCGCGAAAAACGCCGCGGTTGCGTTGCTGCCTGCCACTATTCTGGCCAGGGATGTCTGCGTGGTGGATAACCTGCCTGAAATACAGGACGTGATACTTTTACGGGACATTTTGGAGCGCATGGGTGCGCGGGTGGAATATGTTCCGGAAGAAAGGCGCATGACCATCGATACGCGGGGCGAAATGACCACCGTGGCCACGTTCGGCATGGTCCGGCGTATGCGCGCGTCCTATTATCTGCTGGGCGCGCTTCTGGCGCGCTACGGGCATGCGGAGATTGCGCTGCCGGGCGGGTGCGAGATCGGGCAGCGCCCCATTGACCAGCACCTAAAAGGCCTGCGGGCGCTCGGGGCCGAGGTCGAGACCGAGCACGGCATACTGAAGGCGCATACTTTGGGCCTCAGAGGCGCGGAAGTGTATCTGGATGTGGCGAGCGTGGGCGCGACGGTCAACATCATGCTCGCGTCGGTGCACGCCGAAGGGGTGACCACCATCGTCAATGCGGCGAAGGAGCCGCATGTGGTGGACCTGGCCAACTTTTTGAACTGCATGGGCGCTTCGGTCAAGGGCGCGGGCACGGACATCATCAGGGTGCGCGGGAAAAAGGAACTGCACGGTACGGCGTACACCATCATTCCCGACCAGATCGAAGCCGGAACACTGATGATCGCCGCGGCGGCGACGCGCGGGGATGTCGTGATAAAAAACGTGATTTCGACCCATCTTGAATCCCTCTCGGCTAAGCTCATCGAGATGGGCGTACACGTCGAGCAGGGCTACGACTCTCTCCGCGTGCACTGCGATAAACGCCCGCGGCGGACCACCATAAAGACGCTGCCCTATCCGGGCTTCCCGACCGACATACAGCAGCCGATTTCGGCGCTGCTCTGCACGGCCGAGGGCACGAGCGTGATCATCGAGAGCATCTTCGAGGACCGGTTCAAGCAGGTGGCCGAGCTGAGCCGGATGGGCGCGCGCGTGAGCGTGGATAACCGCGTGGCGGTGATAGAGGGCGTGGAAAAGCTCACAGGGGCGCCGGTCACGGCCAGCGACCTGCGGGCCGGCGCCGCGCTGATCATTGCGGGGTTGATGGCGGAGGGCGAGACCTATATCAAGAACGTCAAGTTCATCGACCGCGGGTATGAGCACATTGAAAACAAGCTGATTTCGCTGGGCGCGTCCATCGAACGCATCGCCATGGGAGACGAATATGAGGATTGATTTAACTGAATATGACCGATGAAAAAGCCGGACAGAGCCGTTTTGCTCTGTCCGTTATTTTTTGATCCTGTCGTTTAATTGCGGTAGCGTTGGCCGTGGAGCACAGGGCATTAACACAAATAGGAATCAATAATCATTTGTCAACCCAAATTCAGCCGATACAACTTTGTTCGAGCGTTCAAGAAGCATAACCAGATTATCCATGAGCCCAAAATGGTCCTTTTCCTGCTCAATAAGGAATGCGAACAATTCCTTTTCCGTTGCATTGTTGGATTCGCCCAGCATTTTCGTATAAAGCTCGATGCTCTGTTTTTCCTTCTCACGGGCGTCCCGATATACATCGACTTGTTCAATGTACATTTTGAGTTCCGGTTTGGACCCATACTCAATGCCTGCGAACACGCTTTGCATACCGGAAAAAGCCGGATTTTCTTCCAAGGTGTAGGCCAACGCATTGGTATGGTTTTTCAGGATGTCGGCATGCTTTTTTTCTTCATCCGCCAATAGTGCAAAGACAACGTGCAATTTGTTGCCTTTATTCTTTTCAGCCAGTTCCGCGTAATACTTTTCCCCCTCTATTTCCATATTTATCGCGAATTCCAAAGCCCTCATCGTATTTCTCCTTATAAGTTTATAGCTATGGTATTGAGCCGTGTTCATCATATAATATCGGCACGGATTTTGATAGGCCAAAAACGTCCAATGAGCCCGTGGGAAATCCAGGATACTTAGCCGCTGCCACTAACGTGCAGCTGCGAATATGTATCAGAAACCCCACCGTTCCTGGTTTTTTACGTTTACCGTATATGTTCTAAAGGTGTCATTCGCCGCAATTCCCCAAAGCGCTTTTGGCGTACATGCTGTTTCCCTCTGCGTCGATTGCGGTGATGAGCGGCAGGTTCTCGACCGTAAGGGCGTAGATTGCCTCGGGGCCGAGGTCCTCGAACGCGACGACGCGGCAGTCGCGCACGCAGCTCGCGATGAGCATGCCGGCTCCGCCCGTGGCCGCGAAATAGACCGCGCCGTGCTTTTTCATGGCGTCCACCACATACGGTGCCCGCGGGCCTTTGCCGATCATGGCGGTAACGCCCATTTCCAGAAAACGCGGGGTGTACGCGTCCATGCGCGAAGACGTGGTGGGTCCGCAGGGGCCGATGATCTCGCCGGGAGCGGCGGGACAGGGGCCAGTGTAATAGATGCAGGCGTTCTTTAAATCGATGGGGATTTCTTCGCCCGCGTTCAGCATGGCGCACAGCCGGTTGTGCGCGGCGTCGCGCGCGGTCAAAACGGTCCCCGATAAAAGCACGTGCGAACCGGCTCTGAGCCTGCGCGCTTGATGAGGGGTCAGCGGGAGTTGGATGCTGATGGACATGCGGGAAAAAACCTCCGTTAAAGCGTGATGCTCTTGTGCCGCGCCGCGTGGCACTGGATGTTGACCGCAACGGGCAGCCCGGCGATGTGTGTCGGGTACGCGCCCGCGTGCACGGCCAGGGCGGTGGTGTCCCCGCCCAGGCCCATGGGGCCAATGCCCAGGGCGTTGATGCGCGACAGCAGGCGCTTTTCAAATTCGGCCAGTTCGGGGTCACCGCTCGGCGCTCCGACATCGCGTAATAGCTGGCGTTTGGCGGTAAGCGCCGCTTTTTCCATGGTACCGCCGATGCCTACACCGATGACGAGCGGCGGGCAGGCAGAGGAGCCCGAGCGCGAAACGGTATCCACGACGAACTGCTCCACGCCTTCGACACCGTCGGACGGCTTGAGCATCGCAAGCGCGCTGGCGTTCTCGCTGCCAAAACCCTTGGGCGCGGCGTACAGCGTGAGCCGGTCGCCCGGGACGATGTCGGTATGCAGGACCGGCGGCGTGTTGTCGCCGGTGTTTTTGCGCGTGAGCGGGTGGAGTACGGATTTCCGCAGGTACCCTTGGGTGTACGCGCTGCGAACCGCTGCTTCGACGGCTTCGAACAGGCTGCCGCCTTCTATATGTACGTCCTGGCCGACGTCGGCGAATACAACGGTCATGCCGGTATCCTGGCAGCATGGACGGCCGGACGCACGCGCGAGGCGCAGGTTCTCGACAAGCTGACCGAGAATCTCGCGGCCGACAGCGGACCGTTCGGTCTCCAGGGCCTTGATAAGCGCGTTTTCCACATCCGTGCCCAGATTTGAGCAGGCGCCTAATATGAGGCCGTGCAGGGCCGACGTGATATCGTTTGCCTGAATGGTGCGCATGCTGTCGCTCCTTCTTGGGTTGAGTGATGGGTCCGCGTACCCTGATTAAGTATATCAAAAAAGCGCCGCATCCTGCAACAAACGCGGGCGGATGCAATTATTTTGCGCCGTAACGTACTTGTGGGCACAAAGTGGGTACTATATAATAGAAAGGAAAAGATAGGGAATGCCGGGTTTTTGAAAGAGGGCCTAATGGAAATGATGTTATGCCCGCTTTTTAGCGGGAGCAGCGGAAACGCGATCTATGTGGGTACCGAAGAGACAGGGCTGCTGGTGGATGCAGGACTGTCGGGCCGCGTTATCGAACAGGCGCTGTGTACACAGGGGATTAACCCCTCCAGCCTGCACGGGATTTTGATTACGCATGAGCACATCGACCACATCAAAGGCGCGGGCGTGCTGTCCAGAAGGCACAACATCCCCATATACGCCAACGAAAAGACCTGGCTGGCCATGCAGGATAAAATAGGGCCGGTTGCGACGCGCAACCAGCGCGTGTTTGACCCGCATGCGGATTTTTACGTCCGGGATATCGACGTTATCCCGTTCCCGCTCTCGCACGACGCAGAGGACCCCGTGGGGTTCTGCCTTGTCAGCCGCGGGAAAAAAATCGGGATTGCCACCGACCTCGGGTACGTGTCGTCCGGGGCGCTCGATGCCGTTGCGGGCTGTGACGCGCTTTTGCTCGAAGCCAACCACGACCCGGATATGCTGCTCCACGGGCGCTACAGCTATGAGCTCAAGCGCAGGATACGCTCGCGCCGCGGGCACCTCTCCAATGAGGAAGCGGCGCACGCGCTGATCAAGCTGCATGAGCGGGGCCTCAGGCGCGCGCTGCTGGGACACATGAGCGCGGAGAACAACATGGCCGAGTTGCTCTGGCAGACGGTGGATTCGGTGCTTTCAGAGGCCGGACTGACGGTCGGCAAGGACATCGAGATTGCGATCGCGCACAGGGACCGCATAAGCGAACCCGTGGTGGTGGGCAGGTAATGGCGGCGCATGTGCGCGTGCTGTGCGTCGGCAGGCTGAAGCAGGATTATCTGCGCAATGCTGTGAGCGAGTACGTCAAGATGCTTTCGCGCTATGCAAGCGTTACGGTCGAGGAGGTCGATGACGAACGCGCGCCCGAGACCATGAGCGAGCTGCAGACGCTGTCTGCGCTCCGCCGCGAGGGTGAACGGCTCCTCAAGCGGATACCGGCTAATGACACGGTCATTGCGCTCTGCATCGGCGGCGAGCAGGTGGATTCCGCCGGGCTGGCGAAACGGCTGGACGGCTTTTTAACGCGGGGCACGTCGCGCCTGACGTTCGTGATCGGGTCATCGCTGGGCCTTTGCGACGAGGTTGTGAAGCGCGCCGACTGGAAGCTCTCGTTTTCGCGCCTGACCTTTCCGCACCAGCTCATGCGCGTGCTTTTGCTCGAGCAGATATACCGCGCGTTCAGCATCCTTGCAGGCTCCCCCTATCATAAGTAAAACAAAGGCTGACCAGGAAACTGCCGGCAAACCAAAGGCTTGTCAGCACAGCAAAAAAGGGGAGAATGAATGAACAACACAAATTATGCCGTGTTTGTAGACCTTGAAAACACGGGAGGAAAGACCGAGACGTTCAACAGCGTCATCGAGACGGTGAAGATCAAGGGCGATATTTTGCTGGGCCGCGCGTACGGGTACAGCGACCGGTTCACGCAGCTCAAGGAATCGCTTTTGTCCAACACGTTTTATGTGACGCCGTCCATCAAGTTCGGCAACTGCCAGAAGAACAATATGGACATCCAGCTGGTTATCGACGCGCTGGAAACGGCGTACACCAACAGCCTGATCGATTGCTACTGCATCGTTTCCGGCGACAGCGACTACACGCCGCTGGTCGCCAAGCTCAAATCGATGGGCAAGTTCGTGCTCGGGATATCGCGGAGCGCGGTGGCGTCCAAGGTGTTCATCAGCGCGTGCAGCGAGTTTATTTTTTTGGAGGCGGTCAGCCAGACCAAGCCCAAAAAGGTCCTGCGCATAGACGAACCCGAAAACACGCTGGAAGCGCTGATACCGGTGGTCGAGAAGATACTGTCCGAGCACGCCGACCCGGACGGCGTGCTGCACGCGAGCGAGCTGAAAAAAACGCTCACGCGGCTGCGGCCTGAATTTGACGAAAGGAACTACGGCGTGAGTTCGTTCGGCAAGCTTTTGCAGGCCATAAAGAAAAAGGGTGCGGCCATCGAGCTGCACACGCACGATTCGGCGCTGAAGGTATGCCTTGCTTCCGAGGACGAGAACACGGGCCGCTATAACCAGGTAACAAAGGAAAACTATATCGCCGTTTTTAAGCAGGAGCTGGACACATTCAAGGCAAACGGGTTCGACAGCGTGAACCCGAGCATCATCAAGGCGTCGGTGCAGAAGGCCTATCCCGATTTTGACGAGCGCAACCTTGGTTTCAAGCGTTTCTCGGACCTGATGCGGCAGCTGGAGCGCAGCAGCATCATAAAAATAGAGCTGAGCGAAGCGGGCACCATGCTCGTGAGTATCCTGTAATTGAATAATTAGGAGGAAACCGGCCGGATGAGCAGCGAAAACAACAGGGAACAGGCGGTCAGCCTGAATTTTATTGAAGAATACATCGTGGAGCACCTGAAAAACGGGGGGAGGCCGATAAGCACGCGTTTTCCGCCCGAACCCAACGGGTATCTGCATATCGGGCACGCCAAGGCCATTACCATAGACTTCGGGCTGGCCGCGAAATACGGGGGAAAGTGCAACCTGCGGTTTGACGATACCAATCCGTCCAAGGAAGACACCGAATACGTCGATTCCATACAGGAAGACATCAAATGGCTGGGCTTTGACTGGGAGGACCGGCTGTACTACGCTTCCGACTATTTTGAAAAGCTGTATGAATTTGCGGAGCTTCTCATTAAAAAAGGCAAGGCGTTCGTGTGCGACCTGACGGCCGAGCAAATGCGCGAATACCGCGGCACGCTCACGCAGCCGGGAAAGAACAGCCCGTACAGGGACCGCAGCGTAGAGGAAAACCTGGAGTTGTTTCGGGGCATGCGCGCGGGGAAGTTTGAAGAAGGGGAGCACGTTTTGCGGGCGAAGATCGATATGGCGTCGCCCAACATCAACATGCGCGACCCGGTGATCTACCGCGTGATGAAGGCGCACCACCACCGCACCGGCGATGACTGGTGCGTGTATCCCATGTACGATTTTGCGCATCCGCTGTCCGACGCCGTCGAGGGGATTACGCATTCGCTGTGTACGCTGGAGTTCGAGGACCACCGGCCGCTGTACGACTGGTGTGTGCGCGAATGCGAAATCGAATTCCCGCCACGCCAGTATGAGTTTGCGCGGCTCAATCTCACGCGCACGGTGATGAGCAAGCGGTTTCTGAAAAAGCTGGTGGACGAGGGCGCGGTGAGCGGATGGGACGACCCGCGCATGCCCACGCTCTGCGGGCTGCGGCGCCGCGGCTATACGCCCGAGTCGATACGCGATTTCTGCGAGCGCATAGGCGTCGCCAAGAGCAATTCCACGGTGGACAGCGCGCTTTTGGAGCATTGCGTGCGCGAGGACCTCAAGCTGAAGGCCCACCGGTATATGGCGGTATTGCGCCCGCTGAAAGTGATTCTTACAAATTATCCTGACGATAGGAACGAGACGCTCATTGCGCAAAACAATACGGAGAACCCCGAACTCGGACAGAGGGAGCTGACGTTTTCCAAAGAACTGTATATCGAGCGCGACGACTTCATGGAAGACCCGCCGCCCAAGTTCTTCCGGCTTGCGCCCGGGCGCGAGGTGCGCCTCCTGAACGCGTACATCATTCGCTGCGACGACGTGGTACGCGATGAGCAGGGGAACGTCACGGCGCTGTTGTGCAGCTATGACACGGAGTCCAGGAGCGGCATGCCCGGGGCGAACAGGAAGGTGAAGGGGACGCTGCACTGGGTGAACGCTCTGGACGCGGTGCGCGCACGCGTGCGTTTGTATGATTATATGCTCGATGACAATGAAGAAGGGGATTTGGTATCCCGCATGAACCCTGATTCGCTCCAAACGCTGGAGGACTGCCTTGTCGAGCCTGCGCTTGCCGCCTTCCCTGCGGGGTCGCGGTTCCAGTTCGTCCGCCAGGGGTATTTCTGTGCGGACAGCGTGGAGCACACACAGGGGGCGCCGGTATTCAACCGCATCGTGGGGTTGAAGGACAGCTGGGCAAAGATCAGCAGCAAAAAGGGATAAGGCTGTACCCCGAAGAAGCCATATGAGGGCTTGACGCATGGCGTTTGCCTGAAAGTATGCGCGTAATAAAACACCGGTATAATGAAGCCTCTAGGGGGTTGTTTATGGGTGAATTATCCAGGATGCCCAACATCGGAAAAATCGGTGAGGAGTCGTTGCTCAAAGCCGGCATAGAGTCACCGGATGAGCTTTTGGCGCTGGGCAGCAAGGAAGCGTTTTTGAGGATACGGCTTGTCGAGCCCGACGCCTGCCTGCATAAGCTGTATGCGCTGGAGGGCGCGGTGCAGAACGTGAAGAAGAGCGAGCTACCGAAGGAAACAAAGAAGGAACTCAAGGATTTCTTTAACAGTTTGTGAAAAAGCGTCACGTACCGGATGGAGGGGGAGGCCGGTATACATCTGGCGGCCTGCGGGAACGATTGTGGCGCGTGTCCGCGTTTTACAGCGAAAACAGAGGAGGAACTGCTGGAAGTCGCATGGGTGTGGCATAAAGCAGGCTGGCGCGACAGGGTGGTTTCCGCCGAGGAAATCGCGTGCGCGGGATGCAGCACCGCGCGCCCGTGCAGGTACGGCGTCATCGGCTGTGTGACGGAAAGGAACCTTCGGAATTGCGCCGAATGCGGAGACTACCCCTGCGAAAACATCCTTAACGCATTCGAGAGGGCGGAATATTTTTGGCGGCATTGCCGTGAAACCTTTGACCCCGAATGGATTGCCGTATTAAAAAAGGCGTTCTTTGAGAAAAAGAAGAACCTTGATGCGCTGCGCAAGGAGCGCAACGCTAAATAATGAAAGATGACGGCCCCGGCGGAAGCTGTGCGGGCCATGCTGATAAAGGAAGGTGTACCTGAACTATGGTTCGAACGCGGTTTGCCCCCAGCCCGACGGGGTATCTGCACATTGGGGGGCTGCGCACGGCGCTCTATGCCTATCTGATAGCGAAAAAAAACAAAGGCACGTTTATCCTGCGCATCGAGGACACGGACCAGGAACGTTTCGTGGAGGGCGCGGTCGAGATGATTATCAGGACGCTCGATGAAACGGGGCTTAAGCCTGACGAAGGCCCGCATGTGGGCGGGCCGTGCGGGCCGTATGTCCAGAGCGAACGCCGGGCGATCTATAAGGAGCAGGCCGAGGCGCTGATCGCAAGGGGCGGGGCGTACCGGTGCTTTTGCAGCAAGGAGCGGCTGGAGACCTTGCGCGGCGAATGCGAAAAGCGTGGCGAGACGTTCAAATACGACAAGCATTGCCTGAAACTTTCACCGGATGAAGCCAGAGCGCGTGCGGACGCGGGAGAGCCGTACGTCGTGCGCCAGGACGTGCCGCAAACGGGTACGACCAGCTTCGAGGACGTTATCTTCGGCGCCATCACCGTCGAAAACGCCACGCTCGACGATACGGTGCTGCTAAAATCCGACGGGCTGCCCACGTATAATTTTGCAAACGTGGTGGACGACTACCTGATGGGCATCACGCACGTTGTCCGGGGTACGGAGTACCTTTCTTCGTCGCCGAAGTACAATCTTCTTTATACAGCGATGGGCTGGGAGGTTCCCGTGTATATCCACGTGCCGCCCGTGATGCGCGACGCGCAGCACAAGCTCTCCAAGCGCCATGGCGACGCCTCCTACGACGATTTCATTCAGAAGGGCTATCTGAAAGAGGCCATCATGAACTATATTGCGCTTTTAGGCTGGAGTCCGGGCACCAACCAGGAGATGTTTACGCTTGAGGAATTGATTGAGGCGTTCGATATCGCGGGCATCAGCAAGGCGCCCGCCATATTCGACATCGACAAGCTGACCTGGCTGAACGCCCAGTATATCCGCGCATTGACGCCCGAGGCGTTCAATGCGCACGCCCGAAAATATTACAAAGAAGCGCTGCCTCCGGGGGAGCACGACGAAGCGCTGCTGGCGAGGATACTGCAGCCGCGCACCGAGAAATTCACCGATATACCGCCGCAGCTCGATTTCGTAAAAGAGCTGCCCGCGTACACGGTCGAGCTGTATACCCATAAAAAGATGAAGACCGACGCTGCGGTCGCAAAGGCGGTCCTTGAAACAGCCCTGCCCGTCCTTGCTGCTTTGGATACATGGAGCGAACAGGCCGTGCACGACGCGCTCTTTACGCTGATAGAGGCGCTCGGGATGAAAAACGGGCAGGTGCTCTACCCTGTGCGCATTGCGCTCTGCGGCAAGCAGGTCACGCCGGGCGGGGCGGCGGAAGCCGCGGCGCTGCTCGGGCGCGAAGAAAGCCTCCGGCGCCTTGAAATCGGGCTTGGCAAGCTCGGGGTGCAGTAACCGCGCAAAAGCATTGTGCTTGAATAAACAGGAGGGGTATGCTATAATCAAGACCGGTTATTGATTCCTTGCCTTTGCCATATGCTGCAAAGGCCTTATGTCCAAAAGGAGGTGAACCCATATGCACAAATACGAGGTTCTTTACATCATCACACCCGGCCTCGAAGACGAGGCCAGGAACGCGCTCATTGAAAAATTTAACGCGGTCATCACACAGGGTGGCGGCAGCGTTGATGATATCGAGGAGTGGGGCAAGCGCAAGCTTGCCTATACGATTGATTATAAGAACGAAGGGTATTATGTCCTGGAGCATTTCACGTCCGGCCCCGAACTTCCCAAGGAGCTGGAGCGTAATTTCAGGATTTCGGATGATGTGCTGCGTTTTCTTGTGACCCGCGTCGGGGAGTAAGGCGGTGTAGAGTATGAACAAAGCGATTCTTATCGGGAACCTGACCCGCGAACCTGAAAAAAGGGGAACGCCCAGCGGAATTTCGCTGTGCACCTTCACCATCGCGGTGAGCAGGCGTTTTACTACCCAGCAGGGCGAACGGCAGGCGGATTTCATTCCGATCGTGACCTGGCGCGGCCTGGCCGACAACTGTGCGAATTACCTGCATGAAGGCTCGAAGGTTGCGGTACTGGGCGAGATCCGTACGCGTTCTTATGAAGCGCCGGACGGGTCCAAACGCTATGTTACCGAGATACAGGCGGACGAGGTCCAGTTTTTGGACCGCGCGCCGCAGTCCCAGAATCAGGGCGCGGCAGCCGTACCCCAGGAATTCGTGAGCGATCCGCTGCCTGATTTTGCAACGATGGAAGACGAAGAATTGCCGTTTTAATGAACGTTTAAGGTATCAATTTAAGGAGGAAACGATCCGTGGCCGAAGAAAAAGGACCCAGAAAGCCGCGCGGACGCAGGACGCGGCGTAAAGTCTGCCAATTCTGCGTGGACAAGTGCGAGCATATAGATTACAAGGATAT
>JBMOLJ010000035.1:0-1750 GCA_049324235.1 Bacillota bacterium
TACCCAAATCGCAACTGTGATATGCATCATCAGAAAATTCGACAGCCTTGCAGGAAATCCACGGGTGGTTGGCGAACATTACATATATATAGACAAAAACAAATATTCTAAAATCAAGAAATTGGATGTGATGAATCACAAGATGGCAGGCTTATTCCCCGAAGAAGTGCTTGCGGAGGTCCGCAGCCGGAGCGACATCGTGGATGTGGTTTCAGGCTACGTGACGCTCAGGCGCAAGGGGTCGAAATATTGGGGCCTGTGTCCGTTCCACAACGAGAAGACGCCTTCCTTTACCGTAAGCCCGGACAAGCAATTCTATTATTGTTTCGGATGCCATGCCGGCGGCAGCGTGTTTCATTTCATCATGAACATGGAGCACTTGTCTTTTGCGGAAAGCGTGGAGTTTCTGGCCGCCAGGGCCGGCATCACGGCGGAAAGGACGCAGGAGGATGCTGCATACAGGGAAAAACGGAAGAAGAAAGAAAGGCTGTACGAAATCAACCGCATGGCGGCCCGGTTCTATCATGCCCAGCTCATGAACGGGCGGGGGGACGCAGCGCGTGATTATTTGGAGAAACGAGGGGTCGATGAAAGGACCATGCAGCGCTACGGGCTCGGGTTCGCGCCCGACGCTTGGGATGTATTGGAGGACGCGCTCAAAGGGGAAGGGTGTAACAGGGACGAGCTTATCGGGGCGGGGCTTATCGTGCGCGCTAAGGAGCATACGTATGATTATTTCCGTGACAGGGTCATGTTCCCTATCATGGATGCGTTCGGCAACGTGGTTGGGTTTGGCGGCAGGCTCATGCAAAACGGGAATCCCAAATACCTCAATTCCCCTGAAACTGAGGTGTTCAACAAGCGGCGCAACCTCTACGGCATCGTAAACCTCAAACGGCTTAAAGCGGCGGATAGCGCCGTGGTCGTCGAGGGCTACATGGATGTTATTGCGTTAAGCGCAAAGGGCATAGAGGGCGCGGTCGCGTCGCTGGGCACGGCGTTTACGCGGGAGCAGGCGCGTTTGCTCAAAAGGTATGCAAAAAGCGCAGCGATTGCATATGATGGCGATGCGGCAGGACAAAACGCTGTACAAAAAGCGCTGGATGTTTTTGCGATGGAGGGCCTGCCCGTGCGGGTGGTACGCATGCCCGAAGGGATGGACCCGGACGATCTGGTCAGCGAACGGGGGCCGGACGCGTTTTTGCAGGCGCTGAAGGACGCGCAGGAACCCGCGGATTTCAGGCTCGACCTTATCAAAGCGCAAAAAGACCTGCGCGTGCAGAAGGAAAGGGTGGCGTACGCCATCGAAGGAGCGAGGGTGATCGCGCAGCTTGATACTCCGGCGGAGCAGGCGGCATATATCATGCGCCTGCAGAACGAGACCGGTTTTGATAAGGATACGCTTCGCAGGCAGGTGCAGATGGGCGCGGCTATCGAACCCAATGAAGCGGCGGGAAAGAATAGACTTGGAAATTACAGGAATAATAAGACCAGTGAAGCCGCAGAACGCGAATTATTGAGTTGTATGGTGCAATCCGATGAATGCGCGAGATTGGCGAAGCAAATGCTGAGTCCGGATGATTTTTCGGATGAAAGGCACCTTGAAATTGCAAGGCTTTTATGGTACGGGCACGAAAATGGGCAGGCGATGCCCGATGTGGCGGCGCTGCTGGATGCGCTGCCGGAGGAAGAACTCACAGCCTACGCGGCCCGGGTTTTCGGCAGCGCTGAAAAAAATACGGACCATAAC
>JBMOLJ010000036.1:0-13984 GCA_049324235.1 Bacillota bacterium
ATCGCTGCTGTCAACGTCGTCTTCCCGTGGTCAATGTGTCCGATCGTCCCTACGTTTACGTGCGGCTTCGTTCTTTCAAATTTTGCCTTCGCCATCTCTTTTCCTTTACCTCCTTAAGGCTTCTTCCTCCGTTTATAATGCTTGGAGCGGGTGATGGGAATCGAACCCACATAGCCAGCTTGGGAAGCTGGAACTCTGCCACTGAGTTACACCCGCACGCATCGCCTTTAACATTTTAATGCAACCCCTGTTCTTTGTCAACAAAAACCGCGATACGCACCGCTGATTTTCAGCATTTTCGGCGATTTTTAGCCATATGCCCTATTTTACATCTAGATACTTTTCCAGTTTGCGCTTGGCGCGCTGCAATGCATTGTCTACGGACTTCACATGCCGCCCCAGGTCAAACGCAATCTCCTGATAGGTTTTGCCGCGCAGATAGCTCATGAGCACTTCCCTCTCAAACCCCGAGAGCATCTCCCCGATCTTGCATTCGATGGAGGAATAATCCTCCTGGCCGATGTAGAGTTCCTCCGGGTTTGCCCCTTTTCCGCCC
Source organism: Bacillota bacterium (assembly GCA_049324235.1). Taxonomy (GTDB): domain Bacteria; phylum Bacillota; class Clostridia; order Christensenellales; family UBA1431; genus UBA1431. The sequence goes on from JBMOLJ010000036.1 coordinate 557, forward strand.
GAGATGATGTCGATAAGCGTACGCTCGGACTCGTCGTCGTAGATAGGTTTGTTCAGCGATACATAGGAATTGAGCGGAATGTGCTTCTGCCTCGTCGCCGTCTTGATCGCATTGATAATCTGCCGCGTGATGCACAGTTCGGCAAACGCTTTAAAAGGCGACTGCTTGTCCTGGTTGTAATCGCGTATCGCCTTATACAGGCCGATTGTCCCTTCCTGGATGATGTCTTCCCTGTCCGCCCCGATTAAAAAATAGGAGCGGGCCTTTGCGCGTACAAAGTTCTTGTACTTTGCCATGATATAATCCAACGCCAGATGGTCCGTACCACGGGCCAGGTCAACAACTTCCTCATCGCTCATGAAAAAATACTTCTCTATCTGTTCCCGTTCGAGTTCCAACACCTGCGCCCACCCCCCTCGGATGCAAAAGTTTTCCCCCGTCTTTTACCACAGCAGTTAGGCTATATTATAACACAATCAAAGACAGCATCAATCCTTTTTAACGCTCTGATAATAGAAAAAACGCCTTTAACGGTTATGCTTACGGCAATCTCCTGCGATATAGCGCTATATACATAAATTCTTAAAGCATTTGGTATGCAAAGCGGCATTAAAAAGCCGGCCTATCCGGCCCGTAGGTCAATCCCTTTCAGTTCCTCTGCGAATCCTCTCGAGTTTATCGAATACGCCCTTATCGACACGGTTTTCCAGAGCAGCGCTCCGCTTTTGAACCGTTTTGATAATGCCGCGCTGCCTGCCTTTTGCAGCCTCGACCATCAGCCGCAGTTCGCGCGAAGGCACGCGCGTGGCGCCCATCCCCAGTACGAGGCTCTGCTGCACGCCGTCGGACGTGGCTACACTGATGCGTAAGTCCGTTTGCGCATCCTTGTGTTCCTGCACGCACCGTTCGATATACTGGTCGGCCGTTTCGTCAGAGCGCGTGTACACGATCGTGAGCGGGCCTTTTGTCTCCCTGGTGCGTTCAGCGCCCGGGTTCTGATACGCGTCGAACACCAACAGTACGTCGATTCCGCTAAAGCCCGCGTAATCCTCGAGGATCTGAATAAGCTCCAGCCGCGCCCATTCCATGTCCTCCTGCGCCTTTTCTGCAAGAGACTCCCAATTGAATATGATATTGTACCCGTCCACGATCAGCAGTTCTTTCATTCCGCATCCGCCTTTTGGTTCACCTGCCGCCGCCGTTCGTACATCAGGACCGCCGCCGCCACCGAAGCGTTCAGCGACTGTATCTGTCCCCCCATTGCAATGCGCACCAGGAAATCACAGGACTCGCGCACGCTGTGGGACAGTCCTTCGCCCTCGGCGCCGATCACAAGCGCCAGCGGGCCGGTGAGATCGGCCGATTCGCTGTCCGTACCGCCGGTGTCCGCTCCAGCTACCCAAAGCCCCATATTCTTGAGCTGCGCCAGGGCAGGCAGGAGCGAATTGACGCGCGCCACCGGCATGTGCATCACCGCGCCGGAAGACGCCTTGGCGGCAGCGGCGTTCACGCCCGCGCTGCGCCTTCTGGGGATTACAACGCCGTGCGCGCCCAGGCACTCTGCGCTCCTGAGCACGGATCCCACGTTATACGGGTCGGTGATGCCGTCCAGCACGACGATAAACGGCGGTTCCTGCCTGTCCCTGGCTGAGACCACAATGTCCTCTATGGAAGCCGCGCGCGCAAAGCCCAGGTATGCGGCTACGCCCTGGTGCGCATGCACGCCCTGCGCGCGCGCCAGCATCTCGAGCTTGACCCGGTCGACGATTTGCACCGTGACGTCCGCTTCGCGTGCAAGGCGGAGTATCTGGTTGATCGAGCCGCCCAGCTCGCCTTTTGCAATCAAAAGCTTGTCCAGCGTGCGCCCGCTTTTTAGGGCCTCCAATACCGGGTTGCGTCCCAGCAGTATGCCCGTGTCCTGCTCAGGGTTCATGTATTGATCTCCTCTTTCAAACGTGCCTGACGTCCACGCGCTTCATTCTGCTTGCCACAGGACATCCTGCCCTCGCCGCATGCTCCGCGGACGCAGGCCGGACCGGCCTGCGAAAAAAGATTCGGCGCCTTTTTCATGCACAGGGCCAGCATGCGCCATGCCAGCGCGCGTATCTCCCATTGCGCGCGGTTGCAGCACCTGAGTTCGAAAAAATGCAGCAGCTCGCGTACGTTCATGGTCATGATCATGCGCGTTTCGCACGCGTTCGGAAGCACGAAGCGCGCGTCCTCGTTGGAGGTTTCCCCTTTTTTGCCCAGCGCCTCCACCCATTCGTCGTACCACACGGTCATCTGCCGCATCTGTCCCTCAAATTTTTTTACGGCATCTTCCCCCAGTTCCTGAATCGCAGGCGGCATGATGTAGCGAATGCTCTCCTCTTCCCTGGATTGGTTCACGTACCGCTGCGACTGTACGGAAAAGCTCGCGATGCGGTGTCGCGTGATCTGCGCCAGCAGCGCGCGCGAGACGCCTTCGATGGCGAACGTGAAGCACGCATGCTCGAATGTGGACGCGTGCCCCAGCTCCGTGAGCTTCTGAATGTATCCTGACTGGTCCTTATGCGATACTCTTTCGCGGAGGTCCGCTATGTTCGATGCGCTATAGCAAAGCCGCGCCGCCGTTGCAACCAGCGCCTCGGGATTTGGCGTATGCTCAATAAGCTCAACTCTGAGTTCCACACTGGGCATGTTTTTTCTCCTCTTTTGTGTTATTCCTGCGGTGAACCGCCCATGGCCCTGGCCAACAGCTCAAACGCGCGGTCCTCCCTGCCCGACAGATACAGATACCCCAGCACCGCTTCCAGCCCGGTTGCAGCGCGGTAATCGCTGACGTTTGCGTTTTTCGGGACCGTGTGGGATTTTGCGTTGCGTCCGCGCTTATAGACAGAGAGTTCCTCCTCGGTAAACTCGTCCATCAGCGCATGGGCGGCGCGCGCCTGCGCGCCTGCGTTCACGCTGTTGCTCGCCTCAACATGCAGGTCGTGCACCGGCAAAGCGCGCGTGCATACAAGCACAGTGCGCACGAACAGATCATAGACGGTGTCTCCCACGTAGGCCAGCGCAAGCGCATGCATTTGCCGTACATCCCTGCAACCGGAATCCCCTGTGCATAATAGCACTTGATCGCACAGCCTCCGCACCCGGACACTTCCTTTCTACGTTTTAGGTATATATTGTACCACGCCGCAGCTATTCCTGGCTTCCGTTTGGCGGGATTTTTTGCTCGGAATACCTCGAAACATAGTCTGCAATGCCATTCGCTATGGCTGTTGCGAGTTTTTGCTGGTAGCCGTCGCTCTTGAGCAGGTTCTCTTCGGCGGCATTGGATAAAAAGCCGCATTCGATGATCACGGCAGTTGCATCCACGGTTCTGAGCATAAAATAGTCTCCCGTCAGCGCGCAGCGTTTTTTGCTTTGCGGCGCCGCTTCATTGAGGTATCCCTGAATGCCCTCAGCCAGGGCTTTGCCGCCTTCGGAGCCGGACATATAAAAGACCTGCGGGCCGCAGACGTTTGTATCGAAGAACTTGTTCATGTGGATGCTCACCAGGATATCCGCGCCGCTCTCTTTTACAACGTCTCTTCGCATTGCCATGTCCTCGGATTTCGTACCCGCAAGCGCATCCTCGTTTTCCCGTGTCAGCACCACGCCCGCACCGCGCGCAATCAATTCTTCGCGCAGCTTTTTCACCACCGCAAGGTTTATTTCGTCCTCGCTCACGCCGCTCGCGCCCACCGCGCCGCCGTCAAACCCGCCGTGCCCGGCATCGAGCGCAATCAGCATCCCCTTGAGCGACCCCTGTACGCCGAATACGGACGCCGCGTCATTTATGACGGACGCGCCCGCTATTACGGCAGCGAGCAAAAGAATGATAAATGCGATCTTTTTTATTGTAAAACGCGTCAATTCAAACTTCCCTGTTTCCTTCAAAACTACCACCGCCCTTATCCCCAGCATAGTATCTTTGACAATATACTTATTCCAAAGAATAAGGCTGTAATACTCCCTGTTCTATACACAAACGCCCTGCAGGCGGCGTTTTGTATCCCTCCACTTTGTTGATAAAATCGCATGAAGGACATGATACGCCCTCCACTTCAACCTCAAAAGCACATATTTTATGCTCTCTGCGCATATGGGTCTGATGTTTATCCACAGTTTGCACAGATTTTTCCACAGGTTTCAGGCGCTATTCCCCGTGTTGTGTTTATTTCTCCACATGTTCCACATGCATATACCAGTCCGTCACTGTGCACAGTTTTCATGCATAACTTTATAATAGCCGCAGTCCCGGAACTGCGTTGAGAGTAAGCGTATCGCATTCCCCCGCCATCAGGCGGTAAAAACCTGCCGATGCGACCATAGCGGCGTTGTCTGTGCACAGCTGCAGGCCGGGCACGCAGAAAACCAGTCCTTCCTCCGCGCACAGCGCATAAAGCCGCGCCCGCAGCGCGCCGTTTGCCGCCACGCCGCCGCACAGCGCAACGGTTTTCACACCCGTATGCCGGGCCGCACGCACCGCCTTCGCGCTCAGCGCTTCTACGACCGCCGCCTGGAACGCCGCGGCGACATCAGCCCTGTCATACGGCTCCCCTTTGGCTTCCAGCCCATTTACCAGCGTGATCATCGCGGTTTTCAGCCCGCTGAACGAAAAATTAAAATGCTCCTGCCTGTTATACTTCTGCGGCAAGGGATATTTTTTTGCGTCGCCCCGGCTTGCCAGCTTCTCCAGGTTAGGACCTCCGGGATAATCAAGCCCGAGCACGCGCGCCGCCTTGTCAAGCGCCTCGCCCGCGGCGTCGTCCACCGTTGCGCCAAGGAGCATATATTCGCCGTACCCGCGCACGTGATACAGGTGCGAATGCCCGCCGGAAGCCACAAGGCACACGAAGGGCGGCTTCAGCGAGGCGTGCGCGATATAGTTGGCGCAGATATGGCCTTCGATATGGTTCACGCCAATGAGCGGCAGCCTGTAGGCAAACGCAAGCGCCTTGGCTGTGGAAACGCCGGTCAGCAGCGCGCCGACCAGGCCCGGCCCTTTGGTGACGCTGATGGCGTCGATACCCGCAAACCCCGGCGCAAAGCCGCTAATTGCCTCTTTTATCACGGGCAGTATGGAAAGCACGTGTTGGCGCGAAGCGACTTCTGGCACCACGCCGCCGTATTTGACATGCAGGTCCATCTGCGAAAACACGCATTCGGAAAGGACCTCGCGTCCGTCTTTGACCACCGCCGCCGCAGTCTCGTCGCACGACGTTTCTATCCCCAGCACCACCGCGCTCCCTTTTTCCCTGAGCGCCTGCACGCGCGGGAGCATCTCGTCATGATACGCCATACTAAAAAGCCTCTTTCCTGCGTCCGGGTTTAATCAGGAGCACCGTCACCGCGATAACGGCAAGCACCAGCAGGAGTGTCCCGAACCGCAGCAGTATGGTCTCCACCATTCCTGAGAAGAACGCGGAGGGAAACATCTGAATGAGTACGTCCCTGGCCGGATCGAGCATCCACAGGTCGTTTGTGAAGAACATGCGGTGGAAGCCTTGCCAGAACCTGTCGAAATCCATGGCGATGACCGCGCCCAGCAGCCCGGCTGCCGTCCCTGCGCCCAGCAGCGCAATCAGATAGCCCTTGCTCAATGTTTTTGCCGTCCTGCGCCTGCTAATGAAAGCAAGCACGATAAGGAGCACCGCACCGGACGCCCACAGCACGTACCGCAATGTGGAACCGAGCCTATACAGCCGCTGAACATCGGCCATATGCGCCTTTTCGGTGTCGTTGAACACCTCGCGCCGCACTCCGCCGATATCAGCCTGTATGTTCAGGTTCTGACGGTCGCCCCGGATATAATCAAAAAGCGCCTGCGTTGTCTGCTGCAGCCCCTCGGCGGTCATGCCGGTCACCGCTTCCCTGTCCAGACGCTCGTATTCGCCTGCATAATAATTCGCGTCGAACGCCACGCTTTCCAGACAGCCCCAGAGGACCCCGCCGATAAAACACAGCCATACGAGCACCGCGACGATATAGGATATTATCCGCAACTAAACACCTTCTTTCACCGGAAACAGCACCGCGCGAAGCGGCGCGCCCTCGGCGCCCGAAAACTTCAGGGGCAGGCAGCAGAGCATATACCGCCCTGCCCCAACATTCAACAGATCAAGTCCTTCCACCACAGCAACGCCGTGGGAAAGCAACATGCGGTGGACCGCATCGCCTTCCTCGCCGTGTACGCCGACAGACGGCCCGTCCACCCCGACGAGCAGGCAGCCTTCGTCTATTATCCTTTGCGCCGCCCCGGGAGTCAACCCGTACCCGCTCATGATATACGCCTGTCCGTTCAAAGCGGAAGCAGGCGTCTTGATGAGCACGCGCTTCGTGTCCGCTGGCAATCCGTCAAATAAGGCTTCCTCAACGCATGCCTGTCCCTCCGGCAGCTCCAGGACATGGCAGGGTCCTACGAAGCTTGATAGGTCAATGCCCGCGGCATCCGCGCCATAACTGTCGTAATGCAGGGGGAGGTCGGCATGCGTGCCCGCGTGCAGGCTCATGCACACCGAGGAAACGTTCGGGCCGGTTTCGAACCATTGGTCCCGCACCAGCTTAACGGGCGCATCCCCCGGCCATACCGGCGTATCTTCGCCCAGCGTGCGCGTGATGTCGATCATCGTCCCTGCGTCCATACCGTTATACCCTGAGGACCGGCTTGCGCGCCGCGCCCGTTTCGTCCAGCCTGCCCACAGAGGTTGTGCGGGGCGCGTTTTTAAGCGCCTCCGGCTCGGTCTCCGCCTGTTTCGCAATGCGTTTCATGGCGTGGATAAAAGCATCAAGCGTTTCGCGCGTTTCGGTTTCGGTCGGCTCGATCATCAGCGCTTCCTTTACAATCAACGGAAAATATATGGTGGGCGGATGGATGCCTTCGTCTATCAGCGCCTTGGCCACGTCAAGCGCGTGCACGCCATACCGGTTGAGTCCGGCGGCCGATAGCACGCACTCGTGCATGCAGTGTCCTTCCGCCGCCGTTTGATAGACATCTTTCAGCCCGTTCAAAACATAGTTCGCGTTGAGTACGGCGTTTTCACTCGCTTCGCGCAGTCCCCCGGCGCCAAGCGAAAGGATGTACGCAAGGCCCCTGACCAGCACGGTAAAGTTCCCGTAGAACATTTTTACACGGCCGATGGTGTGCTCCCTGCTGTAATCAAATGAATAGACACCGTCTTTTTCCCGCACCGCGGGCACCGGCAGAAACGGCTCTAGAAAAGTTTTTACGCCCACCGGCCCCGCACCCGGCCCGCCGCCGCCGTGGGGCGTGGAAAGCGTCTTGTGGACGTTCACGTGCACGATGTCAAACGCCATATCGCCCGGCCGCGCGATGCCCATCACAGCGTTCATATTCGCGCCGTCATAGTATAAAAGCCCGCCCGCGCCGTGCACAATATCCGCGATCGCAAGGATATCTTCCTCAAAAAGCCCGAGCGTGTTGGGGTTGGTAAGCATCAGCCCCGCGGTGTCTTCTCCCACGGCCTGCCGGAGCGCGTCCAAATCCACCCTGCCCCGCGCGTTCGATGGTATCTCCTTCACACGGTATCCGGCCATCGCCGCGCTTGCCGGATTGGTCCCGTGCGCCGAATCGGGCACGATGATGACGTTCCTTTGCGGCTGGCCGTTATGGTGGTGATACGCGCGCATGACCATCAGCCCGCACAGCTCGCCGTGCGCCCCGGCAGCCGGCTGCAGCGTGACCGCATCCATGCCCGTCAGCGCGCACAGGCAGCGTTCCATGCGCCAGAGCACCTCCAGCGCACCCTGGACGGTCCGCTCGTCCTGCAAAGGGTGCAAGCGCTGAAACATCCCTGCTGCGCGCTCGTTGCACCTGGGGTTGTACTTCATGGTGCAGGACCCCAGCGGATAGAAACCGTCATCCACGCCGTGGCTCCGGCGCGAAAGGGCCGTGTAATGGCGCACCAGCTCGATCTCGCTCACTTCGGGCAGCCCCGGCGGCTCCCTCCGCAGCATGCGGGCAAGGGGCGCGTCATATTCGTTCACGTCGCTGGCCGGAAGCGTTGCGGCCCTGCGCCCATTTGCCCCGCGCTCGAAGATCAGTTGCATGCTCATTTCGTCATCGCCTCCAGTTCGCCCACAAGCGCGTCCATCTGCGCGCGGGTGTTCATTTCGGTCACGCAGAACAGCACACAGTCCTTATATTTTTCATGTACCTTTCCAAGATTGTACCCTCCGATGATGCATTTTTTCAGCAATTCTTTGTTCATATCGTCCGGGTCCACGGGCACGCGCACGGCAAATTCATGGAAAAACTGCGTGGGCCACAGCGCTTCAAATCCAGGGAGCGCCGTGATGCGCTCGCGCAGGTAATGCGCGCGGTTGTAGCTCAGCCTCGCCGCCTCATACAGCCCCTGCGGCCCCATGGCCGCAAGATATATGGCAGCCGTAAGCGCACTGTGCGCCTGGTTCGAGCAGATGTTGGACGTGGCTTTTTCGCGGCGGATATGCTGCTCGCGCGTCTGGAGCGTGAGCACGAACCCGCGCCGCCCCTGCTCGTCCTTTGTCTGGCCGACGATACGCCCCGGAAGCTTGCGCATATACTCCTGCTTCGCCGCCATGTATCCGGCGTACGGCCCGCCAAAATTGAGCGGGTTGCCCAGCTCCTGCACGTCGCCCACCGCGATGTCCGCGCCCAGCGCCCCGGGAGCGGCCAGCATCCCAAGTGAAATAGGGCTTGCGGAAACGATGAGCAGCGCGCCCGCGGCGTGCGCGATGCGAGCGGCTTCATGCATCTCCTCCAGGCACCCGAAAAAGTTGGGGTTCTGCAGCAGGACGGCGCATACATCGTCGTGCAGGGCCAGAAAGAGCTTTTTTAAATGCGTCCTGCCCTGGTACATGCTGACGCATTCGATGCGCATGCCTAAACCCGCGGCATACGTTTCCAGAACCGCAACGGTCTGCGGATGCACGGCTTCGGATACCAGCAGCGTACTGCGTCCGGTGACCGCGCGCGCCATGAGCATGGCCTCGGCGGCGGCAGTCGCGCCGTCGTATACCGATGCGTTGGCAACGTCCATTCCCGTAAGGCGGCAGATCATGCTCTGGTACTCGAACATCGCCTGCAGCAGTCCCTGGCTCATCTCGGGCTGGTAGGGCGTATAAGCGGTCAGGAACGCGCTTTTGTTCGCAAGATCGGGTACCACGGATGGGATGAAGCGGTCGTACGCTCCGGCGCCAAGAAAAATCGCGCAGTCCTGCCGCGTATTACCGGCCATCCGCCGCATCCCGGCCATCATTTCCATTTCGCTCACGCCTTCAGGCAGATCGAGCGGCTCCTTTAAACGTACCGTGGACGGGATCTGCGCAAACAGCTCCTCCATGTCCGTCAGACCAATGGCTTTTAGCATCTCTTCTCTTTCCCGCCCGGTTGCGGGTACGTATCCCCCCATGCTCAGTTGCCCTCTTCCAGAAAAGCAGCATACGCCTTTGCGTCCATGAGCGCATCGGGAATTTCGGCGCTGTCAAGCTCAAGCACCGCAATATACTGGCCGTAAGGCTCTTCGTTGATGAGGCCCGGGTTATCCAGCAGCGCTTCGTTTACCTCGGCCACCGTCCCGTCAAGCTGCGTAAAAACATCGGCCACCGCCTTAACGGACTCGAGCACCGCGATGGAATCTCCGGCCTTAAACCTTGCGCCGATTTCGGGGAGCTCGACAAAAACAACGTCGCCCAGCGCTTCCTGCGCATGCTCCGTGATGCCGATAACCGCCCGGCTGCCTTCAATGCGCACCCATTCGTGTTCTTCCGTATATTTCAATCCGTCTGGAATCATCCTGCATTCTCCTTTGTCATTTCATCCTGATATAGAAGGGCAGCGGCACCTTGCGCGCCGGTACAGGTTTTTCCCTGATAAGGATATACAGCTCCTCGCAGTCCGCCCTTGCGCTCTGTATAAGAGCCATGCCCAATCCCGTATTCAACGTCGGACTGTGCCCGCCCGAGGTAACGACGCCGATCACGCAGCCGTCGGTATCCAGTATCCTGTACCCCTCACGCGGGATGCCGCGCTCTTGCATTTGGAACCCTAGCCTTACGCGTTTGACCGGCTGCAGTAGCGCTTCCCTGCCGATAAAATCGGGCTTGTCCATATCAACGAAAGCATTCAGCCCGGCTTCGAGCGGAGATATGTCGTCACTCAGCTCATGCCCGTATAACGGCATACCGGCTTCGAGCCGGAGCGAATCCCGCGCGCCCAGTCCGCAGGCACACACGCCGAACTCCTTCCCTGCCGACAGCAGGTTGTTCCACAACGCCGGCGCGTCATCGGGCGCGCACAGGATCTCGTATCCTAATTCGCCCGTATATCCGGTGCGTGCGAGCATGCACCCGATACCAGACAAGTGTACATCTTCCACAAAAGAATACGCCCTTGTCGGAATCTGCCCGCCGATGTCCGCCGCCCGCAATACCTCCGAACTTCGGGGTCCCTGGAGCGCCAGCATGGCGAACCGGTCTGAATGGTCGATCACGGCCGCATCCTCCCTGTTATGCGCCGCGATCCACGCAAGGTCCTTTTTTGTATTTGCCGCGTTTACCACGATCCTGAACAGTTCTTCGTTTATTTTGTATACAACGACATCGTCGACCGTCCCGCCCTTTTCATTACACATCAGCGAATAGCGCGCCCTTCCGGTTCTGAGCGTTACCATGTTGTTCGTAAGCACCAAATCAACGAGACTTTGCGCGCCCGGGCCTATGACGTCCAGCACGCCCATGTGCGAGACATCAAACAGTCCTGCCGCGCTGCGTACCGTGTTATGCTCCTTTACAATTGAAGTGTACTGAACCGGCAGCATCCACCCATGAAAATCAACAAGCCTTGCCTTTTGCTGCACATGCATTTCATAGAGCGGCGTTTTCCTGGGTTCCATGCAGTCCTCCCTCCTTTGCATACGTACCGCTACTTCACCCTTTTTATCTTGGGGCCGTGGGGCGTATCCTCCACCACAAACCCCAGTTCCTTAAGCTGGTCGCGTATGGCGTCGGCCTTTGCCCAGTCTTTTGAAGCCCGCGCCTGCTGCCGCTGCTTAACCAGTTCCAGCACCTGTTCGTTTTCGGATTCCTCCCTTCCGGTCTCGATGCCCAGGACAGAGCACAGCTCGCGGAGCATGGCGAGCGAAGCGCCTGCCGCCTCTCTCGACGTTTCGTATGTCAAAAATGTATTCGCTGCGCGCACCATTTCAAAGACGGCGCCCAGCGCATCAGCCGTGTTGAGGTCGTCGTCCATCGCGTCTATGAACGCCTGCCTGTACTGCGCAAGGCTGGCGATATAATCCTGTTCTTCATCGCTGGGCGCCCTGTCCGCGCCGTTTTGCGCAATATCCAGCATCAGCGCGTGCGCGTTCTGCAGGCGGGTCAGCGCCTGCTTGGCCTGCTCGATGAGTTCGCGCGCGAAATTCACCGGGCTTCTGTAATGCGCCGACAGCATGAACAGGCGCACGGCCTTCAAATCGTATTCCTTGGCGATATCGCGCACGGTAAAAAAGTTGCCCAGCGATTTCGACATTTTCTGGTTGTCTATGTTGATGTACCCGTTGTGCATCCAGTAGCGCACGAATGGCTTGCCGGTTGCGCCTTCGCTCTGCGCCACCTCGTTCTCATGGTGCGGGAAGATGAGGTCCTGACCGCCGCCGTGTATGTCGAAGGTCTCCCCCAGCAGTTTTGTGGACATGGCGGAGCATTCGATATGCCAGCCCGGCCTCCCTAAGCCCCAAGGCGATTCCCACGCAGGCTCGCCCGGCTTCTGCGCCTTCCACAGCGCGAAGTCCAGCGGATCGCGCTTTAACTCCCCGGGATCAACGCGCATGCCCGCTTCAAGGTTTTGAAGCGGCTGCCCGCTCAGTTTGCCGTATTCGGGAAAACTGCTCACCGAGAAATACACGTCGCCGCCCGCTTCATACGCATGGCCGTTTTTTATAAGCCTTTCGATCATCTCGATGATGTCCCCGATATGCTCCGTCGCGCGCGGGTTGTATGTCGGCCGCCCCACGCCCAGAGCGTCGGCATCGGTATAGTACTCTTTTATAAAGCGGTCTGCGAGCTCGGCAACGGTGATGCCTTCCTCGTTCGCACGGTTGATCATCTTGTCGTCGATATCGGTGAAGTTCTGCACGTAGGTTACGTCAAAGCCGCGGTATTCCAGGTACCGGCGGAGCGTATCGAATACGATGAAGGGACGCGCGTTCCCAATATGGAAAAAATTGTAAACCGTCGGCCCGCAGGCGTACATTCGCACCCTCCCGTCTTCGAGCGGGATGAATTCCTCTTTCTTATGCGTCATCGTGTTATATATCTGCATTGTTTACTCCTCCGGTGATTTGTTCATTTTTTCTATCAGTGCTTCCAACCGCTGTACACGCAGGGCCAGCCTGCTTATTTCGTTTCGCACCGGGTCGGGCAGATGCACCTGATCCAGGTCGACTTCGTCCGCCTGCGGAGTCTTGGACAGCGGCGCCGCATCCGCGGGTATTGGGGCGGCGGCTTTGGCCTTGCACGGGCAGGCTGCGTCTTTTTCGCCTGTGCAGACATCTTCCCTGCCGCACACCGGAGCCGATTCCGGCTCTTTGATGCAGATCAATTCGCCGTCAGGGCCGACAGGGCAGCCGTTTTTGCGCACGATGCGCCCGGGGACTCCGACTACCGTGCAGTCGGGCGGGACTTCCTTGAGCACAACCGCTCCGGCGCCTATCTTGCTCCGCGCCCCCACCGTAAATGGCCCCAGCACTTTCGCGCCTGTGGCCACCACCACATTATCCTCCAGCGTTGGATGGCGCTTGCCCTTTTCCTTCCCAGTACCGCCAAGCGTCACGCCCTGATACAGTGTCACGTTCCTGCCGATCTCGGTCGTCTCGCCGATCACCACACCCATACCGTGGTCTATGAAGAACCCCGGGCCGATCTTTGCGCCCGGATGGATCTCAATTCCGGTAAAAAAGCGGGTAAGCGTCGAGATGATGCGTGCGATAAGCTTAAAGCCTGTCTTCCACAACACGTGCGCAATGCGATACCATATTATGGCATGAACGCCCGGATAACACAACAGTACCTCCAAAATGTGCCTGGCTGCGGGGTCGCGCTGTTTTACCGCTTTTATATCCTTTCCTAAATATCTTAACATAATTTGCCTCCCTCCTTCTAATAAAAAACGCGCCTGCCGTCCAGAGACGATGGCGCTCGCGTTTCCACTCTGATTGGGCCGGAATCCGGCTCCCGCTCAAACGCCTTAACGCGGCATACGTGCACGATTACCGTGCAGGGCCAGGGTGCGCACCGGGTCAGCGTGATGTATAGCAGGCTTGCAGCCGATGGCCTGCTTTCTCTGGAAAATCACGGGTTTGAGAACCCTTTTTCACCCATTAACGCCCTATCATCTTTACCTGA
>JBMOLJ010000037.1:0-13981 GCA_049324235.1 Bacillota bacterium
CCATATCTATGTTTTCATCATATATCATCGACTCGATGAGGATTTTCATTGAGCTCAGCGGCGTCCGAAGTTCATGCGATACATCCGAAACGAACTCGTTCCGGTTTTTTTCAATGCGCTCGAGCTGCTCGCTCATCGTATTGAATGCCGCACCCAGCCTGGACAGCTCAGACTTGCCCGTGACCCGCACCCGCTGATGCACCTGTCCCGCGCTCATTTTTTCGATCACTTCCGTGAGTTCCACGATGGGCTTGGCAATCACCTGCGCTACCCAGACGCTCATGATCACAACAACAATGCAGGTTATGACGAATACCGTCTGCATCTGGGCATTCGCCTGCCCTACCTGATCGATGATATCCTGGATAGGCACCGATAACACGAGCACACCGAGCATATGTCCGTCGTAAACGATCGAGGATGCGTAATACATGACATAAACCGATTGGTTCTGGGCCGTGTTGCCGGATGCATCCTTTGTTTCCCCCGTAGGCTTAATGGTTTGCTGTTCTACGGCGCTCAATTGATGCAGACCGTGCGCAGCGCCCCTGTTGCCTACGCGGACCTGCTCGATTTCATCCTGTGTCAGGCGTACGCCGTTGAGCTTCGAAAAACTGTCCACCTGTACAATCCCATTGGTGTCCAAAACCAAAACACGGCCACAGAGTTCCTGGCCGTATTTCACCACTATATCATAAACGGCGGCAGCGTTTGCATTGGCAAAGTTCGGCGCTACGGATACGGCAATATCGTCGGCGATTTTTTCCTGTTCGCCTACCCTTTGGTCAATGAGGAAGCCCTGAACAATAGAGTTTACCGAAAATCCTGCAAAAACAAGCGCTGCGGATAGCAGCAGCAGATATGCCAGCGCTATACGCAAACGTATAGACGAGAACATCTCCTTATTTATCCGTAAAATAGTAGCCCACTCCCCATTTGGTCAGGATATATTCCGGTTTGGCAGGGTCCCGTTCAATTTTTTCGCGCAGCCTGCGGATATGGACGTCCACGGTCCGCAAATCGCCCAGATGATTATACTTACGGATATTTTCAAGCAGCATCTCGCGCGTGAATACCTTGCCGCGGTTGGTCATAAAAAGTTTGATCAGATTGAATTCCTTTGCCGTGAGGTTTACGTCTTTTCCGTCTATCGAAGCCGAGCGGTTGGCAACGTTAATGGTGATGTTGCCTGCCGTAATCAGATCCTTCCCAAGGCCCGCGGCTCTTCCTGAAGAGCGCCGCAGGATGGTTTTGATGCGCGCTTTGACTTCCAGAATGTTAAACGGTTTTGTCATATAGTCGTCGGCGCCGTATTCAAGCCCTAGAATTTTATCGATATCATCGCCCTTGGCTGTGAGCATGATAATAGGCACATCGGATTTTTCACGTACGCGCTGGCAAACCTCCACGCCGCTCAACAATGGAAGCATGACGTCGAGCAGCACGAGATCGTATGTATGCGAGAGTATTTTTTTCAGTGCCTCTTCTCCGTCCAACGCTTCGTCAACCTGATAGCCATCCTGCTCCAGACTGTAACGCAGCCCTTTTATAATGGACGGCTCATCGTCAACCACCAGAATTGTTTTTGGCATTGTCAATCCTTCTCCTCCTAATTGTACCAATAAGGCATTATACCATAACCGCATGCGCACATGCACGCGGTATACATAAGTTTATACCAAATTATTACATATTTACATATTTTTACATAATACGCATAAAGGGCGAATACGCATAGTTTATGCACAATTTGCCTGGTATTTCTAGAATATTGTGCATTTTTACAGCTGAATACCCTGTACAATTTGTTACGGAATTGTTATACTATATGCGTTTAAGCAGCTTGATGAGAACCGCTTGATATAGCCTGAAGGGATGATCCGTTTGAAAAAACTATTCATATGTTTTATAGTATTCCTCTCCACGATATGTATTCTGGTACCATTACCTGTCATATATGCAGCACCTGCGCAGTCCGCTACGCCCACAGCCACAACGTCCACTCCCAATCCCGCATCGCTCAAATGCGCCAGTGCGGTGCTGATGGACGCTTCCACGGGCAGAATCATATATAACAAGAAACCGGACGAAAAAATATTCCCCGCAAGCACCACCAAACTCATGACGGTTCTCCTACTACTGGAAAAATGCAAACTGGACGACGAGGTGACATGCGGACCCGAAGTCGACCGTTTCAATTCGGGAAGCAATGGCAGCAGCCTCGTAGGACTGGACAGGAATGAGCACGTTACTGTAGAGGAGCTTGCGTATGGGTGCCTGATCAAATCGGGCAACGATGCCGCTGCAGCCGCAGCCGTTCACGTTGCGGGTTCTCAGGATGCGTTCGCGCAGCTAATGAATCAAAAGGCAAAGGAACTGGGCATGACAAAAACGCATTTTGTCAACCCGCACGGCCTGCAGGATGAGCAGCACTATTCAACGGCAAAGGACATGGCCATATTGGCGCAAACCGCCCTGAAAAACGAAACAATAGCAAGAATCGTGGCTACCAAAACCTATACGATGCCCGCAACGAATCTGTCGGGCCCGCGCAAAATGATCAACACAAACAGGCTCATTGCAAACGAAAGTTCCAGCGATGATAAATACCTTTACCAATATGCTACCGGTATGAAAACAGGCTTAACGCCCAAGGCCGGCGGTTGTCTGGTCGCTTCGGCCCAAAAGGACGGCCAAACGTTAATCGCTACCATCTATAACGATCCGACCGAAAACGGCACCAACCGCTGGGGCATTGCAAAAACCCTGTTTGAATACGGCTTTTCGCTTCAGACCCAGGGCGTTGACACGAGCAACGTCCGTAACGGAGACGCCGGGGTATACAGCATTGTTGAAGCCAGAACACTGAAAGAACAAGTGAAAGACGCGGATAAGAACGATCCCCAAAGCGGTATGCTTGAACTGACCGTTACGCTTGATGATGCGCAGGTCAGCGCCCTGAGCGCCGAAACCGTTGCAGCCATTAAGGCAAGCCCCAATTCTCTCGAGGTGAATAAAAAACTCAACGGGGAGTTGAAGGCTCCAATCGCAAAAGGCACGGCATTAGGTACGGCAACGTACTCGCTCAACGGGCAGGAGCTTTTTACCGGCAAGCTTACAGCTTCCCGGGATGTGGCGGCAACGGGCGGCGTTACCGCACAGGCTTCCCAACCCGGATACACGGTAACACCGCCGCAGGGCGGGGGGTTCAACATACTCTGGGTGATCATCCCCGCCGTATTGCTGCTGATCATACTGCTCAGGATCATGTCGAAGCGGCGGTCTCTCAGGCGAAAGCGCAGGCGCGTGAGCAGAAGGCGCACCACCTATTATAACTTCTAAATAGAATGCAAAGCCTCTTGTTTGCGGATTAATTCCGCGGCACGAGGCTTTTTTGATCGAATGCTTCGTTTCGCTTCCTTAAATTTCAATAGCAGGCGGGCCGTTTGGCCCGCCTGCTATTGAAATTATCTCTATCTAATCAATATTTTCATGGAATCAAACAGCTAAAATTACGTAGAGAGCGGTGCTGTCTTGACCGGCGGATTGATATACTCGATATTGTCCCCGTTCATCCACAAACGCTCCAGTTTATAAAACTCGCGTTCCTCAAAGTTAAAAAGATGCACCATCACATCGCCGGTATCCAGCACAATCCATCGGCCCTGGTCGTATCCTTCCCGCCTGCGCACCCTGACGCCCGCTTTTTCCAGTTGTTCATCCACCGCATCGCTGATCGCCTGTACCTGCAGCGTGGATTTCCCGCTGCAGATCACGAAATAGTCTGCAAGGATGCTCATACCCCGGATATCCAGTACGACGATATCCTCTCCTTTTTTGTCCATCATCGCATCACATACCAGTCGGACTTGCTGCTCGCTTGTCAAAAAATCCCCTCCTTATTCGTTTTTTTATGTATAGCAGTAATTGCTTCGTTCCTTGCTAATACCGTTTGCGGATGGATAACCTTCCCCTTTTGCAGCAGGTAACGGATCGTGGTCTCAAACGCCGCGAGAAGGGCCTTGTCTAAATCATACCGGGCATACGCACGCAACACCTCGACGCCTTCAAAACTCCGGCCAGGTTCTATATAGTCGGCCAGATAGATGATTTTATCCAATACGGACATCCCTGCCTTGCCGGTCGTATGGGATGCAATGGCCGAGAGCACCTGCGTATCGGTAATACCATACTCTTCTCTTGCCACATATGCCCCCAGCGACGCGTGCCACAGTGCGGGTTCCGCCACAAGCCACACGTCTTCGAATATGCCAAGCCGTTCGCCCAGCGCCCTTGCCTTCTCCCGTTCGAGTTCCTTTGCGCAATCGTGCATCAGACCGGCTATGCCCGCTTTTTCCTTGTCGGCCCCAAAACGGCCAGCCATTTGGGTGGCAACGGCTTCTACACCCAGGCTGTGCCTGACCCTCTCTCCGCTCAGGTGCGTTTCCAACTTTTGCAACAGGGTTTCCCGCTCCAAACTCATACCTTTCTTCCCCTGTAAAGCCCGTTTTCCCTGATATACCTCGAAACAGCCTCAGGCACCCATGGGGTAAGGTCCTCTCCCTTTTCCGCCATTTGCTTGATCATGGTTGACGAAATATCCGGGCCTGTGTGCGGCGCAAGGCAAATTTTTGCACCGTAGCATTCCGTAAGCAGGCTTGCCTGCTGCATTACGGCTTCCACAGGCTGGCCCGGCCTGTAAAACACCAGGAACGTGCACAGTTTGAGCACGCGCAGGATATTCTTCCATGTTGGAATCTCCATAAGCGTATCCGCGCCGATAATGTAAAACAGTTCATATTCGTCTCCCAACGCCTGCCCAAGGAGCTCGAGCGTATCCACCGTATACGTTGGGCCGGGACGCCTGATCTCGATGTCCCACGCTTCCAAAGGGGTCCCGCTGACCGCAAGGCGTACCATCTCCAGCCTGTGTTTGGCCGATGCAAGCGCCTCCTTCGGTTTATGCGCCGGAATCCCCAGCGGCATAAGCGCAACACGGTGCAGGGAAAAATAATCTCTGGCATGCATGGCAATATTTATATGCCCCAGATGAACGGGATTAAACGTTCCGCCTAAGATTCCCAAACGCTTTTTGTACTGTTGCGTTTGGTCAAAAAGCCAGTCGCAGGGCATATTCGATTTTGTAATGCCGACATGCATTTATTTCCCCTTACTTACTTATATACTCTCATAATGACCATGCGCCTGTTATCCCTCACGTTTAAATATACCGTACATGGGTACACTCAAACAAGGAGGTGAGACCCATGACCAAAGCCGAACAAATCAGGAGCCTGTGCAAAGATATCATGCTGCAGCAGCGTTCCAGGGTCGCGCATATCTTTGACTATGTTGGCCTGCGCCTGCTGACGGCGCTTGTACTGTACATGATCTTCAGAACAATGCTGCAGCAGGTATGGGGCGCTGTAGCGCTTGCGCTGATCGGTGCCGCCATGGTCAGCGTGATCGCCTACATGATACAGTGCGTACGCCTGGAGCGTTTCACGGAGCAGACGCGCAAAGAGTTCACACAGAACCTCCTGCTTGAAAAACTTATCGTCATGCCGCGCAAAGAGTTATACGCGTGGTGCGGACGGCTGGCCTGGCGTACCGGCGGATACAGGATAGCCGATCAGGTAGAAGAAGGCCTGATCATCGAGCGTTTCAGCGAGCGCATCCTTTTCACGCTGTGCCAGCGCCATCCGCAGAGCCGGCTGATGCCGCAGGACGTGCTGGATTTTTATCATGCCGTAAACAAAACCGATGCCACGTCCGGCGTATTGCTCTCTACGGCGCCTCTGGATGCCGATTGCAACCCCTTCCTGTCGCACCTGGATAAAGACATCACTCTGTGCGGGCCTGAGCGCGTATTGGCGCTTGCGAGAAATCTCGATCTTCTCCCTGCCGAGACCGCACTGGAGGATGAGCTGATCAGGCAGCTCAAAGAGCACCGGGACAAGCGCCGGGAAAACTTCCAGCGCTTCAAGAAAGAGTTTCTGCTCCCTGCCAAAGCAAAGCGCTACGGCCTGTGCGGCCTGATCATCCTGCTGGGCGGCATGCTTATCGGGCAAACGCTGTACTATGCCGTATTCGCTTCGGCTTGTTTCGCGCTGGCACTCCTTAGTTTACTACGCGGCAAACAAAAGAATGCTTAGTATCATTCTATGCAGGGCAATTCTCCGTTTCGCCTGTACAATACGAATTTTCTGCCGATCACCGCAATAGGCTCCGCTCCCGTCGCCTCGGCAAGCACCCTGCAAGCTTCGCGCGCGCCTGACCCGCAGTTCTGCTGCACCGTTCCTTTGACCAGTTGACGTGCTTTGAGCGCTTCATCCGTTTGTTGTATCACTCCCGGTGCAATACCGTCCTTGCCGATATGAATGACAGGCTCTAAGCCGTTTGCCAGACCACGAAGGCGCGCGCGTTGTTTACTATCCATCATGAACCTAACACTCCCGCATCACTATTCTACAAAATCGAATTCCCAACCGCCCATGTCGATCACATCGCCGTCCCTGGCGCCCATTTCCCGCAGCTTTGCAATGATTCCATAGTTGATCAAACGTTGCTGGAAATGGCGCATGGATTCTTCGTCAAAGGCGTTTGTTTCATAGAGCACGCGGTCTACAAGCGCGCCGCTCACGATGAAGCGCCCGTTTTCCACCGTTACTTCAAATGTCTCGTCCTGATCGATAACATCCACTTCGATCTCGCGTTCATAAGGCTCGGGGACCGGCAGTTGCGAGAGCATGCGCGCCAAGGCGCGCAGCAGCTCCTCCACCCCCGAACCCGTGGCGGCAGATATAGCATATACGTCTATATGCTTATTGGCAACATGTTCTTTGAGCCGCTTGACATTTTCCGCGGCCTGGGGCAGATCGGTCTTGTTCGCGGCAACGATCTGCGGCCTTTGCACAAGCGCCGGACTGTAATGCGCAAGCTCAGCGTTTATCATTTCGAAATCCTCTACGGGGTCGCGCCCTTCTATGCCCGAGACGTCTACAACGTGCACCAGCATGCGCGTACGCTCCACATGCCTGAGGAATTCCTGGCCAAGCCCCGCGCCTGCATGCGCGCCTTCAATCAGCCCTGGAATGTCCGCAACGACAAAGCTCTCTCCGTCCACCCCAACAACTCCAAGATTCGGCGAAAGCGTTGTGAAATGATAATCCGCTATCTTCGGCCGCGCGCGGGAGATTACCGAAAGCAGCGTGCTTTTGCCCACGTTCGGGAAGCCCACAAGCCCCACGTCCGCTATCGTTTTCAGTTCCAGTATCACTTCATATTCTTTCCGTTTCTGGCCCATCTGCGCAAACCGCGGCGTCTGGCGCGTGCTGGTGGCAAAACGCGCGTTTCCCTTGCCGCCGTACCCGCCGGTCAGCACCGTCTTTACTTCGCCCGGATGGAACAGGTCCGCGATGACGCGTCCCGTTTGCACATCCTTCACAAGCGTTCCCGGCGGGACGTCGATGACCAGCGTTTCCCCGTCTTTTCCGCGCATCAGCTTGCCCGCGCCGTTCTCTCCGTCTTGCGCCCTGTAACTGCGCTTGTACCTGAAATCCAGCAGCGTACGCATGGATGCGCTCGCCCTGAAGGCGACGCTGCCGCCCCTGCCGCCGTCGCCGCCGTCCGGCCCTCCGCGCGCAACATATTTTTCCCGGTGGAACGCTACGCAACCGTTTCCCCCATCGCCTGCTTTTATTTTAATCCGTGCTTCATCGACGAACATATTTTCCCTCGCAATATTCTATTTTTCAGGCAATCGCTCATAATACCTGCAAAGCGTTTGCAGGGGGCATTCGCGGCACTTGGGCTTTTGCGCCGTACATACCCTGCGCCCGTGCCAGATCAGCCAGTGATGCGCCATGGACCACTTTTCTTCGGGGATGCTTTCCATCAGCTGCTGTTCGGTATGCAGCGCGTCTTTGGCGGTGGCAAGCCCCAGCCGGTTGGCTACGCGGAACACATGCGTGTCCACCGCGATGGCGTTTGCCCCGAATGCGTTCGCAAGCACCACGTTCGCCGTTTTCCGTCCGACCCCAGGCAGCTGTAACAAAGCCTGCATATCGCCGGGCACCTTCGAATCATGCCGCTCGACCAGCATCCTGCTTGCACCCACGATGTTTTTCGCCTTATTCCTGTATACGCCGCAGCTTTTTATATACGGCTCGAGTTCTTCGGGTGAAAGCGCCGCCATATCCTCAGGGGACGGGAAACGTTCAAAAAGATCCTTCGTGATCCTGTTGACCTGCTTGTCCGTAGTCTGTGCAGAAAGGATGGCCGCAATTAATAATTCAAACGCATTGGCATACCTCAGGCCCGAGCGCGCATCGGGATAGGTCTTTTCGAGCACGTCGAGTATTCCCCTGATACGCTTTTTTGAAATATCCCGTCCTGTCTTTTCCTTTGTTTTCGCCATGCTGTCCCTTTCAAAACGGATGTTGCCTGCCCTTATTATAATCGTTTTACCGATGTATTAGCAACTATTCCCTGTTGCCGTGCCCGAAGCATGCTTTTATTATGGCTCCATACGTTTAGCTTACTGATTCATTATCATTTCAATAAGGGACAAGAGTTTTTTGCGCTGTTCTTCATTGAGCATCGGCGATATGGCGTCCCTCATCTTCTTGATCGCGGCTTCGTCCAGTTGGCCTTTTTGCTTTTGGTCCTTAGTCTTGCGCAAAAGCTCCTGCATCAGTTCCTGTTCGCTCTTGCCCTGGTACTGGTTCATCTGCTCGCTCAGCCTCTGTGCTTGCTCTACCTGCTCATTGTTCGCGCCCATCTTTTCCGCCTGTTTTTTAAGCTCAGGGTTGATCTGATCCCTCCGGGGCTTAAAAGATCTGAGGTCTTTCCCGCTCGGCATTTGTAATCGCACCTCCATAACGCTGGTCTTTTATGTCTATGCTATCCTCCGCCTTTTCGTTCACCCTTTTATAAAAAGACGCATACAATGCATTAGCCAATTTCCGGAAAGGTGGAAACTGCATGCACCCCTATTCTTACAATCGCTTGCGGATGGATACGCGTCCACAAGATACGCTGGATTCAGAAAACGCCGAGCCTGCAGGCGGCAATCCTGAAAGCAGCGGGGCGGGGTCATCCCCTGATCTCATGCAGGTCATGGCCATGATGGAAGCGATGCGGGGCGGCAAAACAGGCGGATCGGACGCAGGGCCTGGGCCTGATCTGATGAAACTTCTGACCATGCTTCAGGCAATGCGCAGCGGTGCATCAGGCGGCAATGGGATACAGAATATTTTGCCCATGCTTTCCGCGCTGGGCGGAAAGGGCCTTCCTCCCAACATGAATTCAGTACTGGAATCTGTTTCGGGCGGTTCAAACGGCAGTAACGCAATGCTCAGTCTCTTGCAGGGAATGATGCCTCCGCAAACGGCCCAACTGTTTAATATGCTCTCTACTCTCAGGTCATCTCCGCAATGAGGGCGGCATGAACCCGACCTTTACAGGTACGGGAAAGCCGGCGCTTGGCGCCGGCTTTTCCGTATGCACCCTTTTTTATTGACAAGATATTATGAAGAGATGTAACATCAGGTACAGTATTCAACAGAGGTATAATTGTGAAATGTTTATGACGCCGATAGATGTTCTTCTTCAAGATCGCATCACTACTCAAATTCATTATCATTTTTGGCCGGGCCGGATTCCACCTCGGCCTCTTCGTCCTCGTCATCTTCTTCGTCTTCAAAAGACTCCATGAAAATCGAAAAAACTTCTTCCAGAGTAGCGGTATCTTCTACGGGATAGTATGTATCCTCCTCCCCGTCCGACTCCACGCGCATGATCATCACCTCGTCCTCGTTTACGCCCTCGACTTCTTCGAGCGGATACAGGACGATATAGTTCGAGCCTTCATACTCGAGCGTCATTAAATGCTCAAACTCCGCACTCTCGCCGTTTTCATCCACCAACTCGACAACGAGTATCTTTTCTTCTTCATTTGCCATGGTTTAATCTCCTTTTTCAGTTTCATTCATTGCTTTTGCGGTCCAGGTATCCCTGCAGGATATGTACAGCCGCCATTTTATCGATCACCTTTTTACGCTTCTTCCTGGACGTATCGGCCTCGAGCAGCGTGCGCCGCGCGGCTGCGGTGCTCAACCGCTCGTCCCAGAATTCGATAGGAATATCCGTATGCCTGCTCAAGGCTTGGGCAAACGCCTGTACGCAGGCCGCCTGCGGGCCGCAGCTCCCGTCCATGTTGCGCGGCAGTCCGATAACGATGCCGGTTGCGTTCCGTTCCCGAAGAAGCCCGGCAATATAGGCAAGGTCGCGGGATTCTTCGCTCCTATGGTATGTTTCCAGGCCTTGCGCGGTCCATCCGAAGGCATCGCTTATCGCGATGCCGATACGCTTTTCGCCGACATCAAGAGCCACGATTCGCATATAGGATTCCCCTTCGTTCAAAATACTTGCACTCTTGTTTTACAGTAATCATTATTATATACCAGATAATGGGAAAAAACCGGTTTTTCCCTACAAATATAATATATTTATAACACATTATTATTGCCAAAATACAGCATGGGACACAGGTTTGCACCTGTGTCCCTTACGCAACTATTTTAAACCCGTTACCGGGCTTTCTGTTCCAGATAAAACCCGACCACCTCTTCGAGAAGCTCGTCGCGCTCCAGCCTGCGAATGAGGTAGCGCGCGTTATTGTGGCTTGTGATATATGTTGGGTCGCCCGATACAATGTATCCGACAAGCTGGTTTATAGGATCGTAACCTTTTTCTTTCATCGCGTGGTATACATGCATGAGAATATCATGCGCGTTATTTAACAGTTCTTCCTTGTCCAGCGAAAACTGAATCGTTTCGCCCAAAGAATCATTCATTGTGATACCTCCGCATATTTCTACTGCTATTATATACAATCACAGAATTATTTTCAACCGGCACGGTGTTTGATTTGTATCGTATATGTAAAAATTTCCCTGGTTATTGCCAAAATGATTAACGTAACGGGAATCGCGAGCAGTGCGCCCCAAAGCCCGGCAATATACGCGCCAACCAATATGGCGGTGAGGATATACACCGGATGCAGCTCCACTTCCTTTCCCAGTATGCGCGGCGCGATCACCGCACCGATGATCTGCTGTACGACCACGATTGCCAGCAGTGTGGAAACCCACTGCGCGTCCCCTGCAAACAAAGAAACGACGATGGGCGGTATAGCGCCCAGGATGGGGCCGATATACGGGAACAGGCTGAAAACCCCCATAATGAAGCCGAACAGGATAGCATAGCTCTGGCCGACGATGAAATACGCCGCGGTGATGAGCACTGCCGTGATAATCGCAATCAGCAACTGGGCACGGAAGAACTTTCCCAGAACGATGTGTATCCGGTGCCCGATGTTCCGTATCAAAGGCCGTATATGGAACGGAACGTAATAGAGTATGCCGTTTATGAAACGTTCGCGTTCTTTCAAATAATAAAAAATATACAGCGGTGTGAGGAGAATCACAACCACGGCGCCGGCCAGCGCCGAAGCCGCGCCCATTACGCCCGGCAGGAAATTGGTCAGATAGCCGCTCATGTTTTTGACGAAGTCGTCCAGCACCCGGTAAAGATCGATGGGGATGGAATACTTGTTCAGCCATTGCTGCCATTGGGGCAAGGTATCCTTCACACGTTCAATATAGTTTGGAATGTTCTGAATAAGATCGCTCGCCTGTTTGACGGCAAGCGGTATGAGCCATACAAGCACGGCCGCAAAAACGGCGAGGAGCAGTACCAGCACGATGGATACCGCTAAGGAGCGAGCCATCCGCTTCTCCAGCGCGCGCACAATCGGGAAAAGCGCATAGGCAAGCGCCGCTGCCAGCCAAACGGGCAACAGCGCTTGCCACAATCCGGGACCTGCCAGTATGAATAGTATCAGCAATACAAAAAGTGCGGCGATAAAAACGTTTCTGCTCCTGCGCTGCCGGACTTTTTCCTTGACTGTTTCTGCAGTTTCCGGTTTACACATGTTTTACGATGGGTTGCCCATAGTACGTGTGTAACGGCTGAACATGCGTTTCCCGTTTTTCATCAGGTTGCTTGTGCTGCCCGGCTGAATCTGCTGCATGAGCATAAATGCACCCGCCATGCCCAGTGCGGCGCCGGCAATAACACCAATAGAAAATTTAGCGTTCATGTCTCTACCCTTCTTTCTCCCTGTTTTTCGTTTTTACATGCGGCGATAATCTTTTCCGAATACTCCATGCGCGAGAAATCCTTTACCGTAAAGCGGCCGGACAAGACATCCTCAAAAACGCCCTGCGAAACCTCCAAAGCATCCAACTGGCGTTTTTTCTCGTCTATAAAAAAATCAACCACAAAACCTAAATCGTTACCGTCCTGGTCAACCACTTCCAAGCGCTTTGAAAGATCCAAAGTTTCTTTCGGGTGCTTTACCTTCTTCTGCGGTCTTTCAATGGTTACAAAACCGCTATCGATCTCGGTAATCTTTTCGCGGGGAACAAATACGCGTTTGCGTATTATGCCGTTGGTTGCATATGTAAACCCCAATAAGGCGTTCGTTTCCAGGCAGATTTCAAACGAGCGCACTCTGCCCAGCATATGCCTTTGCCCGCTGTCCACGACAGTAATACCGATCAAACTGCTCTGACGGATCATGATACCTCCGCACGCTGGTCTTCACGTATAGTTTGTCAAATCCTCTTTCCAAACATGCAGGAAAAATTAAGTAAGAGCGGATTAATACTTCTGTTTGCTCTTATAGTCTTCAATAGCAGCCTGTACCGCCTGTTCGGCGAGTACCGAGCAATGGATCTTTACCGGCGGGAGTCCGTCCAGCGCTTCCATGACGGCCTTGTTGGTCAGCTTCAGAGCTTCATCAACGGTTTTTCCGATGATCATTTCGGTAGCCATGCTGCTTGTCGCCACTGCGGCGCCGCAGCCGAACGTTTTGAATTTTGCATCGACGATCACGTTGTTCTCAATTTTAAGCGAAATGCGCATGATGTCTCCGCAGGTCGCGTTGCCGACCTGCCCCACTCCGTCCGCGTTTTCGATTTCACCGACATTTCTGGGGTTTGAAAAATGCTCCATTACTTTCTCACTATACATGTTTTGCGACCTCTTTCTTTTGTAAAAACAGCGGCGACATCTCTCTGAGACGTTCGACGATATTCTTTGTCTGTTCGATGGCATAATCGACATCATCCGCTGTGTTGCGGCGGCCAAGCGTGAGCCGCAGGGAGCCGTGCGCGATTTCGTGCGGCAGGCCAATAGCCAGCAGCACGTGCGACGGTTCAAGGGAACCCGCGGCGCAGGCCGACCCCGTGGACGCGGCAATGCCACGCATGTCCAGCATCAGTATGAGCGATTCGCCCTCGATGAACTCAAAACTGAAATTGACGTTTCCCGGCAATCTATTGGTACGGTGCCCGTTCAGGCGCACAAAGGGAATTTCTTTTTCAATACCGTTTATCAGCCGGTCACGCAGCGTCCTAATATGGCTGGCGTTTTCTTCCATCTCCGCTTTTGCAATCTCTATGGCCTGCCCGAACCCTACGATTCCCGGCACGTTCTCGGTTCCCGCACGCCGCCGGTTCTCGTGGCTTCCGCCATGCATTTGCGAGACTATGTTTGTGCCCCTTTTGATGTAGAGCATGCCGACGCCTTTGGGCCCGTATATCTTATGGCCCGAAGCCGAAAGCAGGTCAATGTGCATCGCATCGACGTCGATGGGTACGCTCCCGGCTGCCTGTACCGCGTCCGTATGGAACAATATCCCTTTTTCGCGCGCCAGTGCACCGATTTGGGCGATAGGCTCGATCGTTCCGATTTCGTTGTTGGCGAACATGATGCTGATGAGTATGGTCTTGTCCGTTATGGCGGAAAGCACCTGTTCTGGAGTTACCATGCCGTCTTCATCCACCGGTAAAAAGGTCACGTCATAGCCGTGGTCTCTAAGGTACAGGCATGTGTTGAGCACGGCCGGATG
>JBMOLJ010000038.1:0-13887 GCA_049324235.1 Bacillota bacterium
CGCATTGATGGCAGACGTTGTAAGGGATTACACCATATTTTGCCGCGTGAATCCGCGGCAAAAGAAGGAGCTGGTGCAGGCGCTGCAGCAGCAGGGTCACGTCGTGGCCATGACCGGCGACGGCGTAAACGATATTCTTGCCCTGAAAGAAGCGGATTGCAGCATTGCGCTTGCCTCCGGCAGCGACGCCACGCGCCACGCTTCACAGCTCGTATTGCTCGATTCAAACTTCGACGCGCTTGTCTACGTCGTGGCCGAAGGCCGCCGCGTGCTGGGCAACATCGAAAGGGTTGCCTCAATGTACCTTGTGAAAACCATAGCCTCCATCCTTCTGGGGCTTATTTTCATTATACTACCCGCTGCCTACCCGTTTTTCCCTATCCACCTCACGCTCATAAGCACGCTCGCCATAGGAATCCCCTCGTTCTTCCTTGCGCTTGAGCCCAATAAGGAACGTGTTGAAGGCCATTTCCTTAAAAGAGTCCTGGCACGCACATTGCCCAGCGCGGTTGTAGCGGTCCTGGGCCTGCTTCTGGTGCAGGTTTTCGGCCTTTTCGTCGCGCTCACGGATTCCGAGCTTCGCACCCTGTCCGTGCTTGTCATGGCCTCCGTGCATATGATGGTCCTCATTAAAGCCGCCATTCCGCTAAACGCCTGGAAGATAGCGCTCGTGGCCGCCATGCTTATCGGCATGGCGGTTGCGCAGCTTTTCTTCAGGGACCTGTTCATGCTCGCGTGCATCAATATTGCCATGGCCGTTTTCACAGCAGTCTTTATTGCGTCGGCCTGGCCGGCAATCCGCATGGGCGAGCAGAAAATCGCTGTATCCAGAGGGATCATCGACCGTATTTTCCACCGGTTCGGCCTGAACTGAGCCGCGCAAACAAAAAAACGGCTGCAAGAAATCAATCCTCACAGCCGTTTAAGTCGCATTGTCTGCTTATAAAGAGAGCATCTTTAATATCTCCCTTTTGTACGCAACGAAGGTGTCGGAAACCAGGAATTCGCCGCCACGCGGACGGGGCGCGTCTATGGCAAGCTCATGCGCGATAATGCCCGGCGGCCCGGTCATGATATAGATTCTGTCCGAAAGCAGTATCGCCTCATCAATATCGTGCGTGATAAAGAGCGTGGACATGCTGATACGCGCCATCAGCGCAAGATACCATTTGTGCATCGCGCTTTTCGTGATCGCGTCCAGCGCCGAAAACGGTTCATCCAGCAGCGCCACATCGTGCGAGAACAGATACGTCCGCAAAAGCGCGGCACGCTGGCGCATGCCTCCCGATAGCTGGGACGGGTACCTCGACTCTGTACCTTCCAGCCCGAATTCACCGAAATGCATGAGTGCCTCGGCGCGCGCATCCCGTTTGGGAATGCCGCGTATGAACAGCGGCAGCGCCACGTTGTCGAGCACCGTCATATGCTGCTGCAAAAGGTCTTTTTGCTGCATATAGCTGATTTTGCCCGCCTGCCCGGTTATATCCTCGCCGTTCAGGGTCACCGTGCCCGCATCAGAACGGAGCACACCTGAAATCACGTTGAACAGCGTGCTCTTCCCGATCCCGCTCACACCCAGCAGGCTCACCAGCTCACTTTCTTTAAGGCCGATGCTGACATCCTTTATGATTATTTCTCCCGCAAAACGCTTGGTGATGTTTCGCGCCTCAAGTTTCATGGCTTCCATTGTTTCTCCCGGTGTTTTCTCCCGTTATTGCGGCAGATAATCGTTGGTGAAGCCGACCCCCGATTCTATTTTGGTGGGGATCAGCTTGTTGTCGTACATCCAGGTATAGAAATTATCCCATCTCGTCTTGTCGATATATCCCCACTGCTTGACTTCGGCCTTGTACTGGTCGGCAAGGTATTTCTGGCTTTCGGTCGCAAGCTCAAGGTCAACGCCTGAAGCTTGCTTCACCAGTATCTTCGCGGCATCCTCCGGATTTTCGATCGCGTATTCATAACCCTTTTTAACCGCATCAAGGAACTTTTTCGCAGTTTCCGGGTTCTTCTCCAGATACGCGTTGCTCGAAGTGATCACCGGCGTGTAGAAATCCAGTACGGGGTCGATATCCTTAAAATAGAAGAAGTTTGTATCCAGCCCTTTAATTTTAGTGGCTATGCCTTCCCATCCGTAGTAAATCCATACGGTGTCGATGTTGGTTTTAAGCGCAGCAACAACATCTGTAACCGAGTTGGGCACCATTTTCACCTTGTCGTAGTTGCCGCCGTCCTTTGTGATAACTGCCTTCAGTATCGCCTTTTCCACAGGATCATCCCAGGTAGCATACACTTTGTTTTCCATGTCCTTCGGGCTTTTTATTCCCTTTTCCTTCGATGAGATAATGCCCGAGGTATTATGCTGTATGATGGCGGCCACGGCAGTCACATCCATCGGGGTGCTGCTGGTGATAGCCTGTGCGATTTTTTCCTGGAAGCTTACGCAGAACTGAGCCTTGCCGGATGCGACCAGGGGCAATGCGCCTTCTTCAGGCGGCTGAACGATCTCGACATCCAGTCCCGCGTCCTTGAAATACCCCTTATCCAGTGCCACATACACCCCGGTGTGGTTTGTATTGGGGGTCCAGTCCAATACAAATGTGATCTTCTCAGTTTTCCCGGCGGTTGTTCCTGCTGTCGGAGACGGCGTCGTTGCCGTCTGCGTACACGCGGTCAGTCCGATCAACAGTAAAACAGCAACCGTAATTGCAATAAATTTTTTGTTCATGCCCATTCCCTTCCCTGTTTTAAATTTATCGATGCATTTTGCATCTATTCATAGTATGGATCAATCCCGCGTCCGGCATGTCTCCAGGGCATCATGCGCCTCTCGACCAGATCCACACACTTCATCAGTATCAGGCTTGCAATGATAATTAATATTATCGCCGCGAACATCTTGTCATACGAAAAGGACTTCCAGAGGCGTATTATATACACGCCCAGGCCGCCATAGCCGCCTATCCATTCCGCGATCACGGTCCCAACAATAGAATAGGCCACGGATATCCTTAAGCCCGCAAAAAATCCGGGAAGCGCGTTGGGCAGCTTGATATAACGGTAGATCTGCATCTTCTTCGCGCCCATGGCACGCATGAGGTTAATGGCATCGGCGTCGGATGCTTTAAACCCGGTTAATAACGCAACCGTTACCGGGAAAAAGCATACGAGCACCACCAGCACGATCTTTGGCTCCATACCGTACCCCAGCCACACTATCAGCAGCGGCGCAAGCGCTACGGGCGGGATCGTCTGCGTAACCACAAGAATGGGGTTGACCATCTTGTATAGAATTTCAAACCTGTCCATCAACAGCGCAATACTAAAAGCCAGGACGATGCTGATACCAAGACCAATGAAAGCCTCGGTGAGCGATATCGAAGCGTGCATCATCAGCTCAGAAAACGAACCAATAAAAGCCGTTACCACGCTCACAGGCGAAGGCAGCATAAACGCGGACACCAGGCCTGTTTCAGTAACCAAGTACCATATGAGCAGCAGTGCAAGCAGCAACGCGGCAGGATACAGTTTATTCGTGATATTTTGTAGTTTTTTCATCGATCGTCCATACTCCGCCCTCAGGCTTGTAATGAATCTTTACATAGGACAGCACGCTGGGCGCGCCTTCTTCGATGCAGATCAGCTGGCAGCGCTTCACGATCTCCATCAGTTGGTCGAACTCACCTTCTATCGTGGTTTCAAACGGACCGACAAATACGTTCAACCCTGTCGATTTTATGTACGCGATCACCTTGTCCACAATGCGCAGCACTTCGTCGCCTTCCACAGACGGCAGCGTTTGGATTGCAACACTCGCATTAATCATTTTAGCTATCTCCCTCTTTTAAACAGATTATAAAAAACCCCCTGCATATGCAGGGGGTTTTTTGTTTTGCATGGTTTACATCTGTTGCCCTGGTGCATTCCCTCCGCTAGCATTATCTAGATCAGGTCAATGGGTCGGAAACTGCGGTTTCCCTCTCAGCCGATCGCTCAGCTCCCCCAACATATTCAGTTGATTTATCATAGCATCTTCGTATACACGATGTCAAATACTATCATATTTGGTGTTCATGTTTTTCTATAATACCATCGCCCTTTCATCGATGTATACTTCCCCGCCGTCATCGATAATCTGGCCTTTGAGTATGCCGTACACCTCTATCCTCCCCGCGTTCTTCACATCGCCTATAACGGATCCGTCCACATAGACCGTAGCGCCTTTTTCAATGGTCACGCTGCCCTGCACGGTCCCCTTTACTTCCATCTTGTGCGAAGTAGTTACAACAACATCCCCTATGACCGTTCCCCAAAGCTCAAGATCGTCGGTGAGCGTAACGGACTCCGTGATCGTCTTGTTAATTACCTGCATAACTCTGCCTCCGAATATCTTCGTTAAACCCCGGCACCCGCTTTCAGATGCATTCTTTCGTTGGAAGGAATTTACACCAATGATTTCCATCCAACGGTTTCCTGCATGGACACCCGCCGCTTGCAAAAGGCTATGCGCGTATACAAAAATGGTTCTAAAATAAATGTTGGTTCTAAAATAAATGTTGGGGTGAGGGAAAAAAAGCAGAGCATTTTATCTTACTTCCCTGACCCCAACAATTGACCAAAAAACGGTGCGAATCCCCGCACCGTTTTTTAACGCAAATGGTGATTTTCTCAATGATTCGATCACGGTTTTACTTGTTGACGATGTTCATTGCAATATCGCCGATAATGGGGAGCTTGAACCAGGCGCCCTTATAAGCCTTCATCATGCAGAAGATAGTGACTGCAAGCCATGCAAGCCAGATAATCGTGCTCAGAATTGCCATAAATCCCCATCCGCCATAAAGATAAGTCGATAGCGAATACGGATTTGCGAATATCATTGTCAGGATCCAAAGAACGATGCCAATAATAATCTCCGCGACGTTTAGCAGGATGGACTGCATGGAATGATACCGTACATAATTGTCTTCTTTTTCGATGATGAACAGAATAAGGCCTACAATGGGTATATACGCGAGGGTTGCTTTGGTGAGATCGCCGTTTGCATTATAACTCATAGTAAAATGCCTCCTCAAATATCCTTAATGATTATATTATTCTAAAGTACGCGTTTTGTAAAGGCAAATCCTGTTATGGTTTTCATTATTTGTTTATCTTAACACCGCTTGCCATTTTCTTCAGCACGCCTGAATCAAACGCGTACGAATTAAGGTTCTTCTCCGCATGCGCCTTGCATGCAATTGCATCCAGCGTCTCCACCAGCTTCGCAAACGGTATCCCGGCTGGTTCCCATAAGTAATAGGAGAACGATCCGGGTATCGTATTGATTTCATTCACATATGTCTTCCCCGCTTCTTTATCCACGATAAAGTCTATGCGCACCACACCCTTGCAATCCAGCGCTTTGAAAACTTCTATTGCCAGCGCCTGTATCTCGTCGCGCAGGCTGTCTTCTATAGGGGCTGGAATGCGGCGATCCATGGACTTCATACCCGCGCTTTTGCCGTTGCTGCCGCGCATGTATTTATCTTCAAATGTCAGGAATTCCTCCCAGTTTACGGGCTGTTCGCAGACCGAAGCCCGCACGTCGTCGTCAAACCCCAGGCACGAGCAGTTGATCTCCATGATGTCCTGCACGCCGTTTTCGACCAGGATACGCCGGTCGTACAGCACGGCGACCTCAATGGCGTTTTTCAGGGCGTCCCTGTCCGACGCCTTGCCTATGCCTATGCTCGAGCCGAGGTTGGCGGGCTTTACGAACACGGGATACGTCAGCGCATCTTCTATGCGCATAAGCACCTTTTCAGTATCGGCTTTCCATTCGCTGCGCGTAAAATGTATGCCGTCCAGCACCGGAAAACCGCATCCTTTGAACACGGATTTCATCACGATCTTATCCATGCCGACCGCCGAGCCGAGCACGCCCGGACTTGAGTAGGGTATGTTCGCAAGCTCGAAAAGCCCCTGCAGCGTCCCGTCCTCGCCGTGCATGCCGTGCATGGCCAGTATGGCCACGTCGATCCTGGATACCGGTTTAGGCCCCGAGAACCTGCTTCCGGCGGCTTCCATCAGTTCATAGGTATCGGCTGCGGGCGAAATATAGACCTGCTTTACAGACTTATCCTTCTCGTCAAAAGTGTTCATGAATTGCACGTCCCGAAGCTTTGGTCCGGTAAACCATTTTCCTTCGCGCGATATGTATATGGGTATGATGTTGTATTTTGCCGGATCGGCGTTATCCATCAACTGCTGTCCCGTTATGATCGATACGTCGTGCTCCACGGATTTTCCGCCGAATACAACAGCCAGATTTCGCTTCATACTGTTTCCTCTCTTTCCTGTAAAGCTTCTACAATGCTCTCAACCGTTATAGTTGTCGGGCAGGTCGTTTTCAAAAAGGACCACGTCACCTGTCCGGGCAATGCGCCCGATGACCGCCGTTGCACCCTCAAGGTCCGCGACCACGTGGATATGCTCCCTGTCAAACCCCGCTTCCTCAATGCCTTCGAGCAAGGGAGCGGTGCGCATAGCGCCGCCGACCAGTATGACTTCATCCACACACGCCGCCATGCTGCGCCCGAAAGCGCGGTTTAACTCTTCTTCCTCTTTTCCCAGTTCTACCAGCCCGGGAGTAACGATAATCTTTTTCCCGCCCTCAAACGAAGCGATGACCTCCAGCGCCGCCTCGGCGCCTTCGGGATTCGCGTTGAACGCGTCGTCGATTACTGTAACGCCGTTCGCACCCTGTATGAGCTGCAGCCGGTGCTCCACCGGCTCGATCAATGCAATCCCCTGCGCGATCTCGTCGAGCGTGAGGCCCAGTTTTTGGGCAACGCATGCCGCGCCCAGTATGTTCTGCACGTTATGCCTTCCTAAAAGCCGGGTACTGCAGTACTTTTTGCTGCCGTCCTGACCGATCAGCGCAAAGGTACTGCCCTCCGGTCCGGTCTGGTACTCGTCAACCGCCATATCGAGTACCCTGCCCTGTCCGTCAAACCCGAACAGCGCTTTATTTTTCGCCGTTTTCTCGAACAGTTCCAGGCATATTTCGTTATCTGAAGGAAAAAACGCGCACCCGTTCTCGGGCAGCGCCTCGATCAGTTCGTATTTCGTGGAAATAACGGTATCCAGCGTTTTAAACGTTTCCAGATGCTGCTTGCCAATGGAAGTGATCAGCCCGTACCGCGGCTGTACCAGATCGCACAGTTCCCGGATGTCGCCCTTATACCGGGCGCCCATTTCGCATACAAAAACTTCATAATCGCACACAGGATTTTCGCGGATGACGCGCGAAACGCCCATCGGCGTATTATAGCTCTGTGGCGTGATCAGGGTCTTGTACCGCTGCTGCAGTATGGTTCCGAGCATATGCTTTGCGCTGGTCTTGCCAAAACTACCGGTAATGCCTATTTTGATAAGGTTATCGCACGCGGCGAGCTTTTGTTTTGCCTCGTTGAAATACCTGCGCTTGAAATGCTGCTCAAACGGATAGTTGACCGCCGCGCCCAGTAAAACGAATACGGGGACGAACGGCATGCCAGCGGCTAAAACCAATTCGAACGCTACAAGCGGCCTGAGCCCTCCCCAGAGCGCCCATGCGACCCATGCATAAAGAGCAGACACCACGAAGACAGACGCAAGCAGCCTCTTAACGCGCGCCGTATAGACCAGCGGCTTTTTCTGCCTGCGCCCCGCAAACATGATCACCAGCAGCAGGCCGATGGCGATTGTGCTAAAAGGCGCGGCTACGGCTGCGACAAAACCGTCCCGTATCAACAGCCACACAGCGCCCCCCGCAGCAAGCGACAGAGCGCCCGCCGCCAGGATAGGCAGGAGCAGAGTGTGCAGGTTGCGCCTTAAAGCTTTGACATACATTCTGTTCTGATAGCTTTCCAACTGCATCAGATGAACGAATTTGACGGAAAGCCGCATCCAAAGCAAAACATGGAGCACGAGCATGAATACCAATATCAACGGTGGCATCATCCGCCTCCTCCCAAAAAGCTCCGAAGCACAAGCATGAACCGCTCAAACCGGTCCAGATAACTAAAATGCCCTGCTCCCTCAAAAACAACCAGCCCCGCGTCCGGGATCTTTCTTTCCATGATCTGTGCCATATAAAGCGGCGTCTCCGTATCGTTTTGACCCCAGATGAGGAGTGTCGGCGACTGTATCTTTTTTAGTTGCGGCGTAAGGTCCTGGTTTACCACGCGTACGAAGGTGCGCCTCATGTGTTCGCTCAGCGCGCGGTAGTCTTTGGACCCGGCAGATTCCACCCGTTTTTGCAGCTTTTCCCCGGCCGGTCCCAGCAAACGCATGCAGAACCTGCATTTCATCACGCGCTTTCCCAGCTTGAACGCGCGTACCTTTACATGGTATTTGAGGGAACGCTTTGGCTTGACGCCCGCAGCGTCCACAAGCACCATCTTCGAAACAAGGTGCGGGTACTGGGCTGCGAGCAGTATCGCAACGCGTCCGCCGAACGAATGCGCGATGATGTGGCACCCGCGAATATCAAGGCGTTCAATAAAGTCCCTGATAAGCTCCGTATACTCGGTGACGGACCACGGCTCGGGCGGCGGCGGCGTTTCCCCGAAGCCGGGGAAATCCACGGCTATAACGCGGCGGTCTTTGGAAAGAGCGGCTGCAACAGGCGCAAAGCTATCGACTGACCCGCCCCATCCGTGGAGCAGAAGCACGTTTTCACCCTCGCCGGATATCGTATAATGCAGGCGGATTCCACCCGCGTCCATCATCATAATCCTTATCCCACCTGCTTCATTGTCGCATGCTGATAAACATTATATACCAACTGTCTGTCCGGTTGCAATTCGGGGAAATCCTTTTTACTCCCGGATTTTCCCCTGCGCCTGCATGGTTTTGCTGATTTCCCTGTTCCACATGATGACAGCGTCCTCCCCGTTGTTTGAATAATACTTTTTCCGTATGCCGCACCATTTGAAGTCCATATCCCTGTACAAAGCCTGTGCAATATGGTTGCTCTCCCGCACCTCAAGCGTCATGGTTTCCACTCCCAGCTCTATCGCGCTTCGCATCAGCGCCTCCATGAGCTTGCGCCCATAACCCTTTTGCCTGTGCTGCGGGCTGACCGCCACGTTCGTTATATGCGCCTCGTCTATAACGACCCACATCCCGGCGTATCCGATAATGCCTGTTTCATTTTCCAGCACGATATAATGCGCGCATTTATTCTTCAATTCGCTCTCGAACGCATTGCGCGACCACGGCAGATCAAAGCATTCGCGCTCCAGCTTTGCAAGGACGGCCGTATCATCGGCGCGCATCGTACGGACCAAAACTTCTCCTTTGTTCATGCCTGCAGCTCCTTTAGTCGGCGGCGGTGTCTTTGGGCAAACTATTTCTTTGGGATACCTTCTGTTCATCCCAGTTGCTCCTTTACCCGGCGCCGGTATTCCCTTTCCGCCTGAGGCAGCCGCAAATAAAAGGGTTCCAGCGCAAAAGGATCGGCTGCCTGTATGCCTTCGGCCAGCATTGCCAGCGCGCATGCCCCTGCGGCCGACGCCCGCTGCCGGATAAGGTGGTCCGGCGCAAAAGCGACTGTCGCGCCCGATTTCCGCTCCCATTCTTCCCTGTATGCCTGCGCCCCGTCGCCGACCATCAGTATTTCGCAGTTTTCCGGCCATGCTTCCATGCATTCCTTTACCGACAAAGCCTGATAGCTGAGCACGCTGGAGAGCTTTTTTCCGTCCGAAACATACAGCGCGGTATAAACCTGATCACACCTTGCGTCCATCACGGCGCAGATATATCCTTTGTGCGTTACTACATTGTATGCGAGCGTATCGAGCGTATTAACGCCTAACACCGATTTGCCAAAAGCATATGCCAGCGCTTTCACGGTGCTTACGCCGATGCGCACCCCGGTAAAGGAGCCGGGGCCAACCGTACAGGCAAAGATGGCGATCTCCTGAAGCGGCATTTTTGCATATTCAAGCCCCTGTTCGATCATGGGCATCAGCGCCTGCGAATGCGTCATCTTATGGTCCAGATACGTTTCGTATACGAGGCGGCCCTCCCGGAAAACAGCTAAACCTGCCACGGCTCCGGATGTATCAACAGCGAGCATGTTCATGAAAAGGCCTCCATTACGATGCGCTTAGGTCCTTCCCCGTGCGGCGTCAGACAGATGGTCCGATGCAAAGGGGCCTGTCCATACGCGATGGTTATATCCAGCCTGTTTCCGGGCAGCAGTGCTTTGACGCACTCCGGCCATTCCAGCACGGTAACGCCTGCTCCGTAAAAACAGTCCTCATACCCCAAAGCTTCAAACGCGTCTTCGCCTTCCAGCCTGTATGCATCAAAATGATAGAGGGGCAGGCGCCCCTCCTCGTATACATTAAGCAGTGTAAATGTCGGGCTTTGTACCGTTGCTTTAATGCCCAGCCCGCGCGCGATACCGCGCGCGAGCACGCTCTTGCCCGCACCCAGATCACCGGAGAGGGCAATGAAGCAGCCCGGCATAGCGGTCCTGCCGATTTTTATTCCGATGGTAAGCGTATCCTGCTCGGATTCGCTCGTAATCCTTTTCAAGCGACCACCTCAACAATGTTTCCAGAACATTATTATAGCGTATTCGAGAAAAAACCCCAACCCTGTTTATTCAATTCCGGTTTGTTTTCCCGCCATTGAATAAACCAGCGGTTGGGGTTGCTGTAAATTATCAGTTCAATTCACTGCTTTTTTCATGGATCTCAGGCTCCACCAGAACGATAACGATTCATGCACCCGAAAGGTATTTGGGACAAAAAGACCCGCACCGGAATAACCGTGCAGGCTATTCTAAGGTGAACGGATTTATTTCTTCAAAACACCCTTGAAAACTCCAGCCCTTCTATAATAGCCAGATAGCGCTCGAAGCCTTCTTCGTATGCCTGCGCCATCGCCGGATCGGGCAAATATTCGCTGGTGATGTATACGAACTGGTCCGCAGCCTCATAAACATCCTTGTATACGCCCGCCCCCACACCGGCCAGCATAGCCGCTCCCAGCGTACCGGTATCCGATATTCTGGTGATTTCAACAGGCGTCTGGAGGATATCGGCAACCGTTTTGCACCAGAGCGGGAAGTTTGCCGCAAAGCCGGTAAGGCGTATCTTGTTGAGCGCTACGCCCGCCGCTCTCTCGCATTCAATAATGTCGTAGAGCTCGTAGGTAATTCCTTCCATAACGGCGCGGGCCATATCGCCGCGGGTTGTACCGGCCGTCATACCCACATACGCGCCGCGGGCGTTTGGATTTGGTTTTGCGCCAAATGCCCCCTGCAGGTAGGGAATGAAAGTAACGCCGTGCGCACCCGGTGGCGAGAGTTCAATCTCCCTGTTTATGCTGTCGTATGCGCTCTCTCCCTTTCCGGCGAAACCGAATGCGTCCCTGAACCACCTGTAACTTCCGGCCGAGCAGAGCGTGATGCCCTCCATGGACCAGTGATCGAATCCGGGATTGGGCTTTACCGTAAGGCTGCGCCGCGGGTCGTGCAGGGGATTCTCGCAGACAACGGCACAGGTACTCATGGTACTGACCAGCATAAAATTATCCCCGGGATAGAGTGCACCAACACCGATCTGATAACAGGATTGGTTGTGCGCGCCGACACATATGAGCGTGCCTTCGGGCAGGCCGCTCAATCTGGCAGCTTTCTTTGAAACCTTGCCGATAGGCACGCCGGAAGCGCTGATGGACGGGAATTTGTTAATATCCAAATCCAGCTTTTCGAATATCGACTGGCAGTATTCCTTTTTTTTCACATCTACCACAGACTGCCTGGATATGGAAGCAATATCCGATACATGGCAGTCAACGCCAAACCGCTGAAGCAAAAAATCCTGTTGCGATGCGAACATGTGCGTCTTTTCATAGTTGTCAGGCTCGTTTTCCCGCAGCCAGAGGAGCTTGCGCAGAAAATTGCTCGGGCTTGCATCCGGCGTTAAAGTCAGATCATACAGTTCTTCATGGTCAATATATGTTTGAAGGTCGATGCCGCTGGTGGAGCGCACATCCTGCCAGCCTATCATGTCCCGGATCACCCGTTCGTCCTTGTCAAGCACGCAAAGGACATTTGCCTGCGTTGAAAACGCAACGGCAATAATCTCTTTGGGCTCGATACCGGATGCCTGGATGGCTTTTTTACACGCCGTAAAAACGCAGTGAAGAACATCCTCTTCCTTGCTTTCGATATAGCCCGGCTGCGGATATTGGTAAACGGACTCCACAAAGCTTGAACTGATTTTGTTTCCTTCAATATCGTAGATACTGGCGGTGGTGCCAACCGTTGCTGCACTGATGCCGACAAGATACTTACCCATGAGATATCCCCCTGCCGTATTCAATCCATCTTATTTCGAAAATTCTACAACTATATTCTTCAGTTTTTCTAAAAAGGATTCCATTGATGCCTCATAATAGTTTTCACTGCCCATCGGTTTCATTTGTACCAGATTCGCCAGGCGCAATTCTTTTAAATGATGTGAAACCGCCGGCTGTGACAGGTATGTACGCTCAGTAATCTGGCTGACATTAAGCGGGCCTTCTTCCATGAGCGTTATCAGGATTTGCCGGCGCGTGTTCTCAGACAAACACTTGAATTCCCATTGACAGACCTTGAAGAGTTCCAGTTTATGGTTGAATTGATCTGAATCCATTTATTTCTCCAAGTTTAATCATGTATTTGTTTGTATAAAGTATATGGATTACCATGGTAAATGTCAATCAAAGGCGCCTGTAATGTGCTTTTTGTTAGGATAAGGAGCCACCGGATACAAACCGGTGGCTCCTGAAAATTTGATGTATCGTACAAGCCGCATTTTCAGGGACGGTATGGCGGTACGATCCCGATCGCACGCATCTGGTCGAGAGCCTCGATCATGGCAGGGGCCGCGCGCGTCCCGATTAATTCCGCACCCGCCATCAGGAAGCAGTACGCGTTCTGCGGACGCGGGAACTTTACGCCCGCCACTTTCAGCTTGACGCCGGTGCCTTTAAGCGTATCGCGCATAATCAGGAACTGCTCCATCGAAGGGCCTTCAAACTGGCCTGTTGCTGTTTTGGCATAATGGATGCCCGCTTCTGCGATGAGCTTGCAGCCCGTGGCAATCTCCTCGTCGGTGAGATAGCAGGTTTCGAGGATGCATTTGGTAAGCATGCCCTGCGACGCTTCCTTGAAATCCTTGAGTTCCTGCAGCACCACATCGTTTTTCTTATCTTTGAGAGCGCCTATATTCATCACGATGTCCAGAGCTTTGTTCCCCGCCTTAACAGCCATTTCGGTTTCGATAGCCTTCAGTCTTGCGGGATTGGCTCCGAACGGGAAGTCGATGCCGGTCGCAGGCAGGACGTCGGATCCGGCCAGTTCCTCAAGCACGATGGGCGTCCAGTATATCGACGCGCTGTAAAACGCCGCACAGTTATACTTTACCGCTTCGCGGCACCCCTCCCGGATATCCTTTTCCTGTGTGTTCTTGGGCAGTACCGAGTGGTCGAAACACTTTCCGATAGATTTCTTATCCATTTTCGAAAGATCTACAGCCATTTATTACCCCTCCTTCATTCCATCTGCCAAATGATATATTGTCTCTGCATCGGCCTATATCTGAATACTACTCCAGTTATTCGGCTTCGTCAATATGTAATTATTTAAATTTTTCGATATTGAAATATTATTATCATCATGCTATTATTATTTACAAATAACTATGTTGGGCGAACCCCATGCATATAATAAAGGAGGGTCATGATATGGGCAGATACTTAGTGGGAATTGACGAAGGGACCACGGGGTGCAAGACGTGCGTATTCGATTTTGAAGGGAACCTTATCGGGATGGACTACCGCGAGTACCCCTGCTATTAT
>JBMOLJ010000039.1:0-13839 GCA_049324235.1 Bacillota bacterium
ATCGCTGCTGTCAACGTCGTCTTCCCGTGGTCAATGTGTCCGATCGTCCCTACGTTTACGTGCGGCTTCGTTCTTTCAAATTTTGCCTTCGCCATCTCTTTTCCTTTACCTCCTTAAGGCTTCTTCCGCCGATAGCGGCTGTTATTGTTTTCGTATTGTTAAAGATTACTTGCGTTTTCCCAGGATCTTCTCGGCCGTCTGTTCGGGCATCTTTTCATAGTGCGAGAATTGCATTGTGAACGTGCCCCTGCCCTGGGTTTTCGACCGCAGATCGGTCGCATAGCCGAACATTTCGCTCAGGGGTACCACTGCGCGGATAACCTGCGCCCCCCCCCTGGACTCCATGCCTTCAATCCTGCCCCTGCGTGCGTTTAGGTTGCCCATTACGTCGCCCATATAATCCTCGGGCACAACGACTTCAACGTCCATGATGGGCTCCAGAAGCACCGGTCCGGCCTTGACGACGCCTTCCTTGAACGCCAGCGACCCGGCTACCTTGAACGCGATCTCGGACGAGTCGACTTCGTGGTACGAACCGTCAACGAGCGTCGCCTTGAAATCGACTACCTCGTATCCGCCTAGCGCGCCGTTCTGTGCGGCTTCCTGTATACCGGCGTCGATTGCCGGAATATATTCTTTGGGGATCACGCCGCCTACAATCTTGTTCTCAAAGACATAGCCCGCGCCCGGCTCGTTCGGTTCGAACTCGACCCAGCAGTGGCCGTACTGGCCCCTGCCGCCCGACTGCCGGACATAACGGCCTTCCGCCCTGACCTTCCTGGTGATCGTTTCTTTATACGCCACCTGCGGCTTTCCGACGGTGGCTTCCACCTTGAATTCCCGAAGGAGGCGGTCCACGATAATCTCCAGGTGCAACTCTCCCATGCCCGCGATGATGGTCTGGCCGGTTTCCTCGTCGGTATAGGCCTTGAACGTCGGATCCTCCTCAGCAAGCTTTGAAAGCGCGATGCTCATTTTTTCCTGACCGGCTTTCGTCTTGGTCTCTATGGCCACCTTGATGACGGGATCGGGGAAATCCATCGTTTCAAGCAGTATCTGGTTCTTTTCATCGCAGAGCGTATCGCCGGTGGTAACTGCCTTCAATCCCACCGCAGCCGCAATATCGCCTGCATTCACCTCTGTTAGTTCCGAGCGGTGGTTGGCGTGCATCTGCAGAATACGCCCTAGGCGCTCACGCTTGCCCTTCGTGGAGTTGTACACAGTGGCCCCTGCTTTAAGGGAACCCGAATACACGCGGAAAAAGGCCAGTTTACCCACGAACGGGTCGGCCATGATCTTGAATGCAAGCGCTGCAAAGGGCGCATCATCGCTGGCCTGCAGCTCGATCTCCGCGCCGGTTTCGGGATCGGTGCCCGCCACGCCTGAAATATCCAGCGGGGAGGGCATAAAATCCACGACCGCGTCGAGCAGGGGCTGAATGCCCTTGTTCCTGTACGCCGTACCGCACAGCACAGGCACAAAGCCCATGCAGATCGTACCCTCACGAATGGCGCGGCGCAGGGCTTCAGGCCTTATTTCTCCGCCGTCCAGGTAGCATTCCATCAGTTCCTCGTCGAACTCGGCCGCCGCTTCGATCAATGCCGTGCGGTACTCGCTTACACGTTCGGCCATATCCGCGGGAATCTCGGAAATCGTATTCTGTGTTCCCATATCGTCGGTATATACGATGGCGTGGTTCTCAACAAGGTCTACCACACCCGTAAAATCGTCCTCGCTCCCGATGGGGAGCTGCACCGGTACGGCATTTGCGTTGAGCCGGTCCCTGATCATGTGTACGACATTGTAGAAATCGGCTCCCAAAATATCCATTTTATTTACAAACGCGATACGGGGAACGCCGTATTTGTTGGCCTGCCTCCACACCGTTTCGGACTGCGGTTCCACACCGCCCTTGGCACAAAAAACGGCGACTGCACTGTCCAGAACACGCAGGGAGCGTTCGACTTCGACCGTGAAATCAACGTGGCCGGGCGTGTCAATAATGTTGATGCGATGGCCTTTCCATTCGCAGGTTGTGGCGGCTGACGTAATGGTGATGCCGCGCTCCTGTTCCTGCTCCATCCAGTCCATGGTCGCTGCGCCTTCATGAACTTCGCCCGGTTTATGCACCTTTCCCGTGTAGAACAGGATGCGCTCGGTCGTCGTTGTCTTTCCGGCATCGATATGCGCCATGATCCCGATGTTGCGCAGAAGCTCAAGGCTTATTTCTCTGGCCATGTTTTGCTCCCTCCTCTCCTTTTGCACAGTATCGCGTAATGCTGCAATTATATTCTGTAAAACCCAGTTTCAAAAACTCCTTTTACCATCTGTAATGTGCAAAAGCCCTGTTGGCTTCCGCCATCTTATGCGTGTCTTCCTTCTTTTTGAATGTGTTCCCGGTCGAGTTGGCCGCGTCCATGATCTCCGCAGCCAGGCGCTCGCGCATCGTCCTTTCACCGCGTTTCTGGGAAAACGATACCAGCCACCTGAGGCCCAGGGTCTGGCGCCTTTCCGCGCGGATTTCGATAGGCACCTGGTACGTCGCGCCTCCGACACGACGGGCCTTTACCTCCAGCACAGGCATGATGTTGTTTAATGCCTGCTCAAAAACAGCCAGAGGGTCCTGCCCCGTTTTTTCTCTTATAATATCGAATGCACCGTAACAAACCTTCTGCGCGACGCCCTTTTTGCCGTCAACCATGATTTGGTTGACCAGCTTGGTGACGACGATGCTGTTATACAACGGATCGGGCATGATCTCGCGCTTGGGTATAAAACCACGTCTTGGCATTGTTTATCCTCCTGATCCAATAAAGTTGATCAACCCTTCTTGGGCCGCTTCGTTCCATACAGCGAGCGGGACTGGCGCCTGCCGTCCACACCGGCGGAATCCAGCGCGCCGCGTACGATATGGTAGCGGACGCCGGGCAGGTCCTTGACCCTGCCGCCGCGGATAAGTACCACCGAGTGCTCCTGCAGGTTATGGCCGATGCCGGGTATATACGCCGTACCTTCCATTTGGTTGACCAAACGCACCCTTGCGATCTTCCTCAGCGCTGAGTTCGGTTTTTTTGGCGTCATCGTCCTGACCGCCAGGCACACGCCCCTTTTCTGGGGGCATTGCTTTAAGATAGGGGCCGTGGATTTATATTCCACCTTCTGCCTGCCCTTGCGAACCAATTGGTTAATGGTGGGCATGGTTGTTCCTCCTTGTTCTTAACGGATAGAATAATGCGTTTATGTATCAACTTCCAATTCAAGCTCCCTGCAACCCTTAGGAAACTCTGATAGAAATTCATTTTAATAGGGCGGCGCACGCCGCACCCACGTCGATCCCGCACAATTGTCCGAGCTCCTTCATGGTGGGTACGTCCACAATTTCGAGCGCCTGGCTGCCGACAGCCTGCTCAAGCATGCTTCGGACGTTATCGTCAACATCCCC
This sequence comes from Bacillota bacterium, assembly GCA_049324235.1. GTDB lineage: Bacteria > Bacillota > Clostridia > Christensenellales > UBA1431 > UBA1431. The sequence goes on from JBMOLJ010000039.1 coordinate 3,443, forward strand.
GGCGAGATACAGCGTACACAGTCTGTTTTGCCGCAGGTGTTTGATCACCTGCTTAGTCCCGACAATACGGTTTGCTGTTTCGCTCAGCCTTTGCGGCATAACCATCTCTCCCACGCAGAAAAAGGCATAAATATGCCTTTTCCTTTTCAACGCACCCTAGTATTTTAACATTACGGGTATTTCGTGTCAACGAAAAGGTTTTTTTGTCGCTTTTTATGCGCCGGGTTCGAGAATCACATCCTCTTCGTCGGGTTCTATTTCTTCATCGAGCATACCGGGCATGACGTCCCTTTCCTCGAGAATGTCAAACGTTTCCTGGGGCTCTTTCTCTGCCAGGCCGTCTTTATCGGTTTCGAAAACCTCTATGCTGTTGTAGCGCTTCATACCCGTACCCGCGGGTATGAGCTTGCCGATGATCACGTTCTCCTTCAGGCCGACCAGATGATCGACCTTCCCTTTTATAGCCGCTTCGGTGAGTACGCGTGTCGTTTCCTGGAAGGAGGCAGCCGACAGGAACGAGTCGGTTGCCAGCGACGCCTTGGTGATGCCCAAAAGCACACGCATCGCCACGGCCGGCTGGCCGTCGTTCTGCACCACGCGGTTGTTCTCGCGCTCAAACTTGAAGATATCCACAAGTTCGCCGGGGAGCATATCGGTATCGCCCGCATCCTCAATCTTTACCTTGCGCAGCATCTGGCGGATGATCACCTCGATGTGCTTATCGGATATATCCACGCCCTGCTGGCGGTACACCGCCTGCACTTCCTTGAGCAAATAATCCTGTACCCCCTTGACGCCCTTGATCTTGAGTATGTCGTGCGGGTTGATCGATCCGCCTGTTAATGGGTCGCCCGCCTCGATGGTATCGCCGTCGCGCACGATGATCTGCGAATGCAGGCTGGGCAGTATCTCGTATACCTGCCTTTCATTCTTGTTGGTCACGCAGATTTCCTTGCGCTTCTTTTTGTTCTCGGTAATCGATATTTCGCCCGATATCTCGGAGATAACCGCAAGTCCCTTTGGTTTCCTGGCCTCAAAAAGCTCTTCTACGCGGGGAAGACCCTGCGTAATGTCCGCGCCCGCAACGCCGCCGGTGTGGAACGTACGCATGGTCAGCTGGGTGCCCGGCTCGCCGATGGACTGGGCGGCAATGATGCCGACCGCCTCGCCTATGCTCACCGTATCGCCGGTGGCCATGTTCGCGCCGTAACAGTGCGTGCATACGCCGTGTTCGCTCCGGCAGGTGAGCAGGGAACGGATCTGTACCTGCTTGATGCCCGCCGCAACCACCTTTTGCGCCTTGTCGTAGTCAATATATTCATTGGAGGAAACGAGCACCTCTCCCGTTTCGGGATGCAGGATATCCCCCGCCGCGTAACGTCCGCGGATGCGGTCCTCGAGCGCCACGATGCGGTTGCCCTCGCTGATGATATCCGATACGTATATGCCTTTGATGCTCTCACCCAGCGCCTCAAAGCAGTCTTTCTCCCGCACGATCACGTCCTGCGAGACATCGACCAGACGGCGTGTGAGATAGCCCGAGTCCGCCGTCCTCAATGCGGTATCGGCAAGGCCCTTGCGCGCACCGTGCGTCGATGTGAAAAATTCGAGCACCGTCAAACCTTCACGGAAGTTGGCCCGTATGGGCACTTCAATGATCTGCCCGGACGGGTCGGCCATCAGGCCGCGCATGCCGGCAAGCTGCCTGATCTGGCTGGTCGAACCGCGCGCGCCTGAGTTTGCCATCATATAGATAGGATTGAACCGGTCCAGGGTCTCTAAAAGCGCGTCGGTGACCTTGTCGGTCGTTTCCTTCCAGATATTGACGATGCACTGTTTCCTGTCCTTCTCGGTAAGCTCGCCGCGCATGTAACTGCGCACGATGCCCAGAACCCTGTCTTCGGCTTTTTCCAGAAGGACGGCCTTTTCCTCGGGAATAGTAATGTCCGAAACGCTGATGGTGACCGCACCACGCGTCGAGTAGGTGAACCCGAGCGTTTTGATTCCGTCCAGCGTTTCTGTTGTTTTCGTAGGCCCGTGCAGACGGAAACAGCGGTCGACAATAGCCTTCAAAACATCCTTGTCTACCATTTCATTGATTTCCAAATCCAGCATCTGTTCCGGCGTTTCACGCGGAACAAAGCCAAGGTCCTGCGGTATGGCTCCGTTGAAAATGATGCGTCCGGCGGTCGTCCGGATCATCTTCTGCACCTGGATGCCGTCGATTACGCGGCTGAACCGGACGTTGACCGTCGCCTGCAGCGATATTTCGCCGGTCTGATATGCTATGATCGCTTCCTCCGGCGAGCAGAAGGATTTGCCTTCGCCTTTCGCCCCCTGCCGGTCGATTGTCAGGTAATAGCTTCCGATAACCATGTCCTGCGTGGGGTTCACGACAGGCTGGCCGTCCTGTGGCTTCAATATATTGTTGGCAGCCAGCATCAAAAAGCGGGCTTCGGCCTGGGCTTCCATGGAAAGCGGCACGTGCACGGCCATCTGGTCGCCGTCGAAGTCGGCGTTGTACGCCGTACACACCAGCGGATGAATCTTTAATGCGCGGCCCTCAACCAGCACCGGTTCAAACGCCTGTATCCCCAGGCGGTGGAGCGTCGGCGCACGGTTCAAGAGCACCGGATGCTCCTTGATCACGTCTTCGAGCACATCCCATACCTCGGTGCGCACGCGTTCGATCATGCGTTTCGCGCTCTTAATGTTGTGCGCAAAGTTCTCTTCCACAAGCTTTTTCATCACGAACGGCTTGAAAAGCTCGAGGGCCATTTCCTTGGGCAGCCCGCACTGGTACATCTTGAGTTCGGGGCCTACCACGATAACGCTCCGGCCCGAATAGTCCACGCGCTTGCCCAACAGGTTCTGCCTGAACCGTCCCTGCTTGCCGCGCAGCATATCCGAAAGCGACTTTAGGGGGCGGTTGCCCGGGCCGGTCACGGGACGTCCGCGGCGGCCGTTATCGATGAGCGCGTCTACAGCTTCCTGGAGCATGCGCTTCTCGTTGCGCACGATAATATCCGGCGCACGCAGCTCCAGAAGCCTCTTTAAGCGGTTGTTCCGGTTGATCACGCGGCGGTACAGGTCGTTTAAATCGGAGGTTGCAAAGCGCCCGCCGTCCAGCTGTACCATAGGCCGCAGCTCGGGCGGTATCACGGGGACTACGTCCAGGATGATCCATTCGGGGCGGTTCCCCGACTTGCGGAATGCCTCGACCACCTCAAGGCGCTTGACGGCGCGCACGCGCTTCTGTCCGCTGGATTCGGTAAGCTCCTTCCTGAGCTGCGTAGCCTCTTCATCAAGATCGATCTGCTTCAAAAGCTCTTTCACGGCCTCGGCGCCCATGCCGGCCTTAAAGGTATTTCCGAATTTTTCGACGTTTTCCTTATATTCCTTGTCATTGAGCAGCTGTTTATACTGCAGCGGGGTATCGCCCGGGTCGGTTACGACAAACGCCGCAAAGTACAGCACTTTTTCAAGGGACCTTGGCGACATGTCCAGAAGCAGGCCCATACGGCTGGGGATCCCCTTGAAATACCAGATATGGGATACGGGCGCGGCCAGCTCGATATGGCCCATGCGCTCGCGCCGGACCTTCGCGCGCGTGACTTCCACGCCGCATTTATCACAGATGATGCCCTTGTACCGCACGCGCTTGTAACGCCCGCAGTGGCATTCCCAGTCCTTGGTGGGTCCGAAAATGCGTTCGCAGAACAAGCCGTCCTTCTCAGGCTTTAAAGTACGGTAGTTTATGGTTTCAGGTTTTTTGACCTCTCCGCACGACCATTCGCGAATCTTCTCGGGCGAAGCAAGGCCAATCTGCATGGAATCAAAATTGTTTAGCTCGAACAATCCAGTTACGCTCCCTTCATACACGCACGCTGTGTGTGCACGTCCTAGAGATCCTCATCCTCATCTTCTTCATCATCATCAAACAAATCGTCGTCGAAACCGCCGATATCATCAAGGTCGCTGATGTCGAGTTCCTCGTCATCGAAATCGTCCTCGGCGTCATCCAGGCGGTCGGTGCGCGGTCCGTCCTCATTGCCTTCGATATTGACGCCCATCAGGTCGATTTCTTCATCCACCGACTCGCGGATCGTGATCTCTTCATTGGTCTCGGAAAGCACCCGTACATCCAGCGCAAGGCTCTGCAGTTCCTTGATGAGCACCTTGAACGATTCGGGCACGCCCGGCTCGGGGATATTCTCGCCCTTTACTATTGCTTCATAGGTCTTCACACGCCCTATGATATCGTCGGACTTGACAGTGAGTATCTCCTGCAGCGTGTTGGACGCGCCGTAGGCTTCCAGCGCCCAGACCTCCATCTCGCCGAAGCGCTGTCCGCCGAACTGCGCCTTGCCGCCCAGCGGCTGCTGCGTGACCAGCGAGTACGGGCCTGTGCTCCTTGCGTGTATCTTGTCGTCCACAAGGTGGGCCAGCTTGAGCATATACATATACCCGACCGTGACTTCGTTTTCAAACGGTTCTCCCGAGCGGCCGTCATAGAGCACGGTCTTTCCGTCCGGCTTGAATCCGGCCTGTTCCAGGTGTTCCATGATATCGTCTTCCGTTGCGCCGTCGAACACAGGCGTTGCAATATGCCAGCCCAGCTTTTTTGCAGCCAGGCCAAGATGCACCTCGAGCACCTGGCCGATGTTCATACGCGAAGGCACGCCCAGCGGGTTCAAAACGATCTCCAGCGGCGTTCCGTCCGGCAAAAACGGCATATCCTCCTCGGGCAGTATACGCGAGATAACGCCCTTGTTTCCGTGGCGTCCCGCCATTTTGTCGCCGACGCTGATCTTGCGCTTCTGCGCGATATACACGCGCACCAGCTGGTTGACGCCCGGATTGAGTTCATCGCGGTTTTCGCGCGTGAACACCTTGACGTCTACGACCGTTCCGCCTTCACCGTGCGGCACCCGAAGCGACGTATCCCGCACCTCGCGCGCCTTTTCGCCGAAGATGGCGCGCAGCAGGCGTTCCTCCGCCGTCAGCTCGGTCTCGCCCTTAGGGGTGATCTTGCCCACCAGCAAATCGTTTGCGCGCACCTCCGCCCCGATGCGGATGATGCCCCGCTCGTCCAGGTCCTTTAAGGCTTCGTCGCTCACATTGGGGATATCCCGCGTGATCTCTTCCGGCCCGAGCTTGGTGTCGCGCGCCTCGGACTCATACTCTTCGATATGAATGGATGTGAACACATCGTCCTTTACGAGCTTTTCGCTGATCAGGATAGCGTCCTCGTAGTTATACCCTTCCCAGGTCATAAACCCGATGAGGATATTGCGCCCCAGCGCAATCTCCCCCATCTCGGTAGAAGGCCCGTCGGCGATGACATCGCCCGCGTCGACCCACTGTCCGACATTGACAATGGGGATCTGGTTGATGCATGTGCCCTGGTTGGACCTGTCAAACTTGATGAGCTTATGCGGTATGCGCTCACCCTTTTTGTTTTCCAGCACGATCTCGTCCGCCGAAACGCTGACCACCCTGCCCTGTTCCTTCGCAATGATCACCACGCCCGAGTCGATGGCGGCCTTATACTCCATGCCCGTGCCGACGATCGGCGCTTCGGTCTTCAAAAGCGGCACCGCCTGGCGCTGCATGTTGGAGCCCATCAGCGCGCGGTTTGCGTCGTCGTTTTCCAAAAACGGTATCATCGCCGTTGCGACTGAAACGAGCTGTTTCGGGGAAACATCCATGAACTCCACCTGTTCGCGCGGCGCCTCCACAATCTGGTCGCGCGCGTGGCAGGAAACACGTTCATGTACGAAATACCCGTTTTCGTCCAGGGGCTCGTTCCCCTGCGCGATGATGTATTCGTCCTCTTCGTCCGCCGTCAGGTATACGATCTCTTCGGTAACCACCCTGTTTTTCTGGTCAACGCGGCGGTAGGGAGACTCGATGAACCCGTATTCGTTGATGCGCGCGAATGTGGAAAGCGAACCTATAAGGCCGATGTTGGGACCTTCCGGCGTTTCTATCGGACACATCCGCCCGTAATGCGAATGGTGCACGTCGCGCACTTCAAAACTGGCGCGTTCGCGGTTCAGGCCGCCCGGGCCGAGCGCGCTCAATCTGCGCTTATGCGTAAGTTCGGCCAGCGGGTTGGTCTGGTCCATAAACTGCGAGAGCTGCGAAGAACCGAAGAACTCCTTGATCGCCGCCGATACAGGGCGGATATTGATCAGGTTGGAGGGCGTCGCCACATCCATGTCCTGTATGGACATGCGTTCGCGGACCACGCGCTCAAGCCTCGAGAAGCCGACGCGGATCTGGTTCTGCAAAAGCTCTCCCACCGAACGCAGGCGGCGGTTCCCCAGGTGGTCGATATCGTCCACGCGCCCTATACCGTAACCGAGGCACATCGCATAGTTCACCGAAGCGATGATATCGTCCCTGTAGAGATACCGGGGTATCAGTTTGTCTATGTTTTCCACGATTGCTGCCCGCATGGCGCTTTCATCGGTTTCATCCACCGTTTCCAGAATCGCGCGCAGCGAAGGCAGATGCACCTTCTCGTTGATCCCGACGGTTTTGGGGTTGAAGGGCAGGAACCCTGCCGCATCCACGAAGTTGTTGCCGCGCACCTTGATGACCTGTCCGTCCACTTCCACCATCACTTCGTTGATGCCGAGATTCTGCAGCTCAATAGCTGCCTGGCGGTCGATCACATGGCCTTTTCTGGCCAGTTTCTTCTTCGGGTTCCTGGGATGGTCGATATTCTCGGCGCTGAGGCATCCCGTGATGCGGGAAGCGATCGAAAGCTTCTTATTGAATTTGTAGCGTCCGACCCGCGCCAAATCATAGCGTCGGGGATCGAAGAACAATGAATTAAGCAGCATACGTGAACCGTCCACCGTGGGCGGCTCGCCCGGACGCAGGCGCTTGTACACTTCAATGAGTCCTTCTTCTTCGCTTTTTGACCCGTCTTTTGCGATGGTGGCATGCACCAGCTCGTTATCGCCCAGGCTCGCCAATATCTCTTCGTCGCTGCCCAGGCCCAGGGCGCGCAGCAACACGGTGACCGGGAGCTTGCGCGTCCTGTCCACGCGTACGTACATGCAATCGTTCGAATCAGTCTCGTATTCCAGCCACGCGCCGCGGTTCGGGATAAGCGTGGCCGAATAAAGCTCTTTCTCGTTCTTATCGAGCTGCCTGGCAAAATACACGCCGGGCGAACGCACAAGCTGGCTTACGATAACGCGCTCGGCGCCGTTGATGATAAACGTGCCGTGCTCGGTCATCAGCGGGAAATCTCCCATAAAAACTTCCTGCTCTTTTACCTCGCCCGTTTCGCGGTTGATCAGGCGCACGACAACTTTAAGGGGCGCAGAGTAGTTTACATCGCGCTCCTTGCATTCTTCCACCGTGTATTTGGGACTTTCGTCCATATGATAGTCGACAAATTCCAGTACCAGGTTTTCCGAGTAGTCGGTTATGGGAGAAACATCGTTCAATACCTCGCGGAGGCCTTCCTTTAAAAATCTTTGATATGAATTCTTCTGAACCTCGATAAGATCGGGCATTTCCAGTACTTCTTTGATCCGGGAAAAACTCATGCGCTTTCGCTTGCCCAACTGCACTTCATGAACCATAAGCTCTGTTCACACTCCTAACACACCAGTGCTTTGCTGCCACCCCAGCGGATCCCCCAAAAACATTTTCCCTTAATTGTTCCCAATTCACAGAAGTATCATTCCATCATTTGGGAAAAAATCAATTCTATTCTAATGCTTCCATTTTTGGGAATACTTGCAAGTGTACATACATATGCAGTTTAGTATTGTACCACTTCATTTTCGATATGTCAATACCCATCCCATGCATAAGCTTTGTAGGATTGTAGGATTGTCAAACATTTAGGACAGTGTAAGCACGGAGGAACTCCCTGGGGGAGCTATACCGGAGGGGGCGGGCAGAAAAACTGCACGCCCCACCGGCTTCCCGTGATTTGTTTTCTATTTGATCTTTGCAAATATCATACGTCCTGCCGCTGTCTGGAGCACGCTGGTCACCACCACCGTGCACTCCTCGCCGATATGCCGCTTTCCGCCTTCGACTACGATCATAGTGCCGTCATCGAGGTATGCAACCCCCTGGCCGCTTTCCTTGCCGTCCTTGACGATATGCGCCTGCATCTCTTCTCCCGGCAGCAGCACCGGCTTGACGGCGTTGGACAGCTCGTTGATGTTGAACACGGTCACGCTCTGGACCTCGGCCACCTTGTTGAGGTTATAGTCGTTGGTCACCACAACGCCGGACATCTCCTGCGCCATCCGTAAAAGCTTGCTGTCTACCTCGTTCAGATCGTCGTAATCCTTTTCCACGATACGCACCGGCGTATCCAGCTCTTTGCGGATACGGTTGAGCACGTCAAGGCCCCGCCTGCCGCGGTTGCGTTTCAATGAATCCGGCGAATCCGCAATATGCCTTAATTCCTGTAACACAAACCCCGGGATGATCAGCGCGCCCTCGATGAAACCCGTTTTGCAGATATCGAAAATACGGCCGTCTATGATGACGCTGGTGTCCAGTATCTTGGGCTTGGCCACTATGTCCTTATCACGGGCTGAGCGCCTCTCCGTGCGCTCTTCCCTGCCTTCCTTCGGCGCGCGCTTGAACAGGCCGGCGGCGAGTATATCGCTTCGCCGCTTGACGGCAAACGACCAGCCGAGCACCGAAAGGCCCACATATGTGAGCACCGAGAGCACGACCGGAACGACAGGGATGGGGATCTGGTTGATGAGCTGCGAAATAAAAAAAGATATTACAAGCCCGACCAAAAGACCCATTACCCCGTAAATAACGTCGTTTATCGGCATCTCATACAGCTTTTTTTCAATCCACCGGTACGCATGCGTTATTCCCCGGATAATAGGGGCCGACGCAATATACATGAGCATCCCGCATACGATTGCACTCGCTATGTAGATGACGAGCAGCGTATTAAAATCATGAATAATAATATTGAATGATTGCAATAGTAAAAAAATAAGAAATACGATAGCGGGACCAATGCCCAGCCCTAAAAACGCAATAAAAAAACGCGCAAACTTCCTCATCGCATTTTTCACCTCCTCGCTTTGGTATTGAGAATCTCCAATAGATTAGAATGCATACAGCAAAAAAAGTTCCCCAAGCGCGAAAAAGTAACATTTTTGCCGTATCAAATGGCTTTTTCGATTATCTGGCGAATTTCATCCTCCTCCTTTTCACTCGAAAGTACCATCTCGCTGATCAGGATCAGCTTCGCGTTATTGAACATCTTTCTCTCTCCTGATGAAAGGCCTTTTTCTTTCTCCCGGGCTGCGAGCGTGCGCACAACGTCCGCGACCTCGAAAATGTCGCCCGTTTTCATCTTTTCAAGGTTTTCGCGGTAACGCCGGTTCCAGTTGTCGCATTCCACGTCAGGGCGGCAGCGCAGGCGCTCTATCACTTCTTCGCAGGCATCGTTCTCGATGACGTTCCGAAGGCCTGCCTCGTTCACTTTCTGTACGGGCACCATCACCTTGATACCGCCTACGGCAAAGCGCAGCACATAGTATTGGTGCGTTTCCCCCAGTATCTCACGTTCTTCAATCGCTTCGATCATGCCAGCGCCATGCATTGGGTAAACAATCTTGTCGCCAATGCTGTACATAACACTCGCCCCTCTCTCACGATCCGATACTTATACTAATACTTTACTATTACTATACAATGCGCCGGAGTCACTGTCAACCGAGCCAGGGTGCCGCATAGGCGCACAGGCTCCCGAATACGGCCGATTAAACCCGAATCATACGCCGTTGACAACCGATGGTTTCAACAATATAATGGAACCACGGATTCTACTATTAGCTGGGGGGAGCCACTTTGAAGGATATACTCGCCCAAGACTTTCAGAACATGGTGCAGGAACTGCTTATCCGAAACCGGAGCCTTTTGGATACGCTTACGAAATTCCAGGATTCCGGTTCCCGCGTAAACCGCGCTATGATTAAGGCGGCAACACATTGCGGATGCATCCGCATCGAGGCTTCGAAACAGGACTACCCCATCGACAAAGACGTCGACGTCATCCACGAAACCCTGGATACGCACGTTCGCGGCCAGCTCTGCCCGCATTGCCGGAACATCATCGAACAGGAGCTGGGTACGCATATGTTCTATTTGACATCCATCTGCAACGCGCTGGACATGAGTCTCTACGATGTGATCCTCAAGGAACAGGAGCGCATGAACACGCTGGGTAAGTTCTGCATGCGCTAGTATCAGGCAATCAAAACCACCAGTTGAACTGGTGGTATGCACTAGCCCTAAAAGGGCATATTACAGGCCAGCGTCTTAAGACGCGTTGAATGGTCCGCCAATCGCATTACTTTCACTGGCCGCCGCTAAAGCGG
>JBMOLJ010000040.1:0-13367 GCA_049324235.1 Bacillota bacterium
ACGCACGGGAAAAACGCGAGAAACTGGAGCACATGAATATTGTGATCGGGGCCTTCTACTCTGAGGCAGGTTCGGATGCCATTAGGGCGTTGAATCCGTTCATACGTAACTTGGATGCAATACGCGGGCTGCTCGGGGGGATGGAATCCTGGACCCTTGACCATTACATGCAGGCTGTAAAACGCGTTAGGGAGTATCCATTTGAGGCGAACAGCCGGGCGGGAGATCTTGGCGCTGTACATGCATTGCTCAGCGAAAAGAAGGGGAGCCTGCTCTTAATGTTCGAAAACCCGAATCTTCTGGAGAACAACCGTTTTACGGAAATGCTGTGGGCGGTGTACCATCTTGAGGACGAGCTTGCGAGCAGGGAAGGGTATGCGGCTCTGCCCGACGCCGACCTGGACCATTTATCCGGAGATATTAAAAGGGCATACAGGCTTTTGCTTATGGAATGGATATACTACATGCGGCACCTTAAAGAAAAATATCCTTACCTCTTTTCGCTTGCGGTCAGGAAAAGCCCTTTTGAGAATCATTCTGTTGTAATCTACAAATAAAGCAGATGGGGGCCTTATGTCAGGAGGTTCCGGCTTTACCACAGCGGGTGCGGGGAGTTTACTCCCCGCACCCGCTGTAAGGTTTTTCAAAGGATAGGTTAATCTTGTCCGTCCAGCCCGTTTAATCCAGTTCAACAAGTTTTGCTTTTACGCCCTCGATGGCATTGAGGGCCTTTTCAAGTTCCTTGTAGTTTTCGTCGCCGCAAAGCTGGAGGATCAACAAGCCGGTTTCCGAACAGACGCTGTCCGTTTCATGTAGCCCCAATCTGGTTCTGATAATACATCCGAATTCCGTGAGCACGGTCTGAACCGCTGGCGCCTTTGCCGATCTTCCATCGATTTTGATTACCATGATACTGTTGCATGCCATTGTCTGTGTCCTCCTTTGTAGGCTTTACTTATTGTTCTTTTTTCTGTGTGCATTTATACCAGCTACGCATTTACCGGCAATCCTCCGCTTCCGTTTGTTTGAGCCTGTTTTGTTCCTTTTTCGGCAATGATTGGAAAACAAGCGCATACGACATATCGATCATGCGGAAAAATTCGTCTTTGGGCACGTTGCCGTTCAGATAAACGGAGTTCCAATGGGTCTTGTTCATATAGTATCCGGGAATGATATCGGGGTATCGTGCGCGCAATACTGCAGCCTCCAGCGGATCACACTTAAGCGTAATGATCGGTTCGCCTGTTTTATGGCAGCCCAGCAGAGCAAACATTTTCCCGCCGATAAAAAAGCGTGTTGCGTCCCAGTCAGACTGATAATCCTCTATAGCATGCGGCTTGCCCTGACAATACGCTTTTATGGAATGCTTCACAGTTTTTCTCCTTTGATAAGGCAGAAGAAATCTTTGGTAGATTATACCATTATGTAAACAGGCAAAAAAGAGGCTTTTTTGCCTGTTATGTTTTCTAAATAATATCCTCCCTTTCGTTAGAACCAAAAAATGCCTTGTTTCATATGATGGAGTGTTGAGCGATTTCCTAAGAAGGGAGGAAAACCAAGTGTCCGATAATTTCTCAGGTTCTGGTAGCCTTTTAGATTCTTTGTGCTGCAACATTGGTAAAGTAGTCACGATCTTTACGAGCAGCGGCGGCGAATCGGGATGCGGCTTCACGGGCCTGCTTGTTTGTGCAACCTGCGATGTGGTAAAGATTATTACCACGCCACCGTCCGCACCGCCCAACCCGTTCTGCTGCTGCAGAGGCAAGAACAACAGCCATAGTGCCTGGGTCAGTGATGGGTGTTCGAGCCGGTTTGGTAGCGTAGCGATAATTCCTACCTGCCAGATTGTTTCCTTCGTATTCCCTCAACTATAGCGTATAATTACCTAATAGAAACTCCGATAACCTCCAGCGTGAATCCATCACTCTGGAGGTTATTTTGAATATGACGGTGCGAATAAGGTTGCATATGATTTTAAACAGCAAAGCTTAACAGAAAGTACAGTTTTCTTTCCTGCGTTTATAATCGACGATATTTCCCATATGGTCAAATTCAAAGACGCAGCATCCAAGGAGCATATCCTTTAGCATTTTTCTTGCCCGCCGCACCCTGGACTTTGTGCCCGACAACGACAGGCCCGTTCTTTCACTCAGTTCTCTTTGGGTAAGATTCCCGAATTCCGTAAGCAGGATGGCTTCTTTGTATATATCCGGCAAAAAACCGATCATGCTTTGCAGGCAGGCGGCTATTTCACTGTTTTCATGAAGGCTCTCCGGTCCCTCCGCTATGCCGCCTTCCACCACAGGCAGATTGCCCTGACGGCCTTGCTTCCTGTAATAGTCGGCGATTGCGTTGCGGGCGATCTGGTATATCCAGGGCGTGATCTTCTGGCTGTCTTGCAAACTGTCCATATTTTTATGGATCTTTAAAAATATTTCCTGCAGGATATCCTCGGCATCATGCGCATTGGATATACGGTTTGCGATAAACCCTTTGAGCGGTCCGCTGAACCCCGTGTATACTTTTCCCGAATCCAAATCCATCACGTATCACTCCGTTTGATTAGCGCCCTGCCGCCTGTGTGGTCATACGCTTTGCAGCCGTTCCTTAAGCTGCAGGACCTTTTTTTCTATTTCGCGGATAACCCTGATAAACTCGGCGTCATCCTTGCCCGTCGGGTCCTCAAGGCCCCAGTCCTCGCGCATTTTACACGGCAAAAAAGGGCAGTTCACATTACATCCCATGGTGACAACCACGTCCACGGGCGGAATGTCCGAAAGCAACTTCGGACGCTGCGTCTGTTCCATATCCATGCCGTATAGTTCCTTGACGATGCGCACCGCGTCTGGATTGATTTGCTCTTTGCGCTCGGTGCCTGCCGAATAGCTTTCAAAAACATCTCCTGCGAGCAGCTTCCCCAAAGCCTCCGCTATCTGGCTGCGGCAGGAATTGTGTACGCATATAAACGCTACCTTTGGCTTTACGCTTTCCATATTATTCTCCTGTCATTTTATTTGGAGCCGATGCCCGAATATACTATGTATGCTGCCCCGCTGCCGGTCATTTGACGCCCATCTCCCTTAATACGTCTTTGATCTGTTCTTCCGCCATGCCGCCATAGTGCGCGGTGTAAACATGGGTACCCGTTTTCTTTTCCGAATACAGGGTCATTTGCATGGCCTCCGGATCCCGGGGGACGAATGGCTTGCCGTCCTTGCCGTAGAAAAACGCCGCGGGCAGCTCCCTTAGCGGGAATCCTTTTCCTGCGTCCGGGTTTTTTCCAGTATTGAGATACTTTATGAGCGCTTTGCCCTGATAGGCGCTGTGCAGGGCTTTGAGCAAAGGCGCCATCTCAACGCAGTCAGTACAGGAATCCGAACCGAAGACAATCATCATAGGGAGTCCATAGGATTTCCATTGCGCAAGATTTACCTGGGCAGCCTCAAGGGCAAAATCATCTGCCGTTTCCGAGGGAGCTTTTTTCTCGTTATGTTTCATAAACCAGATTCCGATAATGGCTGCGGCAATGAGCACGGGGACGAATACCCCTGTGACTTTTTTGATCATCAGTAATCTCCGGTCGTAGTCCATCCTATCCGCTTCTCCTTATAACGTAGAATTACGGCAATACTGCGTCCGGCGAGACACAATCGGCTCCTGTTTTAAGGATAGCATTTTTGCAGCATTTTATCATCCCTGAATTTACCGCCGGACGGGTTTGGGGGTGGCATGCGGTTTCCTGCATATCCCGCGGAGAATATAATGAAACGCTGTATGAAAAATAAAATAAGGCAAAACCTAATATCAAACTATTGATGAGGAGTTGTTATTATGGCAGGACTTGTACCTTTCAACAGAAACAGAAACCTCAGGCCCATTGGTTTTGACGGTTTTTACAACATGCTCGACGATTTCTTTAATGATCCATGGTTTCCGGCAAGAAGAAACTGGCTCCAGGACACTTTTAAGGTGGATGTACAGGAAAAGGACAATGAATATTACATCGAGGCGGAAATGCCCGGTATCAGGAAAGACGACGTCCAGCTCGAACTCAATGAAGGGAGGCTCCTGATCGCCGTCAACAGGCAGGAAAACATTGACGAGGACAAAAAGAACTATATCCACAGGGAAAGGCATTACACCTCGATGCAGCGGTCCCTGTACCTGGCCGATGCGAAATCCGAAGGGATTAAAGCCAGGATGGACAACGGCGTATTGAGCATTACCGTTCCGAAAGAAGAAAAATCACACAACAGGCGCAAAATCGATATTCAATAGGCGCATACGGGTGTACATAGCTTTTGACTGCCTATGCTGAAAAAATATGTATTTTAATGGGAAAAAGGCATGCGCATATCCTGCGGATGCCTTTTTCGCTTGTTATCTGCCTTTGTGGCGCCTGGTTTGTTGTTGCCTTTTATTTTCCTTTTTTCTGCTGAAGCTTTAAAGCTATGCCTCCTTAACGATGTTTTTTCCTTCGGCTTTTGCCATATACAGGTACTTGTCGCCCATGGCAAGAATCTCGTCCGCGCTGGAAGCCTTCATGTCGGCTACGACACCGAAGCTGCAAGTGATATGCAGGAAACCCAGAAACATGCGGCCTTCAATGATTTTCCTGAGCTTTTCCGCCACCTGGAAGGCTTGTTTTGTATCGTTGTCCTTTAAAAAAACGATGAATTCTTCGCCGCCCCACCTGTAGAGCATATCGTTTTCCCTGATGTTCTGTTTGACGGTATCGACAAGCTCGATGATCACCTTATCGCCGGTAAGATGTCCGAGATGATCGTTTATTTCCTTGAAATCATCGATATCAAAGATTATCAGGGAAAACCGTTTTGATTCCGCGTCATGCGCATGCATGTATTTTTCCATTTCAGCATTGAACTTTGCCCTGTTGAAAATGCCTGTGAGCGGATCGGTATTGGATAAAAGCTCGAGCGCCTTGTTGTTAAAATAAGCGTACCGCTTGAAGTGGTCGATGCTGAATGCGTTCAGGCTGCTGAACAGGATAACGAGCAATATATAGACAATGGCAGCCGACAATTCGCCGATTTCAATATCCTTCAGACTGAAAAACGAAAGCGAAAAGAAAGCGGCAAAGCTGACAAGCGCGACGATATTCTTATATATCCATCTGTTTGGCACAACGAATACGATGATAATGATCATCATCAATCCGAAGGCCTGTATCAAAAAATCCGGGTTCTCATACTGATAGAATATGGCGCAGAATGATACGGATACTATGATTTCGCACACGGTGATTACTAAACAAAGCGTGGACTTGCTTGTTATATCCCCGATTTTTTTATACAGGACAGCCATAAGGAATGCGATGACCAGCCTGTTTGCGAGGATCTGTGAAAAGAGGGAGGCATCATGTATCAGGAACCAATCGGGTATAATAAACGAAAAATACAATATACCGGCAATCACAAGAAACATTTTAATGCGTTTAATAAAAGATTTCCTGTTATTCTCGAAATATTTTTCTTCTATCTGTTTGTCTTTAAATTCTGCCAGATAACTTAATTCTGCATCCATGTTTTTTCCCGCGCGTGTTCATTCCGGAACCCTACCCCTTTTCATTAACCGATTATAAATAAATCACCAGAAATTATTCCATTAAATAGTAGTTTTTATATTATAACATAATATATCTGCATCTTTTCCCTGAATCTCAGATGATTCAGGACAAAATTGCATACCCGAACGAAGCAATATTTGACAGGCGTGGTATAATAAACCATATGAAGTGCGTTGCCGACGGGGCGGGAAACAGCTCCACCTCATTTTAAGCAGGTGACGGCCGCGATGCAACCGGGCCATCGTGTTGCCGTTCTGGTGTGCATACTTTATTCCTGTTGCCGTTCTTTCAGCCGTTCATTTTATACATGGAAAAAGGTATAATAAGACGTAACGTTTGATTTTATAATTCATTATAATAGCGGGGTAAGGAACATGATACTGGTTGAAAACGTGACGAAAAGCTATTCCAAATCCAGGACCAAAGCGGTCGACGACCTTTCCTTCCAAACGAAGGACGGCGAGATATTCGGCTTCATAGGGCCGAACGGAGCAGGGAAGACCACGACGATCAAGATGCTGGTCGGAATCCTGAAGCCGGACAGCGGAAAAATCGTCATCAACGGCATGGACTTTGAGAAATCGGCGATACAGCTCAAATCCATTATTGGCTACGTTCCCGATTCGCATGAAATCTATGAAAGGCTGACAGGGATCGAATACCTGAATTTCATGGCGGACATCTATTCGGTGCCCGACCATGTAAGGAAGGTCAACATTGAAAAGTATCTGGCGATGTTCGATCTTGAAAAGGCCGCGGGAGAAATTATCAGATCGTATTCCCATGGCATGAAGCAAAAGATCATACTGGCCGCGGCCCTGATGCACGAACCGCAGCTCTGGATTCTGGACGAACCGATGACCGGCCTCGACCCGAAATCGGCGCATCTGCTCAAGGAAGAAATGAAAGCGCACTGCAAAAAGGGGAACACCGTCTTTTTTTCAACGCACGTTCTGGAAGTCGCGGAGCATCTCTGCGACAGGATCGGCATCATCGACAGCGGAAAGCTGGTGGCGTCCGGCTCGCTTGCGGAGCTGCGGGGGAAAGCGCAGTCCGAATCCTCTCTGGAGAGCATATTCTTCAAGCTTACAGAGGACGAAGGTGGTGAATAGGAATGTCCGGTTTTTTGACCATCCTCAAGATGCAGCTAAGGTCACGGTATGGCTTATCGGTCATCAAAAGCAACTACAGGAACGATAAGAAAGCCTTCAGGAAGCAGATCGGACTATTCATACTGGCTCTGTATGGAATCGTCGCCTTGCTTGGCACATATTCTTTTTTGGTTTACAAGATTACGGAACTTTTCATGAGCGTAAACCAGGGCGGTCAGGTGCTCATTTACGCATTCCTGGCTATCCTCATCATGATCTTGTTTTTCGGCCTGGTTGTCGTGCTGGGCACACTGTTTTTCGCAAAGGACAGCGAGTTCCTCTCCACGCTGCCCATACACCAGCGGACCGTGTTTCTTTCAAAGCTCGCGATGGTGTATCTGAGCGAGCTGGCGGTATCCTTCCTGCTCCTCGCCCCCGTCGTCATTATCTACGGGAGCATGGCGGCGATGGGCTTCGAATACTATATCAAGGCGTTCGTTATCTGGCTTTTCGTCCCCGCCATACCCCTGCTGATCGCGAGCCTGCTCGCTTCGGTTTTCATGGGTTTTATCGGAAAGACCCGCCACAGGAGCTTGCTCGCCATTATAGGCGGCCTGGGCGGGCTCGTGCTGCTGGTGGCGGTTCAGATGGCGATCAACATCATGATTCAAACGACGGACAGGGAAACGCTGATACAAATGCTTGCGCAGCCAAACGGGATGATCAACCTGATGGGCAGTTCTTTCCCGCCCAGCGCCTGGGCCGTCAACGCCCTGCTCTTGGGCGGGTTTGAAGGGATAAAATACCTGCTGGGCTTTGCCGGGCTGTCGCTGGTGTTGTTTGCGGTGGTGATATTCATAGCAAATTTTATTTATTACCGCGGTGCGCTGTCCCAGCTGGAGACGCTGAAGAAACTAAAAATCGTAGCCAAAAGCGATTATGCAAAAAGGCAAAAGCCCCCCGTGTTTGCGATTTTCATACGCGAGTGGAAAACGATTCTGCGGTCTCCCGCGTATGCAATAAATTCACTTACCGGTATCGTTATGGGCTTTATCGTAATGCTGCTCCCGCTCATCAGCACTGCGGCGATTGGCGACAAGGAATTGAGCTCGTTATTCCAAATGCTTCGAAGCAGCAACCAGGATATCGTCTGCCTCGTTCTGGCAGGGTTCATGACATTGTTCGGTTCAATAAACCCGGCTGCTTCAACGGCGCTTTCCAGAGAGGGAAAGGGGGTCTGGCTGAGCAACACATTCCCTGTTCCTTTTGCTACGCAGGTGCAAGCCAAATTCTTATTCGGATACAGCATTGCCGCCGCAACGGCGTTTTCGACAGGGCTTGGAGCAATAATCGGCGTTGGACTGAATATCCTCACGGTTGTTTTTGCGTTCCTGATTTCTCTGGTCGTGCTGGCCGCAACCACGGCGATATCGCTTGAAATAGACCTCATCAGGCCCAAGTTCGTCTGGAACAATGAGATGGAGGCCATCAAGCAGAACATGAACTCCCTTTGGGCAATGCTGTTATCGCTAGTTTTGCTGGCGCTGTTCGGCGGGTTCATCTATGTGATGACAGGCGTGATTGCGAATACCGTATATATCACCCTAATTACTCTTGCACTGGCGGCAGCGGTATTTTTCATAGGCTACACGATGCTCATGAATACGGCGAAAAAGGCATATTATGAGGTCTAGTGCGGGAATTTAAAAGAGACATGTTGGAACATACAAATTGAAGAGGGATTTTCATCTTATGTATGGCACTGGCGCTATATAGCGCTGGTGCCATATGGTATACCCGCCTAAACCTTTATTGTTTGGCCTGTAAGTTGGCGAGAATCGACCTGAGTTCTGTGCCGTCTAATGCTCCGGTCAATACACCAATGGTGGCAATGACCGCAACTGCTACAGCCACGTTATCGATTTCTATATTCACATTGTTATTGCCGATCTCTTTGAAAACAGATTTATCCGACTGCGCCTGGGCCTGATCCTGATCCTGATTCTGCCACTGCCTCTGCAACTGCGCCTGCAACTGCGCCTGCAGCTGCGCCTGCGCCTGCGCCTGAGCCTGCTCCTGTTCAAAGCCGAAACAGCAATTTCTGCGACAACAGCAACCCATGAGTTATTACCTCCTTTTAATTCTAATATATGATATGAAGGCCTGAATAAATTGTTTCTGTATACCAGTTTTGGCTTAACATATCAAGGTGACGGTGCATGTATACTATGCTATATGAGGGAAAAAACCACGTATAAACATATAATAAACGCTGCAGTTCGTTGCCCTTTAACCAGCCTGGACGGTGATAGCGCGATTTGGGGCGTTTTTTATTTTTGGGCCTAATCCTGGAGGGCATGTACTGCAGCCGAACGTTTAAAAATCCCGCTTCATATAATACAAGGCAAAATAATGGTATCTGTACTATCAGCGGGAGTTTTTTGAATGCAGTTTATAGATATTAAGAAACAGTATGAATTATTGAAGCACGCGATAGATGAAGGGATACAGAGGGTATGCGGCCACGGGGCGTTTATCATGGGGCCGGAGGTGCAAGAGCTTGAAAAACGCCTGGCCGCATTTGCGGGCGTCAGGCACGCGCTGGCCTGCTCGAGCGGCACCGATGCGCTTGTCATGCCGCTGATGGCGTGGGGGGTAGGCTTAGGCGACGCGGTATTCACCACGCCGTTCACGTTTGTCGCGACGGCGGAGGCGA
Source organism: Bacillota bacterium (assembly GCA_049324235.1). GTDB lineage: Bacteria > Bacillota > Clostridia > Christensenellales > UBA1431 > UBA1431. Next base: position 9,395 of record JBMOLJ010000040.1, read on the forward strand.
TCGCGCTTGTGGGGGCGACGCCGGTATTTGTTGATATCTGTCCCGATACCTTCAATATCGACCCTGCGTTGCTCGAACAGGAAATCAAAAGCACATTAAAGGAAGGGGAACTCAGGCCTAAGGCCGTCATCCCGGTGGACCTCTTCGGGCTTCCGGCGGATTATGACGAGATTGGCATGGTTGCAGAGAAATACAGCCTTAAAGTTCTGGAAGATGCGGCGCAGGGCTTTGGGGGCAGGTATAAAGGCAGGGTGGCGGGGAGCCTTGGAGATGTTGGGGCTACTTCATTTTTTCCGGCAAAGCCGCTTGGCTGCTACGGCGACGGCGGCGCCATGTTCACCGACGACGACGAGACGGCGGCGCTGCTTTCGTCCATACGCGTACACGGGCAGGGCGAGGACAAATACGAAAACGTGCGCACGGGCGTCAACGGAAGGCTGGATACCATCCAGGCCGCCGTGCTTTTAGAGAAGCTCGCCGTATTTGAAGAAGAAATCGCTATGCGCAACCGAATCGCCGCAAAGTATAACAGCGCCCTGAATGGCCTGGTGCAAACGCCTATGTTTCATGACGGCCTTGTGTCCACATGGGCGCAGTATTCCGTTCTGGCGAAGGATACGGCCGAGCGCGAAATAATAATGAAAAAACTGGCGCAAAACGAAGTTCCCACGATGGTCTATTATAAAAAGCCGCTGCACCTGCAAAAGGCATTTGCCCACCTTAATTACAGGCGGGGCGATATGCCCGTTTCGGAAGGTGTCGCCTCGCGGATATTCAGCCTGCCGATGCATCCTTATCTGAAAGACAAGGATGTGGGTGAAATAGCGGGCGTAATCGCGTCATGCGCTTAAGAGAAGGCGGCAGATATGGACGGAAACGGGAACGTACGGATACACCCGAGCGCGGAAGTATCGGATGATGCGCAGATCGGGGAAGATACCGTGATCTGGAACAATGCGCAGGTGCGCGAGAAGGCGAAAGTCGGCAGGCGGTGCGTTATAGGCAAGGATGTATATATCGATACGGGCGTGACCATCGGCGACGGCGTGAAGATACAGAACGGCGTCTCGGTATATAACGGCGTGACCGTGGAAGACGACGTTTTTTTGGGGCCGCATATGACATTCACGAACGACCTGTTCCCAAGAGCGTTTATACAGGACTGGAAGATTACGCCTACGCTGGTAAAAAAAGGCGCGTCAATAGGCGCGAACGCTACCATCGTGTGCGGCAGAACCATCGGAGATTATGCCATGGTGGCCGCCGGAAGCGTGGTGACCAGAGACGTTCCCGCGTACGGCCTGGTGATGGGCAATCCGGCCAGGCTGAAAGGCTATGTCTGCAAATGCGGGAATTACCTGATAAAAACCGGCGATATGAAAGAATTCCATAAAAATCATGCATTCACATGCAGCGCGTGCAAAGAGAAAATCCAGCTATGACAGAGTCAGACAGGAAAGCCGGGGCAAATGAATGGAGAAAGTGAGAGCAGGGATTATCGGAACAGGGAACATGGGAGCAAACCATCTGCGGATCTATAAAAGGCTGCCGTATATCTGCGAGCTTGTGGGGATATTTGACGCCGACGCCGGCAGATGCAGCCTTATGCAGGAAACGTATGATGTACAATGCTTTGACAGCTATGAGGAACTGCTTGAAAACGTGGATGCGGTGAGTATTGTGGTCCCGACCGCGGCCCACTATGAGATCGCAAAGAAAGCCCTGCAAAAGGGCGTTCATATATTATTGGAAAAGCCGGTTACCGAGCATGTTGAACAGGGCACGGAGCTTGTGGAGACCGCAGAGGCCCGGGGACTTGTGCTGCAGGTCGGGCATATCGAAAGATTCAATCCGGCCGTACAGCTTCTTCCCGAAATTTTAAAGGATAAACGCATCATCGCGCTGGATTTCAAGAGGATGAGTCCTTTTGATCCCCGCGTGAGTGATATCGATGTCGTACAGGACCTGATGATCCATGACATCGACGTACTGCGCTGCCTGCTGCCCGAAAGGATAATACACATCGAGGCGATCGGTTCCATGCCGCGCTCTGGCAGACGGTATGATTACGCCGTGGCCTGCATGGAGCTGGAAAGCGGTATCATTGCCAATTTTACCGCGAGCAGGGTGACGGAGCAAAAGATACGGACGCTTTGCATAACGGCGGATGAGGCTTATATTGATCTGGATTATAATGAGCGCAAGATCATCGTCGTGCGCTCCACGCATGCTGGCTACAATACCGGCATCGTTCCTTCGTACAGGCAGGAGAGCATTATTGAAAAGGTGTATGTGCCCAACCACGAACCATTAACAAGGGAGATAGAAAGCTTTTTATCATGCGTGATGAATCATACGAAGCCGGAAGTCGACGGCGCCGCCGGGGTGGAAGCGCTGAAAACGGTGAAACGCATACAGGAGCGCATGGAATATAACCGCACGGCCCGAAGCAAAAGAGCGGGTTTACCTGCGTAAAAGATATGATTATTATGAAGGTGTTAGCATATGATAACAATAAGTCTGTGCATGATTGTCAAAAACGAAGAGGATACGCTGGAAAGATGTATCGACAGCGTGAAGGATATAGTGGACGAAATCATCATCGTGGATACCGGTTCGACGGACAAAACGAGAGAGATTGCAGCCCGTCTTACAGAAAACGTGTATGATTTCGAATGGATCAATAGTTTTTCGGCGGCAAGGAACTTCTCCTATTCCAAAGCCACGATGGAGTATATCCTGATACTGGATGCGGACGATGTATTGCTGGAAGAGGACAGGGACAGGTTCAGGAAATTGAAGGAAACATTGCGCCCCGAAGTGGATGTTGTACTGATGCCGTATAACGTCGGGTTCGACACGGCGGGGAACGTAACGCTTTCCTATTACAGGGAGCGGCTGAGCAAGCGGGAGAAAAACTTCCAGTGGATCGAACCCGTGCATGAGCATCTCAGCTACTCGGGAAACATCCTCTATTCCGACGTTTGCATCACGCATAAGAAAATCCATCCTACCGAGGCTGGAAGGAATCTCAGGATCTATGAGGGGCTTGTAGCCGAGGGAAAGGAATTGAGCCCGAGGGGGCAATACTATTTTGCCCGGGAGTTGTTTTACAACGGCAGGTTTGAAGAATCCATAAAATATTTTGAGGATTTTCTGGAAGGGAAAAGAGGCTGGATTGAGGATAATATCAGAGCCTGCCTCATGCTGGCTAAATGTAAGGCGGCGCTAAAAGACCAGACGGGCAGGCTCCACGCGCTGCTCCGAAGCTTCGAATACGATACGCCGCGGGCGGAGGCCTGCTGTGATATCGGTTATTATTTCAAGGAACAGCGGGATTACAACAGGGCACGGTTCTGGTTTGAACTGGCATTGAAGCTCGAAAAACCCAAAGGGAACATGGGATTCAATATGGTGGATTACTGGGGGTATATCCCGTGTATGGAATTGTGCGCGTGCTACGATAAGCTCGGCATGCTGGATGAGGCCATAAAATATCATAAAATGGCAAAAGAATTTAAACCTGATGACCCGGCCGTCCTGTACAATGAGGAATATTTCAACAGGGTAACCAAACAAAAATAAGTATAAAAAAACGGTACCATAGGTACCGTTTTTTTTATGCCCTAGAATACCATCGCGTTCAAGGCTCTGGTAGTGACGGATGCGGTTGTGAAACCCGCTCCCGAGACCGCAATCCGGATCTCATAGGTGTGTGAGCCGGCCGCGGTTGAATCGACCCAGGTCATATTTGGGATCTCCTCGAATGTGAGGCCGGCAAGACCAAGGATGTTGTCGTTTGCACTGGAAATCAATACCTGCGCAAGAGGCGTTCCGTCACGGTACAGGGTATAGGTGATCGTATATTGATAGGCTATGCTTCCGACTAAGCTCGTCATAGACACATTTGCCATCGAATCGAGTTTAATGGAGGCGGTGGTAGTTGGCGCCACCACCAGGCTGAGGACAGAGA
>JBMOLJ010000041.1:0-13348 GCA_049324235.1 Bacillota bacterium
GTTGTTCATGAGGGATGAGCACTTCCTTTCGGTTCTGTTTGGGTCTGTAACTTAACAATAACCGTTTTGCGCTCATCCTTCATCTTTTTTCTCGTGGTTGTCCCATATGTATTGTAGTCCTACAGATGCCAATAGTTTGTCCGTCAAAGGGAAAAACAATGAAAAGCAGGATGCCGATATGCCTTATTAATCTGAAAAAAACAATATGTTTGCACTTATGGCGCAAACATCGTACAATAAATGCGTGTGCTATGGGACAAAAGGTTCGGGCAGCGCCTATACCAATGAAACAGAAGGATGGATTATAAAAATGGTTGTAATTGAGATGGAGAATAAGGGCAGAATCGTTATCGAGCTATATCCCGAGTCAGCGCCGCAAACGGCCGCGAATTTTCTGGAGCTTGTCAAAAAGGGGTTCTATGACGGCCTTGTCTTTCACAGGGTGATTCCCGGGTTCATGATACAGGGCGGTTGTCCGCAGGGGACGGGAATGGGCGGCCCGGGGTACCATATCAAGGGCGAGTTCGCCTCAAACGGCTTTGACAACCCGCTCAGGCATACGCGCGGCGTAGTATCCATGGCACGAGCGGCGAATCCCGATTCAGCGGGGTCGCAGTTTTTCATCATGCATGCGGACGCCCCGCATCTGGACGGAGATTATGCGGCATTCGGAAAGGTGATCGAGGGCATGGAGACGGTCGATGCCATTGCAACAACCGAAACCTTCCGCGGCGATATGCCGGTTAAGCCCCAGCGCATGGCAAAGGTGACTGTCCAGGAAGACGAGGCGGCGGAATAAATCCGCCCCCGGGCAAAAATGACCGGTATCGAAAAAGCAGGAATGCAGCTCTGTTCGTGGTACGAAAGCGCAAGGCGCGACCTTCCCTGGCGGCGCACGCATGACCCGTATGCCATTTGGGTGAGTGAAACCATGCTGCAGCAGACCCGAGTGGAAACCGTGATTCCCTATTATGAGACATTCATGGAGAAATGGCCAGGCATCGCGGCATTGGCCGCTGCACAGGAACAGGACGTTTTGAAGGCGTGGGAAGGCCTGGGATATTATTCGCGTGCGCGGAATCTGCTCAAGGGCGCACGATATATTATGGAAAATCATGGCGGGAGTATCCCCTGCGATGAAACGGCGTTAAGGAAGGTTCCAGGCGTCGGGCCTTATACGGCGGGCGCAATCATCAGCATAGCGTTTGATAAACCTGCTTTGGCCGTGGACGCCAATGTGCTGCGCGTGTTCGCGCGGCTCGGCGCCATCGATGCGCCCGTCGACAGGCCGCGGACGCGCCGGAACATTGAGGAACGTATTAAAAAGGCCATGCGCGGGTGCAGCCCGCGCATGTTCAACCAGGCCGTGATGGAACTGGGCGCGCTGGTGTGCACGCCCAAAACGCCCGGATGCGGCGCCTGCTCTGTCAACGGGCTTTGTGCGGCATTTGCAGCCGGATGCGCTCACAGCCTGCCGCAAAAAGCGCCTGCGCCCGAAAAACGCATTGTGCATCTGGCGGTGGCAATCGTGCGGGAGCCTGGCGGCGCATTTATGGTGCGAAGGCGTGAAAACAGCGGATTACTCCATGGCTTGTGGGAATTTCCGAACTGGGAGATTTTCAGGGGTAACGACCCTGAAAGGACGGTTTGGGACAGCCTGCGCAATTTGAATATTCATATTGACGGGATGCAGGCAGCAGGCAAAGCGCGGCACGTCTTTACGCATTTGATCTGGGAAATGCAGGGGTTTGTGATCTGCGCCCGAAAAGCGGCGCTGCCAGACGGATGCATATGGGGAAAACCGGATGAGCTCAACGCCCTTGCCTGGCCGTCGGCGATGAAATACTGGCGCAGAACCGTTCATACTATGGTTCATATGGAATAAACCTCCGCATCTATTCTATGGTACAATGAATAGATTTATTTAATACCGAATAATTAGAGAGGGTTGGTTATGGAACTGGTTGAACTCATAAGACGGGTAAAAGCGGGGAATCTGGAAGCGTTTCAGGAGCTTTATGGCAGGTATGCACAGAACGTGTACTATCTTGCGTACAGCGCGCTTGACGATATCACGCGTGCCGAAGACACCCTGCAGGACGTGTTTGTCGACGTGTTCCGTTTTCTTCCTTCGCTCAAAGTGGAGCGCGCTTTCGAGCAATGGCTCTACCGCTTGTGTCTGAACCATTGCAACCAGACGCTCAAGCAAAACGGAGAGACGCTGTTTTTTGAAGAAGAACGCGGCGCATATTCCGAGAACAATGCCGATTATATTCCGGCCGGCGACCAGACGCAAGCCGAGGAAAGAAAAGCGCTGATGCGGAGCATCCGCGCGCTTCCGCGCGCGCAAAGATTGACCATGCTGCTTACGTATGTATACGGCCTTGATGTTTCTCAGGCCGCATACGTGCTTTCCTGCAGTGAGCAGAGCATTCACTGGCGCATGTATGCCGCTCGGCAGGCGCTCGAACCCATGCTCGAGGAGACGCAGCAGGTAAGCGACGGGGAGACAGGCGTGCTGACGCTTTCCCTGCGCGAGGACATGGAAAACCGCAAACTGAGCGATGAAGCGAAGGCGTCGCTGTTTTTCCTGGTACAGCGGGCGGCGCGCCAGGCGGGTGGAACGTCCGCAAGGCGGAGCGCACAGGCGGCGGACGAAAAGGCGGCAGCCATTGCGCCCGCCGGGAAGAAGCAGTCTAAGAGCACGCTGATGATTGTCCTTCTGGTGTGCGGGCTTTTGGTGATCGCGGCGATCACGTTCGCTCTCATATCCATGCAGAGTCCGCTGCCGGCCGCTACCCCTTCCCCTGCGGTTACGCAGCAGGCCACTTCAAGGCCTACGCTTGCACCGGTTCAGACGCCGACGCCGGTTCCCACAGCGACGCCGACACCTACTGCGACGCCTACGCCCGAACCGACACCTGCGCCCACGCCCACGCCTGTACCTACGGCGACGCCTGCTCCGCTGCCAACAGCGGAACCGACCGCCGCGGCAACGCCCTAGGATCATTTCAAATACCATAAACCTGCTCATTTTGTGCATTGGAGAGCTTATTTTGCGGCTCTTTGGCAACAATATCAAATTTACCGGCACAGCTCGGACAAACCAAGGAGGGAACTGACTTGAGGAAACCCATCATTGCGGGGAACTGGAAGATGAACATGACCAACACCGAAGCGAAGAAACTGATCGAAGAAATCATTCCGTTGGTGAAAGGCGCGGCGGTGGATGTCGTTGTATGCCCCAATTTCACTTGCCTGACAACCGCGGTAGAACTCACAAAAGGCACAGGCATCGGCGTGGGCGCACAGAACATGCACTGGGAACCAAAGGGAGCGTTCACAGGCGAAACATCGGTCGGAATGCTTAGGGACCTGGGTGTTACATATGTGATCATCGGTCACAGCGAACGCCGCCAGTATTTTGCCGAAACGGATGAAACCGTAAACAAAAAGGTTCTGGCTGCGCTGGAAAATAGCCTGACGCCCATCGTCTGTGTCGGCGAATCGCTTGAGCAGCGTGAAGCGGGCAAAGCAGCGGAGGTCGTAAGCAATCAGACCATTGCCGCGCTGAAGGGCGTTGATCCTGCCCAAGCGGACCGTATCGTGGTCGCGTATGAGCCTATTTGGGCGATCGGAACAGGCAAAACGGCTACCGCGCAGGACGCGAACGAGATAAACACCGTGATTCGCGAAACGCTCATCAAACTGTTCGGAGAAGAGACCGCAGCGAAGATGCGCATCCAGTACGGCGGCAGCATGAACGCGAAGAACGCGGCCGAACTCATGGCGCAGTCCAATATAGACGGCGGATTAATCGGCGGAGCGTCGCTCAAAGCCGAAGATTTTTCCAAAATTGTATTTTTTGACAAATAATCGCAATTAACGGCTGCCGTGCTAATGTTTCACTCGGCGCACCTCGCACATTATTTATGCAGGTGCGCTTGTTATTTTAAGTCGAAAAGTGTAAAGTAATAATATACATGTTATTGGTGCATAGTAAAAAGTATAATATATAAAATGAATAAAATGCATTGAAACGTTGGAAAAATCGTATTATTATATATTATTACTACCCATGCAAGGGGGAGAGATGTCAAGTGCCAGTGATGATTCCGGATAACCTGCCGGCAACGCAGATTCTGACGCAGGAAAATATTTTTGTTATGACGCAGGAGCGCGGTATTCATCAGGATATCCGTCCGTTGCGCATTGCGATCCTGAATCTGATGCCGACCAAGGTTGTAACCGAGACCCAGCTTTTGCGGCTGCTCGGAAACACCCCGCTGCAGGTGGAGGTTGTATTGCTGCAGACAGCGACATACGCCTCCAAAAACGCTCCCGAAGGGCATCTGGAAACGTTTTATAAAACCTTTGATGAGGTAAAAGAACAGCTTTTCGACGGTCTGATAGTCACGGGCGCGCCCGTGGAACTGCTTGACTTTGAGGAGGTCCGGTACTGGGAGGAACTCAAAAGGATCATGGACTGGGCAAAGCACCATGTTTTTTCCAGCATGTATATCTGCTGGGCGGCGCAGGCGGGGCTATACCATTATTACGGCGTTGAAAAATATGAGCTGCCAAAGAAAATGTTCGGTATTTTCCTGCACCGCGTAACAAAAAAGACATCCAAGCTCATGCGCGGCTTCGACGATATGTTTTATGCGCCGCATTCGCGGCACACAGAAATACGCGCAGAGGATGTAAAAAAAGTTCCGGGGCTGGAAATACTTGCACAATCGGACGAAGCGGGCGTGTTCATAGTACAGAGCGCGGACAGGCGGCATGTGTTTGTTACCGGCCACGCCGAGTATGATTCGGATACGCTGGCCAAAGAGTATTTCAGAGATCTCGATAAAGGAATGGACATTGCGGTGCCCGTGAACTATTTCCCGAATGACGATCCCAAATGTCCTCCACAGGTCAACTGGCGCGCGCACGCGAACCTGTTGTTTGCAAACTGGTTAAACTACTATGTGTATCAGGAAACGCCCTATGATTTAAATGAACTTGAAACGGAGTAGACAGTTTGGGGCAATAATCCCGGGTCGGCGTGGCTTGAAATATGCTGTATGCACATAAGATAAAACGGAAAGGGCTGCTGCCCCGGTTTTGAGGACGGAATTAACCTGCTTTATGCAGTTTGGATAAAGCTTCCATGAACAAAATAAGCCTTCCGAAGTATGCAAACGGTCTAGAGAAATGAGACATGGCTGTTTGGAACGGTTCTGTTTGCTTTTATGCGCAAACGGTACCGGTCGCTGTGTCAAAAAAATCAGAGTACCCGGACAAACAATTTTCCGGTAACGGAAATTTTTAACGCATACCGTTGTAGAGGAGGCATACTATGCTGGATGTACTTATTATTGGAGGAGGGGTCATCGGCTGCGCGATAGCGCGCGAGTTATCGCGCTATAAGCTCGACATTGCGCTGGTGGAGGCGAAATGCGATGTCGGAAAAGGGACTTCTAGCGCAAACTCGGGCATCGTCCATGCCGGATACGACCCGAAACCGGGAACACTCAAGGCCAGATTCAACGTTAAAGGCAACCTTATGTTCGACAAGCTGGCCGAGGAGCTGGAGTTCGCATTTCACCGCTGCGGCTCGTATGTCATCGCATTTAATGATGACGATATGAAGACCATTGACCTTTTGTTGGAACGCGGCAAACAAAACGGAGTATCCGGCCTTATTAAGATGACGCGCGAAGAGATTCTGGAGCGCGAGCCTAACGTGAATCCTGAGATAAAAGGCGGGATGTTCCATAATTCGGGAGTCTGCGCATCGTATGAACTGGTTATTGCGCTCGCGGAAAATGCCATGCAAAACGGCGTTTCCATTTTTGTGGACAACGAAGTCACAGCGATTAAACAGCTGCCGGACGCCACTTTCGAAGTAACAACAACAAAAGACGTATTCCATGCACGGCACGTGATCAACTGCGCGGGGATCTTTGCCGATGTAATCAGCGAAATGGCTGGCGCCGAGGTCATCAAACAGCAGCCGAGGCGCGGCGATTATTTTATCTACGACAAGAAACACAAGGGCTTTGTAAATACTGTTATCTTCCCCTGCCCGGGGCCTATGGGTAAAGGCGTTCTGGTGATACCCATGCCCGAGGGGAACATGATCATCGGCCCGAGTTCCACGGACACCGACCTCAGAGACAGCAATTATACCCTGCAGGAAGAACTCGATTTCGTTTGGAACAACGCGACGCATTGCTGCCCCAATCTGCCGCGCACAGACGTTATTTCCTCCTTTATGGGGCTGCGTGCCGAAGGTGTGGACTATCACGATTTCTATATCAAAGCATCAGACAAGGTCAAAGGATTCATAAACCTTTCCTGTATCGCTTCTCCCGGGCTGACATCGTCGCCCGCCATTGCCGAGTACGTTGCGGAGATACTGCGCGACGAACTTCATCTCAAAATGGAACCGAATCCTCATTTCAATCCGAAACGCGAAGGGGTAAAGCATTTTTTCCATAAAACATGGGAAGAACGGGAACAGCTCATTAAAGAAAACCCCGAATACGGCCGCATCGTCTGCCGCTGTGAAACAGTCACAGAAGGCGAGATTGTCGATGCGATCCGCCGCACGCCGGGAGAAGTGACGCTGGGCTCCATAAAATACCGTACCCGCGCGGGCATGGGCCGCTGCCAGGGCGGTTTTTGCACATGCAGGATCATGGACATCATCCACAGGGAAACCGGAATGCCCAAGGAAGACATAACGACCCGGGGCGACGGCTCGAACATCGTTGTGGGGAAAATCAAGCAGTTCGCTGCAGAGGGAGGGACAGAAGATGATCAGGAATGTTGAAGTTGCCGTTATCGGCGGCGGTCCCGCCGGACTTGCTGCGGCGGTGGAATGTTATGAGCAGGGCGTTAAAGATGTGATTATCATCGAGCGCGATTTCAAGCTGGGCGGTATTTTGCAGCAGTGCATACACAACGGGTTCGGGCTGCACATGTTCAAGGAGGAACTGACCGGTCCGGAATACGCGCAGCGTTATATCGATAAGGTAGAGGAATACGGCATAGAAGCGCTTACCGATACCATGGTGCTTGAGATCACGCCCGAAAAAACGGTGTATGCCATTAACCCTCAAAAAGGGCTGGTATGCATCCAGGCTCAGGCGGTCATACTCTGCACCGGATGCCGCGAGCGTACGCGCCATAACCTGAAAATACCCGGGACACGGCCGGCCGGGGTGTATACCGCGGGTATGGTCCAGCGCCTGACCAACCTCGAAGGCTATATGCCTGGGAAAGAGATTGTGATCCTTGGTTCGGGCGACATCGGCCTGATCATGGCCAGGCGGCTTTTGTTCGAGGGCGCCAAAGTAAAGGGCGTTTTTGAGCTTATGCCGTATTCGACAGGCCTGCAGCGGAACATCCGCCAGTGCCTGGAGGATTTCGACATACCGCTCCGGTTCAAACATACGGTAACAAATATACACGGACGCGACAGGCTTACCGGGGTCACGGTAGCGCGCGTGGACGATAACCGCAACGTGATCAAGGACAGCGAGGAATACATAGCGTGCGACACGCTGCTTCTGTCGGTGGGCCTGATCCCGGAAAACGAGGTTGCGTCCGCAGCGGGCGTGAAGCTGGACTCCGTTACGAACGGGCCGGTGGTGGACGCCGCGCGGCAGACCAACGTCCCCGGTGTGTTTGCTGCTGGCAATACGCTGCATGTGCATGATCTGGTCGATTTCGTGAGCGAAGAGGGCGCTATCGCGGCGCGCGGCGCTGCGCAGTACGTGCGCGGGTGCGCTTTGAACCCGGCATTCAACGTATCGGTCAAACCAGGGAAGGGCGTGCGCTACATCGTTCCGCAGACGGTCAACACGCTGTCGGAGAGCGAGCTGTACTTCAGGCCGACCGGCGTTTTCAGAGACGGAGAGCTGGAGCTCAGGGCAGGCGACGAGGTGATCTATAAAAAGAAGTTCATCCGTCTTACGCCCGGCGAAATGGAGCGCATCAGGCTGAGCGAAAAGCTGCTTAAAAAGGCGGGCGGGCGTGACCTGACCCTGCAATGCGTGTAAGGGGGGAAGACGAAATGACGCTGATATGTATATCCTGTCCAAGGGGCTGCCAGATGCAGGTGGAACTTTCGGACGGCAAAGTGACCGTTACAGGCAACGAGTGCAAGCGGGGAGAGGCATACGCGGTTGCGGAGATGACCTGCCCCATGCGGACGCTCACAAGCTCGATCTTCATTGATGGCGGCGACTGCCCGCTGTTGTCGGTAAAGACCAAGGAACCGATACCCAAATCGAAGATAAACGCCGCATTAAAGGCGATCCGCACGCTCAGGGCTGCTGCCCCCAAGAATGTGGGCGACGTGATCCTTCCCGATATCGCGGATACGGGGGTTGATCTTATTGCCACCAGAAAGGTTGAAAAAATAAGTTAGTTGAAACGCCGCTGTGCCTCCCGTATACTCATATGGGAGGCACATTTTTTGATGGGAGAAACCAGATGATCAAAGCATTGACGCAGATGATTCAGGAAGCGCGGCATGGCGTCTTTCTGGGCGGAGCCGGTGTTTCGACCGAATCGGATATACCGGATTTCCGTTCCGAGGGCGGCCTGTATTCGAAATTGCGGGAAAGATATGAAAAGCCGGAGGACTTCCTGAGTTATTCTTTCTTTATAGAAAATATCACCGAGTTTTACGATATATTCAGAAATCAGATCATGCTGCCCCGTCTGGAGCCGAACCGGGCGCATTATGCGCTCGCGCGCATGGAGCGCGACGGCAAGCTAAAAGCCGTTATCACGCAAAACACGGACGGATTGCATATGAAGGCGGGAAGCAGAACCGTTTATGAGTTGCACGGGTCTTCGCACCGCAATCCCTGCATGGTCTGCGGGAAGGTATACGACAGGGAGTTCGTAAAATATGCCCCCGGCCCCGTACCGGTGTGTACGCGCTGCGGGGGCGTCGTGCGGCCGGGTGTGACCCTCTTTGGCGAAGCCCTGCCGGCAGGAGTTCTTGAAAAAAGCGTAAAGGCTGTCAAGGAGGCGGACCTGTTCATCGTAGGGGGAACGTCGCTGGTGGTGTATCCTGCGGCCGGGCTTATCAGGCGCTTTTCCGGCAGGAACCTTGTGATTATCAACAGGGAACCTACGCAGTTTGATGACAGGGCGTCGCTGGTCTTCCGTGAAAGCATCGGAGAAGTATTGAGCAGCGCGTGGCCTGATAAATCATAGCCATGTGCGCACAACTGTTAAGCGAATTGATGGCCTTCCGTGATATAGTATGGGAGGACGTTTTTGAGAAAATGGGGAGGAAACAAATGATTAGCACCTTAACAGAGATGATACAGGATGCAAAGCGCGGGGTATTTTTCGGCGGCGCAGGGGTTTCAACGGAATCAAACATACCGGATTTCCGTTCCGCCGACGGCCTGTATTCTAAAATGCGGGGCAGATACGCATCGCCCGAGGAAATACTGAGCTTTACCTTTTTTGCGAACCACACAGCAGAGTTCTTTGAATTTTATAAAAAAGAGATACTGGCTCCCTATGCGCAACCGAACCGGGCGCATTATGCGCTGGCACGCATGGAACAGGACGGAAAGCTCAAGGCCGTGATCACGCAGAACATTGACGGGCTGCATACAAAGGCGGGGAGCAGGATCGTCTATGAAGTGCACGGGTCGACGTACCGCAATTATTGCATGGACTGTACCAAACAGTACGACATGGATTTCATCATAAACTCCCCCGATCCCGTTCCGGTGTGCACCCGTTGCGGGGGCGTCGTACGGCCGGACGTGACGCTCTATGAAGAAGCGCTGCCCGCGGATGTGCTCGAACAAAGCGCGAAAGCGGTGCGGGAAGCGGATTTGTTTATCGTGGGCGGGACATCGCTGGTAGTGTACCCTGCGGCCGGGCTATTAAGGTATTTTACCGGTAAAAACCTTGTGATCATCAACCGCGAACCGACGCAGTTCGATAACAGGGCCGCGCTTATCTTCCGCGAGAGCATCGGTGAGGTGTTGAACAGCGCATGGCCTGAAAAAACGTGAAAGTCGGCAGTATAAAATATACTGCCGACTATATACTGTCCTGGCATGCTATTCCTGTGCGATGGCAAGCAGGGTGTCCAGTCCCAGCGTGATCATCTCGTTCAGCGAAGTCTCGCGTTCGGACGCGCTGAGGCGGGCGCCGTCCGCGAACTGGTCGGTCACGGTGAGTATGGAGAGCGCTTTTGCGCGGTAACGCGCGGCCTGTGTGTACAGGGCGCATGTTTCCATTTCGACCGCCATAACGTTATAGGCGGCCCAGTTTTGCCAGTCGTCAGGGTCTGCGCCGTAGAACGCATCGGTTGTAAAAACGTTTCCGCAATAGATGGTATGGCCCTGTTTTTTGCCAATAGTGTATGCTGTTGAGAGCAGTTCATAATCCGCGCAGGGCGCATAGGTGCCTTTTAAACGGTAAGTATTCATGGCCGAATCGGTGGACGCGCTCATGGCCAGCACCAGATCGCGGTTTTTGATTTCGGGGAGCATGGAACCGCAGGTGCCGATGCGTATGAGCGTATCCACGCCATAGTCACAGATGAGCTCGCGCGCATACAGGTCCATGGAGGGCATGCCGATTCCGTGGGTCTGCACGGACAGGCGCATGCCTTTATAGGTTCCCGTATAGCCGAAGACACCGCGGATCTTATTGTAGCAATGCGCGTCGGACAGAAAGTTTTCGGCGATATAGCGCGTCCTTAAGGGGTCGCCGGGGAGCAGGACGTGCTTTGCGATGTCGCCGGGTCCGGCCTCGATATGCAGGCTCATGGTTTTATCCTCCTGATTACAAAACATGATGCTGGATTTCATAATACCAGTTTTGATGCGCCGTATGCAAGTCTCGGCGGACTTGACTTTTTTCAGCCAATGAATTAGTTTTATCAATAGTGTACATGTATTATTAATATAAAAGTTTTTATGTTTAAGGGGGCACCGCAATTGAAAATCGAAGTTGACACGCACGTACATACCGTAATAAGCGACCATGCGCACTCGACCATCACCGAAGTGATCGCATCTGCGGCCGAATATGGGCTCAAAGGCATCGTTGAGACCGAGCACGGTCCGCTTGTTCCCGGAGGGCCGCCGTATTTCTTTTTTCATGTGACGCCCATGCCAAAAGAAAGAGCCGGCGTACGCCTGTACTTCGGTTGCGAAGCAAATATCATGTGCAGCACGGGCGATTTAGATATTTATACGGAGCACCTCAGAAATCTGGACTTCGTCAATGCCGCGCTGCATCAGCCGGTCATGCCGCCGTCTCACGAGGAATACCATACGCGCGCGCTGATCAACGCGATAAAAAACCCGCTTGTGGACTGCATCGCGCATCCTGAAAATCCGGCATTCCAGATCGATATGGATATCGTCGTAAAAGCGGCGGCAAAATACGGGAAACTCCTGGAAATAAACAACAACTCCTTCCTGGTGCGGCCGGGCGGGAAACGCACATTCGAACACATGCTGCGCGCATGCATGAACGAAGGCGTGCGGATTACAGTGGCGAGCGATGCGCATATCGACAGCGAGGTGGGACGCGTCGAACAAGCGATGGAAGTTATCGAGGATGTATGCTTTCCCAAAGACATGATTGTGAACGCGACGGTAGAAAGCTTTGAAAATTATCTTGCCGAGCGCAGGGAGCGCATTGAAGAATACATTGCCAGGAAAGAGATCATATTCGAAGGCTGCTCGTTTTGAATTATCCTCATGTTTATGATAGAATTTGATAATGCAAGGCGAACCCATAAAAGCAAATAAACGGATACGTGTGCTCCATGTGGCAAGCACGGATTTTTCCCTTACAAGACTGTTGCTTGGGAAGATGAAAGGGCTGGTCGTAGCGGGTTATGAAGTGCGTGCGGCCGCCCCGGAAAGCGGGCATTCCATGGAACCGGCAAGCTGCGGAATCCGTTTTTTTAATGTACCCATACCGCGCAGGATATCCGTAACGGGAACTTGATGAGAGCCAGGTCGTGGAACGCCTGGCGCACGAATTTGCAGAACTGTTTCGCAAAAGCAGAAACCCGTCAACACCCAACGGCTGCGGCGAAGGGAGGGAAACAATGCAAACCATCCTGATCACGGGATGCAAGGGGCAACTGGGGCTGGAACTCAGCAAACAGCTAAGCGCCGACGAAAACTACCGGTTGATACGCACGGATGTTGAAGAGATGGACATTACCCGGTCAACCGCGGTATTCGAAAAGATAAAAGAAACAAAACCGGATGTGGTCATAAACTGTGCCGCATATACCGCGGTAGACGCGTGCGAACAAAACGTGGACCTTGCATACAGGATTAATGCGGTTGGCGCGGGCAACCTTGCCCGGGCTTCGTTTGCGGTTGGCGCCAAAATCATACACATTTCCACGGATTATGTCTTCGACGGAGAGGGCATGCGTGATTCCGACGGTTCCATCCGGCCGTACGTGGAAACCGACAGGCCCGCCCCGATAAACGTATACGGAAAGTCGAAGCTTGCGGGCGAGGAAATGGTGCGCCTTCACAACCCGCGCCACGTGGTGGTCAGGACAGCCTGGATGTATGGCGAAGGCAGCAATTTTGTGCGGACAATGCTCAGGCTCGCGCAGGACAACAATTCAATCAAGGTTGTAAACGACCAGTGGGGAAATCCGACGAGCGCGCGCGAGGTTGTGAGGTTCATCATTGATTTTTTGAATCGGCCGGATTGCGGCGTTTTTCATGCCACCTGCGAAGGGATATGCACGTGGTACGAGTTTGCATGTGAAATTTTCCGCTTAAAAGGCATTGATGTACATGTGGCGCCCTGTACCACCGAAGAGTACCCGCGCCCCGCACGCAGACCCAGGTATTCCATGCTGGACAACCGTGCGGCGCGTTTGTGCGGCGCCTACGCGATGGCCCACTGGAAGGACGCGTTGGCCGAATATTTGAAATGATTGCAGGAGGGACTCATGCTGACGTATTTGGTGACCGGCGGCGCCGGATTCATTGGATCGAATTATATCCGGTATGTGCTCCTTGGCAAAGAGGATGTACGGATTATCAATATGGATGCCCTGACATATGCAGGCAATCTGGAAAACCTGCGGGGCCTGGACGGTATGCCCAGATATGCTTTTACCAGGGCGGATATCTGCGACACGGATGCGGTGAACGAGTTGTTCGAATACAATGACGTGGATATCGTCGTCCATTTTGCGGCGGAAAGCCATGTCGACCGCAGCATCGACGATCCTGACGTGTTCGTGCGTACAAATGTGCTTGGGACGCTGAACCTGTTGAACGCGGCAATGCGTTCGTGGGAAAAGGGGAGCGGC
>JBMOLJ010000042.1:0-1655 GCA_049324235.1 Bacillota bacterium
GCCAGCGTTGATCAGTTCCTTTGCCAGCGCCTCGGCATTGGTCAGGTTCCCGTTGTGCGCCAGCGCCATTTTCCCTGCGGCGTAGCGCGTGACCAGCGGCTGCGCGTTCTCGGGCACGCTCTCGCCCGTCGTGGAATAGCGCACGTGCCCGATGGCCATGTGTCCGGCGAGTTTCTCAAAGCTGCCGTGGTCAAAAACCTCGCTCACCAGGCCCATGCCCTTGTGGCAGACGATCTCGCCGTCGGTGCTGGCGGCTATGCCGGCGCTCTCCTGCCCCCTGTGCTGCAGGGCATAGAGCCCGTAATACATGATGCGCGATACTTCCATATCCTCACGCGCAAAAACGCCGAAGATGCCGCATGCTTCGCGGGGCTTGTCCATGTGCATCAGATTCCCAACCTTACATAGACTTCCTGATACGCTTCTTCCACATCCCCAAGGTCGCGGCGGAAACGGTCCTTGTCCAGTTTTTTGCGCGTGGCGGAGTCCCAAAGGCGGCAGGTGTCCGGCGAAATCTCGTCGGCCAGTATGATCGACCCCTTGTACCGCCCGAACTCGAGCTTGAAGTCAACGAGTATGAGTCCGGCCGCGGCAAATATCTTCTGCAGTTCCTTATTGATAACAAACGCCATATCGGAAATGGTTTTCATTTCATCAGCGGTCGCAAGCTCCAGCGCCGCGATATGGTAGTCGTTGATTAAAGGGTCGCCCAGCTCGTCGTTCTTATAGCAGAATTCCAGCACGGTAACGGGCAGCTCCCTGCCTTCCTCTACGCCCAGGCGCTTGGTAAAACTGCCGGCAGCGATGTTGCGGATAATCACTTCCACGGGCACGATCTCCACCTTTTTCACGTCGGTCTCGCGCTCGGACAGTTCCTGTACATAGTGCGTGGGGATGCCCTGTTTTTCAAGCAGCCTGAATATATGGTTCGACATTTTGTTGTTCACGACGCCTTTATTTGCAATGCTCCCCTTTTTCAGCCCGTTGAACGCGGTCGCATCGTCCTTGTATTCGATGCGCAGCACATCCGGGTCATCCGTGATGTATACTTTTTTTGCCTTGCCTTCATAGAGCATTTCTTTCTTGTCCATCTTTTTCTCCTCCGTGGTGATTGCTGTACACCGCCTGCCTACAATTACAATGTCCTGTACAAAACCAGAATAGACCGTGGCGTTTGCCTTTGTCAATCAAAAAAACTTTTGACGAAGCCGTGATTTTAGTATACCATACATAGGGACCTTTTTAAATGGCCGGGTCACTTTCATCGGGCGTTTCAACAGGGGACGCGAAATGTTCCCCTGGAGAAGCGTTAGTTGTATTTTCCCTGATCTGGCCGGCCATTACCCCCTTAATTTTGAAGGAGGCGTTGCATCATGCCTACCACGGCCATTGTGGGAATCAACTGGGGTGACGAGGGAAAGGGGCGCATGGTCGACCTGTTCGCAAGCGACTATGACGTCGTCGTCCGCTATCAGGGCGGTAACAACGCGGGCCATACCGTGATCAACCAATACGGGAAATTTGCGCTCAACCTGATTCCTTCGGGTGTTTTCAATGCCGGAGTGCGCAATGTGCTGGGCAACGGCGTGGTCATCGACATAGAACACCTGTTCAATGAAATCGGACGCATCCGCAACGCCGGCATTTCTATCACG
>JBMOLJ010000043.1:0-1594 GCA_049324235.1 Bacillota bacterium
GGCGCAGAAAAGAGGCATCCCCAGGTCGCTGGGGCATCGTGAAGGCGTCAAGACGGTGCACAGGATCGTGCGCATAGCGTCGGACCTTGGGTTGGAAGCGCTTACGCTGTACGCCTTTTCGACCGAAAACTGGAAGAAACGGCCCGAAAAAGAAGTGGGCGTACTGATGGATCTTCTGGTGGAATTTCTGACCAATGAACTCGAGGAATTGCACAATAACGGCGCTAGGCTTTGCGTCATAGGCGATTACGAGCAACTTCCGGCAAGGGTGGTGCAGGCGGTCAAGGACGCCGTAACGAAAACGCAGACCAACCCGGGGCTTATCGTGAACATCGCCCTCAACTACGGCGGCCGCGGCGAACTGGTCTGCGCCGTAAAAACGATAGCGGCGCGCGTGCAGGAAGGAAGCCTTAGGATAGACGATATTAGCGAAGAAACAATTTCCGGGGCCCTGTATACCAGGGGCCTTGCGGACCCCGATCTGGTCGTGCGGACGAGCGGCGAAGAACGTTTGAGCAATTTTCTTCTGTACCAGGCCGCATACGCCGAACTCTATTTCACTCCCGTACACTGGCCCGATTTCTCGGAACAGGATTTTGTGGACATGCTGGTGGATTACCAATCGCGCAACAGGCGCTTTGGCGGTCTGTAAACGCAGAACACGGAGGAAAGCTGACTTGATCATAACGCGCGTTATCGTCGGGGTTCTGGCTGCGCTGCTGTTGCTGTTCTCGTTGTTTTTCAGTGAATGGACCTTTTATCTCGTTCTGATCGGCGCTTCGTTTTTATCCCTCTGGGAAATCTACGCGGCCCTGAAGCGCGCTGGCTTCAATCCGCTGCGCTGGACAGGGCTGGTATTCGCGCTGCTGTTCGTACCGCTTGGGTATTTTGCGGGTATGGACGGAGTGATCGCCCTGTATGCCATGCTTGGGTTTGCGGCGATGGCCCACCGCCTGTTTCATCCGGAATGCACGCTACAGGATATCTTTTCTTCCATTTTCTCCCTGTTCTATGCGGGCCTGCCCTTCATCATGATTTTTTTTACCGTCCGCCTGCAGCCTGCAAGCTACGGTTTCATAGCCGTTCTCACAGCCGTGGCGTGTCCGCTTAATTCCGACGTGTTTGCGTTTTTTACAGGCACAGTGTTCGGACGCGCCAAGCTGTCCCCCGAAATCAGCCCGAACAAAACGATCGAAGGGAGCGCGGGCGGGGTGGCCGGCAGTATCATAGCGGGCCTTATCCTCTGGCTGTGGGTACAGAAGATATGGGGGCTGTCCATCGGCGTGGAACACTTTATCATTCTGGGCATCCTGTGTTCCGTGACGGCGCAGATGGGGGACCTTGTCGCGTCCTCGATCAAACGCATGGCAGGGATAAAGGATTTCGGCAACATTTTTCCCGCGCATGGCGGCATGCTGGACAGGATCGACAGCATATTGTTTACGGTACCGGTAGCGTATGTCTATTATAAATATATCATTATAGGATAAAGAGGTATGGTATGAACCGGATCGCTTTACTGGGAAGCACCGGGTCGGTGGGAACGCAGGCGTTGCAGGTGATAGACCTGCATCCCGGCAGATTCAGAGTCGCG
>JBMOLJ010000044.1:0-12497 GCA_049324235.1 Bacillota bacterium
AGGACTCCTGTTACTTAGGCGGCGAATAGGGGTGAATGAACATGCCAAGACCCAGAAAATGGAGGAAAGTCTGCTGCATGCCCAAGAGCGACCGGTTCGGGCCTCTCGATGCGCATATAGGCCAGGAGCATTTTCTCGTAATGACTGTGGACGAATATGAAACAATACGGCTGATTGACAAAGAAGGGTTTACGCAGGAAGAGTGTGCCGCGCAAATGAATATAGCCCGTACAACGGTTCAGCGCATTTACAATGATGCAAGAAAAAAGCTCGCAGGGTCGTTGGTTGACGGGAAAGTGCTGAGGATTGAGGGCGGAGATTACCAGCTTTGTGACGGCCTTGAAAAAACATGCGGCTGCGGCGGATGCTACAGGCACAGATTCGGTTTAAGGTACGATGAGAACAGTGGAGAGTAAGATTATTTATGGGATAACGATAGAACACGCTATGTTCCTCAGGAGGGATATCAATGAAAATAGCGATACCGGTTAACGACAATGATAGTAAAACGAGTGTATGCCAGTCCTTTGGCCGCACACCTTTTTTCCTTATTTACGATACGGAATCCCAGAAAAGCACATTTGTGGATAACAGTGCGGCAAACAGTCCGGGCGGTGCGGGGATCAAGGCTGCCCAGGTCATTGCAGACAGCGGGGCAGGCGCGTTGATTACGCCCCGGTGCGGCGAAAATGCCGCAGATGTTTTGAGAGCGGCCGGCATAAAAATCTATAAAACGGTTAATGCGTCGGTCAAGGACAATATCAGCGCCTTCAACGACGGCGCGTTGCCTTTGCTCCAGGACATTCATGCCGGATTCCATGGGCATGGGGGGCTATAGGATGAGGATCGCCGTACTCAGCGGCAAAGGCGGCACAGGGAAAACGCTTGTATCGGTTAACCTGGCCGCAGCGGCAAACGAGGCCGCATATATCGACTGTGATGTGGAAGAACCGAACGGGCACCTGTTCTTCAAGCCGCAGGATGCGGTTTCAAAAAACGTGACAGTAAAAATTCCATATGTGGATAACCAGCTTTGCACCGGCTGCCGGAAGTGTGTGGAATTCTGCAGATTCAACGCGTTGGCCTATATTAACGATAAATGGATGGTTTTTGACGACGTTTGCCATTCGTGTGGCGGTTGCGTGCTGATCTGCCCTGCAAAGGCCCTGTCGGAAAAGGGAAAAATAATTGGCACAATAGAACAGGGCGTTTCCGAAAAAGTTACCGTAATTACAGGGACATTGAATACGGGCGAGCCATCAGGGGTCCCGATCATTAAAGGACTGCTAAGCGCGACGGATGAAACGGGCTGCACGCTGATCGATTGTCCGCCGGGAAGCGCCTGCACAGTGATGGAGAGCATCAGGGACGCGGATTATTGTATCCTGGTGGCGGAGCCAACCCTGTTCGGGATACATAATCTTAATAGGGTATACGAATTGGTGAGTTTGTTCGGCAAGCCCCATGGCGCGGTACTGAACAAGTGCCTTGAGGAAGATAATCCTGCCGAACATTTCTGCGAAGAAAACAAAATAAAAATTCTGGGCAAAATCCCCTTTGACCATGCGCTGGGGAAAATTAATTCAAATGCGAAGATTGCCACGCGCGTAAGTAAAAAGTATGCGGAGCTTTTCGCCGCACTTCTTCAGGCCGTAACGAAGGAGGTGCAGCAGTGAAAGAGCTGTTAATCCTCAGCGGCAAGGGCGGTACGGGGAAAACCACATTGGCGAGCGCTTTTATCAAACTGGCGGATGCAAAGGTATTTGCCGACTGCGACGTGGACGCGCCCAACCTGCATCTGGTCATGCGGCAATCGTCTGAACCGAAAAGGACGAATTATTACGGGCTGCCCAAAGCACAAATCAATCCGGATTTATGCGTGCGTTGCGGCATATGCACGCAGCACTGCCGGTTCGAAGCAATTCATGCTGATCAAGGATATAAGGTGGACGCCTATGCCTGCGAAGGCTGCGGCGTGTGTGAAGCCGTTTGCCCGCAGGGAGCCGTATCGCTCAAACCGGCTGTAGCCGGGGAACTCATGCTTTATACGGGCGATACCGTCTTCTCTACGGCGCAGCTCAGAATGGGAAGCGGCACATCGGGGAAACTGGTAACGGAAGTGAAAAAGCAGATGGAATCAACAGCGCCCGATGCCGGTCTGGCAATCATAGACGGGTCTCCGGGGATCGGCTGCCCCGTCATCGCGTCGCTCAGCGGCGCCCATATGGTGCTGGTCGTGGCAGAGCCTTCCGTGTCCGGCGTAAGCGACATGGAACGCATCCTGGAAACAGCCGCAAAGTTTGGCGTAAAAGCCGCTGTATGCGTCAACAAATATGACACCAATTTTACGATTACGGAGAGAATCATTGAATATTGCCGTTCATGCGGCATTCCCTTTGCGGGTAAAATACCTTTTGATCCGGCAGCAGCCAGGGCGATCAATAACGGCTGTTCCATTGTGGATATGGATTGCTATGCAGGCCGTGCCGTCAGGGATGTGTATAATAATACAATGCGTTTTTTTACGGGCGCTTAGAGGAATGTAGGGTTTATCAAAATACAAAGGCAAAGAGGAGAGATCAAATTGAGCGACGGTTGCAACCATAATTGTTCAGAATGCAGTTTGGAATGCGATGAAAGAGAAGCGGAAAAAGCGGATTTTACCGAGAGACCGCACGAATTAAGCGACATTAAAAAGGTAATCGCCATTGTCAGCGGGAAAGGGGGAGTGGGAAAATCGCTCATTACGTCCATGCTGGCGGTCCTGATGAACAGAAACGGCTACAGCACCGCCATACTGGATGCGGATGTGACCGGTCCTTCCATCCCTAAAGCGTTTGGCATAAAGCAAAAAGCATTTGCAAGTGAAGAAGGACTGTTTCCCGTAAAAAGCAAAACGGGTATCGGCATTATGTCCCTGAACCTGCTTGTGGAAAACGAAACGGACCCCGTGGTCTGGAGGGGTCCCCTTATTGCCAATATGGTAAAACAGTTCTGGACGGACGTGATCTGGGAGGATGTTGACTTTATGTTTATCGATATGCCCCCGGGCACAGGCGATGTTCCGCTCACAGTGTTCCAGTCAATCGCTGTTGACGGCATTATCATCGTGACCTCACCGCAGGAACTGGTGTCCATGATCGTGGAAAAAGCCGCGCATATGGCGGAAATGATGCATATCCCCATACTTGGAATCGTGGAAAACATGGGATCTGTAAAATGCCCGGACTGCGGCAAGGAGATCAGGATTTTCGGGGAAAGCCATCTTGAAGAAACAGCCGCAAAGTTCGGTGTTCAAAAACTTGCAGCGATCCCTGTGGACCCGAGAATTGCGGCAGCCTGCGACAAAGGTTTGATTGAGCTTTTCAACGGGGATTGGCTTGATAATACGGTGGCGATGCTTGAAAGCCTGGGGAAGACGGAGTGATATGATGAGCAGCCATTCTGAAACGGCAATGGAACTGTTTAAGCAGGGGTATAACTGCGCGCAAGCGGTACTGGGCGCTTTTTGCGATGATTTGGGAATGGATTTTGAAACAGCGCTAAAAATATCTTCATCCTTTGGCGGCGGAATGGGAAGGATGCGCGAGGTATGCGGCGCCGTTACCGGCATGTTCATGGTTGCCGGACTGAAGCACGGTTACAGCAGCCCAACTGATATAGAGGCGAAAGCGGAGCACTACAGGCTCATTCAGATGCTGGCTGACAGGTTTGAACAGGAAAACGGCTCGATTGTCTGTAAAAACCTGCTGGGTCTGGGCGAACGGAAGAGCAGCCCGACTCCCGGGGAAAGGACGGCGCAGTATTATAAAAAACGTCCGTGTGTGGAGCTTGTGGGGTATGCGGCCAAGATCATGGATAACGAAATTTTTAATATAATGGAGGGAAAGCAAATGAAAATAGCAGTCGCAAGCGAAGGCAGAATGGTGACCGAGCATTTCGGGCATTGCAGGAACTTTAATGTTTTTGAGGCGGAAAACAATCAGATTGTCAGAAGCGAATCCATTCCAAACCCGGGACACAGGCCCGGATTTTTGCCAAACTTCCTCAACGACATGGGGGTAAATGTGATTATTTCTGGAGGAATGGGCGGAGGCGCCATTGAAATCTTCAACGAGAAGGGTATTGAAGTGATAACCGGCGCTCAGGGCGAAGCCGAGGCTTTGGCTAAAAGCTATCTGAAAGGCGAACTGCACTCGACGGGTTCCGTTTGCAATGAACACCAGCACCACGATGAATGCGGGAATCAGGAGCCGGCTGAATCATAATGTATACATGAGCCGTGATGAGAGAAGGAGTGATGCAGGTGATGGAAGCCACTCCGTCCAGCCAGGACTATCTCAAGGTTTTGCTCGAGTTATCCATGGGCAGCGCATGCGTTCGGGTACTCGCGCGCGAGTGTAAGCCGGGCGATGGGCGTACTCCGGGAAAGAGGGTTCATCACCAAGAAAAGGTACGGACCGGTCGAACTGACCGAAAAGGGGCGGAAGGCAGCCGAGGCGGTACGCAAGCGGTGTGACCTTCTCACGGATCTGATGGTGCGCGTGCTTGATGTGGATACGGATACGGCAAGGACGGATGCCTGCCGTATGGAGCACGCGGTGAGTGACGAAACGGCCCGAAAAATAGACAGGTTTTTACGCGGATATGGGGGCAGGGAGGTCAACGGATTCGAGGAAAAAGCGGATACCGGCCGGTAAGAGCCTGTAGGAAATGCCGGAGGGGTCGTTTGATAATATTTAACGGAAGGATGGTACAAAGCGATGGAAAAGAAGGCGGTAAAATTCAGGAGCTGCCTGCAGCCTGTACCAAGGGTACTGGTATCGTGCAGGGGGAAAGACGGGGAACAGAACGCGCTGGCGGTGGCATACTGCTGCAACTGCAGCTACGATCCGCCTATGGTGATGGTAGGTATCGTACCCTCGCGGCATTCGTACAGGCTCATTAAGGAATCGGGGTGCTTCGTGGTCAACCTTGCGGGAAAAAGAAACAAAGAACTGTTTGACTATATGGGCGGCCACAGCGGCCGTGACGGGGACAAGCTGAAAGCGGCAGGAGCAAAGCTGACCGATGGCAAAATAGTGAACGCGCCGCTGCTGACCGATTGTCCGGTGAATATCGAGTGTACCATCGTGGATTCCATCGTGACCGGTTCGCACGAAATGTTTGTCGGCAGGGTGGAATACGTCCATGCCGACGAAAACCTTGTAAGCGAGAACGGCGACGTAAATCACGGGATCGCAGATTATCTATAAGCATGAGAATATTACGTTAATGGGCGCAAGGTTGGCTGATACGCCTGTTTATCCGTTGAGATTTCTGCAAAGGCTGTCTCGCGGTTGCGTGTAACAATATTTACAAGAACAACAACTAAACCCTTTTATAGCATCAGCTATAAAAGGGTTTAGTTGTTGTTCATACCATTGAACAGCTTGTAGTATTTCTTTGAGGGCCCCGTTAAAAGCAGGAGAATCTGTAAAGGCCTGTCCCGCAAAGCCCTTGTAAAAACGCCCGGATCATGATCTCATTTCCTGTTAAACGGGAAAGTCTTTTCGCTGCGGTAGGAAACTATTAATTTGTGTGGAAATTGTTAAAAAAGCAATATCAAACTTGATACAATTACAAATTATTTCTAAAAAATAAAAAAATTCAGACGCCAAATCTCATTAAGCTCTAACAATTGACTGATAAACTAAAGACAACTCATCGCGGATCAATAGCAAAAAGGATTAATGATATGGGGAGGTATGATGTATGGGTGCAGAAATCGGCAAACATGTCTGTTGTAAGCAGGAAGACAAACAGAAATTCGATGAAATCGCAAACATTATCGACCTTTACAGGGATAAGGAAGGGAGCCTTATCCAGATCCTTCATCTTGCGCAGGAAATCTATGGATACTTGCCCCTCGAACTCCAGGAGTTCGTAGCAAGTTCCCTGGGCAAACCCTTATCCGAGATTTCCGGTGTGATCTCGTTTTATTCCTTTTTCTCCACCAGGCCCCGCGGAGAGCATACCATCAGGGTATGTCTGGGTACCGCATGCTATGTAAGGGGCGGCAGAAAAATTGTTGAACGCCTGAAGGAAGTGCTTGGCGTCGACGTCGGCGAAACGACAGAGGACGGGAAATTCACGTTCGAGGTTGCCCGTTGCATAGGCGCATGCGGACTTGCCCCTGCTATGATGATCGACAATATTGTGTATAAGCAGGTCAACGCAAACAAATTAGAGAGCATCCTGTCCAAGTATTAAAAGGAGGTGATGAACGTGCGCACGATAAGGACCATTGCGGATCTTGAAAAAATCTCATCTGATTATAATGAGAATATCGGGAAGTACAAGTATCAAGTGCTTGTTTGCGGCGGCGCAGGTTGCATTTCGTCGGGCTGCGCCGACGTGAAAAACGCCGTGGCCGAGCAAATCCAGGCGATCGGCAAGCAAGACGAAGTACTCGTGCTGGAAACCGGCTGCATGGGCACCTGCGCCGCAGGCCCCGTGATGCTCATACTTCCCGAGAGGATCTTCTATACGAAGCTGACGCCTGAGATTGCGCGAAACGTTATCGGCAGCCATATACTGCGCGGTGAGATCCTCGTTGAACACACCTTCTACGACTATTCCCTCAAACAGCACGTACCTAAAATCGACGACATTGATTTCTTCAAGGAGCAGGTGAAAATCGCCCTGAGAAACTGCGGTGTCATCGAATATGGGAACATCGAAGCATACATAGCCCGTGAAGGCTATCTTTCCGCTGCGAAAGCCATCACCGGACGGAGCAGGCAGGACATCATCGATGAAGTAAAAAAATCCGGAATCAAAGGGCGCGGCGGCGCGGGTTTCCCCACCGGAATCAAATGGGAAGCGGGGTATAAAGCACAGAGCGACAGGAAGTTTATCGTGTGCAACGCCGATGAAGGCGACCCGGGCGCTTTCATGGACAGGAGCATCCTCGAAGGCGACCCGCATACCGTGATCGAAGGCATGGTTATAGGCGGGTATGCAATCGGCGCCAATAAGGGCTATGTCTATGTCAGAGCGGAATACCCGATAGCCGTCGAGCGTCTGACCGCGGCAATCGAAGAAGCGCGGGCGCGGGGTATCCTGGGAACCGGGCTCTTTAAAAGCGATTTCGATTTTGACATCGAAATACGCATAGGCGCCGGAGCGTTCGTCTGCGGCGAAGAAACCGCACTCATGGCCTCCATCGAAGGGTGCAGGGGCGAGCCCAGGCAGAAACCGCCTTTCCCGTTCCAGGAGGGCCTGTTCAAGGCGCCTACGATCATCAACAACGTCGAGACGCTTGCCAGCATCCCGGCTATCATGCTCCGTGGCGGGGCATGGTATGCCCAGTACGGCACCGAAGAAAGCAAGGGCACGAAGGTATACGCGCTGGCCGGAAACGTGGTCAACACCGGCATCATTGAGGTGCCTATCGGGAAGCCGCTCGGCGACATCCTCTTCAACATAGGAGGAGGCATGACCGAGAAAAAGAAATTCAAGGCCGCGCAGATCGGCGGACCGTCGGGCGGATGCATCACACAGGACAATCTAAACACGCCGACCGATTACGGACCGCTTCAGAATCTCGGCGCGATCATGGGTTCGGGCGGACTGATTGCAATGAATGAGGACGCCTGCATGGTGGATACCGCGAGATACTTCATGGATTTCATCCGGGACGAATCCTGCGGAAAATGCGCCGCCTGCCGCTTGGGCACAAAACGGATGCTTGAAATCCTTGAACGCATAACGAGAGGCGAAGGCGAGGATGGCGATATCGAGCTTCTGGAGGAGCTTGGCAATACCATCAAGGATACCGCGATGTGCAACCTCGGACTGACAGCCCCGAATCCGGTGCTGACCACCATCAAGTATTTCCGTGAGGAATATGAGGAACATATCAAAAACAAATATTGCAGGGCCGGCGTATGCTCCGACCTGTTCATTTCCCCGTGCGAAAACACCTGCCCCGCAAACGTGAATGTCCCTGGATACCTGCGGCTTATCGCGGCTGGAAGGTTTATCGACGCCTACAACCTCATCAGGCAGGAAAACCCGTTTCCGGCCGTATGCGGCCGCATCTGCACGCATCCGTGCGAGAGCAAGTGCCGCCGGGGATCTATCGATGAAGCGGTTGCAATCTGCGACCTGAAAAGGTTCGTGGCCGATTACGCCTACAAGAACGAAAAGCCGTTCACAAGCGATATCGTATTCCCGAGGAACGGAAAGAGGGTGGCGATCATCGGCGCGGGGACATCGGGACTTACCTGCGGTTATTACCTTGTTCGCATCGGCTACGACGTCGACGTGTATGAGTCGCAGCCGGTTGCGGGCGGAGTCCTGGCTTTCGGCATACCTGAATACAGGATGCCCAAAAAAGTGCTTGCGCATGAGATCGACCTGATTGTAAGAGCCGGCGTCAACATCCATCTCAACACGGAAGTTGGAAAAGACATTGAATTCAAGGAACTCCTGTCGCTGTATGACTCGATTTATATCGCGACAGGTACGCAGTTCCCGGAGAAGATCAACATACCGGGCGAAAATCTGCAGGGCGTGCTTCATGGCATCAATTTTCTTAAGGACGTCAATCTGCGCAAAGAGATCAGGCTGGGGAAAACGGTGGCGGTCATCGGCGGCGGGAATACGGCGATCGACTCGGCCCGGACTGCGTTAAGGCTGGGCGCGGAAAAGGTAATGATACTCT
The DNA here is from genome assembly GCA_049324235.1 of Bacillota bacterium. Lineage (GTDB taxonomy): Bacteria > Bacillota > Clostridia > Christensenellales > UBA1431 > UBA1431. Next base: position 8,711 of record JBMOLJ010000044.1, read on the forward strand.
ACAGGAGGACCCGGGACGCTATGCCCGCATACGAATACGAGGTGGAGGCTGCCATCGACGAAGGTGTGGAGCTTATGGAACTGGTGGCGCCGGTCCGGTTCGTCGCGGTCAGAGGTGGCAGAGTCTCAAAAATCGAATGCGTCAAAATGAAGCTCGGCGCATTCGATAAAACGGGAAGGCGCAGGGCTGTGCCCATAGAAGGCTCCAATTTCTTTATTGAAGTTGATACTGTCATCCCGGCGGTCAGCCAGTATTCCGACCTGCCTTTCATCAAGAAAAGCGAAATCGGGGTTACACCATGGGGCACTTTCATTATCGACGACGATACGATGATGACCAGAATGGAAGGGGTCTTCGCCGGAGGCGATGTTGCACGCGGGCCGGATACGGTCATCCGGGCAATAGCCGACGGGAAACAAGCTGCAATATCCATCGACAAATACCTTGGCGGAAGGGGCAAGCTGAACAAGGGCGCGCCGATAGATATCCCGGATAATTTCAGCGACGATGAGGTTGTTGAGCTAAACCGGTTCACCGTCGAAGAGCTGGATCCCCAAACGCGCAAAGCATCGTTTGACGAAGTTGTCCTGGGCTACCATAAGCTAAGGGCGATGGCTGAAGCGATGCGTTGCCTGCATTGTGACAGGAGGTAGGTGAAATCATATGGCGAATCTAACAATAAACGGAAAAAAGATATCGGCAGATAATGGCCTGACGATCCTGGAAGCGGCTAAAGCCAACGGCATAAGCATCCCAAGCCTGTGCTATCTTGAAAATGTACACAAGATCGGATCGTGCAGGATATGCGTTGTCGAAGTCGAAGGGGCAAAAACCCTCCTGCCCTCCTGTATGACCGCAGTTTCCGAGGGCATGGTGGTGCATACGAATTCGGACAGAGTCCGCAGGGCGCGCAAGGTCCTCTATGAACTGCTGCTTTCTGACCATTCCAAGGACTGCCTGAGCTGCAAGCGCAACCAGAGCTGTGAGCTTCAGCAGCTGGGAAAGACCCTGGGCATCGAGGCGACGCGCTTTGAAGGGGAACGCTCCGATTGCGTCATCGACGCTTCGGTGTCAATAACCCGCGATATATCCAAATGCATTTTATGCAGAAGGTGCGTGACCGCCTGTAACGAGGTCCAGGGCGTCGGCATAATCAATCCCCAGAACAGGGGCTTTAACACCGTAATCAGCCCGGCCATGGACCTGCCGATAGGAGATGTGAACTGCGCTTTCTGCGGGCAATGCACCGTCGTATGTCCGGTGGGCGCGCTGAAGGAAACCGATGCTATTCAAAAGGTATGGAACGCCCTGAACGACAAAAACAAGCGCGTCGTAGTGCAGACAGCCCCCGCGATACGCGTCGCCATCGGCGAGGAGTTCGGATTCGAACCCGGTGCGCGCGTAACGGGAAAGCTTGCCGCGGCGCTGCATGCGCTTGGCTTTGACGATGTGTTCGATACCAACTTTACCGCGGACCTGACCATCATGGAGGAGGGCACCGAGTTTCTTACACGTGTCAGGAATGCATTGACGGGCGAGGGCGCTACCCTCCCGATGATCACCAGCTGCAGCCCCGGATGGATCAAGTACGTGGAGCATACCTATCCCGACAGGCTTGCGCATCTCTCGACCTGTAAATCCCCGCACACCATGCTTGGCGCGCTGATTAAATCCTATTATGCAGGGAAGATCAGGGTCGATCCTAAAGACATCTTTGTGGTCTCCGTGATGCCGTGCACAGCCAAAAAATGCGAAATAGAACGCGCCGAGATGAAAAACGGCGGCGAGCCCAATGTCGACGCCGTGCTTACGACCCGGGAGCTTGCCGCGATGATCAAGGAAATGGGCATCGACTTTGCAAATCTTGAAGATATGGAATACGACAACCCCTTGGGCATGTCTACCGGAGCAGCCGACATTTTCGGCCTGACCGGCGGCGTCATGGAAGCTGCCCTGCGCACTGTGTACGAGATTGTGACCGGGCGGGAGCTGCCTTTTGACGGGCTGCACGTAACGCCTATCGTCGGGTTTGAGCGTGTCAAGGAAGCCGCGATAACCATCGAGAATCCCGCAGATGACTATAAATTCCTTGACGGAGTCACCGTGCGGGTAGCGGTGACCAGCGGATTAAAAGGAGCTAATTATCTCATGGAGCAGCTGAAAAAGGGAGAATCACCCTACCATTTCATTGAGGTGATGGGCTGCCCCGGCGGCTGCATCATGGGCGGCGGACAGCCAAGATCCAGTGATCCGGACGTAAGAGCTAAGCGGCTCAAAGGCCTCTATACAGAGGACGAGAGCAAGGTCTTGAGAAAATCCCATGACAATCCGTATATCGCCGCAATCTATAAGGAATTCCTCGAACACCCGAACAGCCACCGGTCCCATGAATTCCTGCATACCCATTATGTCAAGCGCGGGCAGTTCAACGAACAGACCGGCGAAAGGTTCGCGGTGAGCCATGTCCGGAAATCTCCAACCGCGAAACCTGCGCGCGAGCCCACCGATAACAAGGCCCAGCTGGATATTCGGCGTGAACGCGAACCGCTTGAGCCGGTCCGGCTCTTAGCGCTTGAAGCTGATAACACCAGGCTGAAAAACGAGTTGGCCGATTTGCTTGAAACGGTAGAAATACTCAAACAGGTCGTATCGGATTATACGAACAAACAGAATTAATATATTGCTGCAAGAGGCTGTGCATCAAGACCGCACAGCCTCTTTGCAATAAGCCAGCCGAATAAAAAATGCAGATATCCCGTCTTATATGACTAAGGTCGATTTTATCCTGTTATAAAAAATTATTTTATTGAATAGGATAATACAATATAATATAAATTACTCTCTGATTAATGAATCACGCTGGGGGTGTCTGCATGGATGCTGTTAAATTGCTGATCGTTGACAGCCAAAGTTCTGTCAGAAGCATCATCAAGGAAAAAGCCACTGCAGAGGGTTATTCCTGCGATGAAGCGGCCGACGGAATTGCCGCGCTTAAATTATTCAGACGTGTTGACTATAATCTCGTCATTCTCGATACCGACTTGCCGCAACTTGACGGCAGGAACGTCTGCCGCCAGATACGAAAGGTATCTGATGTTCCCATTATCATTTTAACTACGCGAAGCAGGGAAGAAGACAGGCTTTTGGGCTTTGAACTCGGTGCGGACGATTATGTCCTCAAGCCCTTTTCTCCTTCCGAATTGATGGCAAGGGTAAAAGTATTCCTGCACCGGAGCGGAGAACTTTGTAAACCCCTTCCGAAAAAAATCTCGTTCAGCGGCCTTTTTATCGATACGATTTCACATGCGGTATATATTGATGACAAAGCCGTACAGCTCACGCCAAAGGAATACGACCTCCTGTTCTTTCTTTCGCAAAACCCGAATAAGGCATTTCCCCGGGATACCTTGTTGAACGAGGTCTGGGGCTTTGATTTCACTGGATCGGACAGAACGGTGGATACGCATATAAAAACCTTGCGTGAGAATATCAAACCCTATGATTCCTACATAATGACTGTCTGGGGCTTCGGTTATAAATTCGTCGTATAGCAGAGATTTTTCCTCCGTGCTCCGCGTTTTAAAGCTGAAGATTTTGGGATGCAAACACTTCATTAACAAACCATATCTTTTGGAGGCTTATGCATCATGTACAGGATTCTCACCAAAAAAGCTTTAAACGCGCAGGTCGTGCTGATGGAGCTTGAAGCGCCGCGCGTAGCGAAAAAATGTTTGCCCGGGCAGTTCATCATACTGCGCGTGAATGAAACAGGCGAGCGCATCCCGCT
>JBMOLJ010000045.1:0-12476 GCA_049324235.1 Bacillota bacterium
ATTTTTGTCCAGGGGATAGCGCTGTATAATAATTTCATATGAGACTTTGAACATACACGCGGCATTGACAATCAATGCATTGCTGATAAAATGAATATCGGAACGTTTTTTGAAGAAACAGCCGAAAAACGTGGAGGGGCAGGCCAATAATGCGATTCGACAACCGCGATATGATAAAAGTGGCCCATTATTATTACAATGTGGGGTTAAACCAGCAGGAAATCGCCGACAAGTTCAGCATGTCCCGGCAGCGGGTGAACAGGCTGTTGAAAAAGGCGCATGACGAAGGCGTAGTTGAAATACGCGTTCGCGGTTATGACAACTCCAATGCAATGCTCGAGAGCGAACTCGAGAGCAAGCTTCAGCTTCGGGAGGCCGTTGTCGTAGACAGCAACGACATGAGTACCCTGAGCGCAACCAGCATAAGATATCTCAAAAGCATCGTCCAGGAAGGGTGGACCATCGGCGTTTCGCACGGCACCTCCATCGCAAAGCTATGTGATGCACCTGCAGCAAAAGAAAAACATGACATAAAGATCGTCCAGCTCACGGGCGGCATGAATACGATCAACATCTCCTCCCGCCCGGATGAAATCACACTCAAGTTTGCACGGATATTCGGCGGTGAGGCGCATATCCTGTTCGCTCCGGCGATTACGGACAACCCGAGCCTCCGCGAACTCATCATGGAAGAGAGCCAGTTCCAGGATATCCGCAAGCTCTATTCGAATATCGATATTTCCGTAGTAGCCATCGGCGCACTGGTGGAAAGCAATATGCTTTTACAGGTAGGCTCGTTGAATAAAAAGGATTTTGACATGTTGCTGGGAAAGGACTGCGTCGGCGATGTGATCCTCCGTTTCATCGATATAAACGGCAGGATCGTGGATAAACAGATTGATGACAGGGTGATGAGCATCCCCCTGGAGGATTATTTGAAGATCGGTTTACGCGTGGGCGTTGCTTACGGCCCCGAAAAGGTCAGATCCATCATAGGCGCGATAAACGGAAAGTACATCAATGTATTAATAACGGATTCGGATACTGCAAAGCTTCTGATTGAAGCGCGTGATTCAGGCGTATTGTAACATATAATGCTGAGGAGCAAAGAGAGCTTCTCCTTCCAGCTTCATGGGCAGACTTCTGTTTCATTGGATTGGCTCAAACAGGCAACGGCATTTCCCAAGGGAAATGCCGTTGCCTGTACTTACTGCTCCGTATCAGATCCAGAATTACCGGATGTAATTCACAACGTCGTAATTCCGTTTCGGCGCGGGCACCGGCGTATCGCTCAGCTTGTAGCCCAGCGCGACACCATAATACGGCTCGTACCCTTCGGGGATACCGATTTTCTCTGCTTCACCTTCAACCATGAAACAAAACGCCGCGAACCCGACCCAGACCGAACCGATGTTCAGGCTTTCGGCCGCTATCAGCATGTTTTCGATGGCCGCGTCGCAATCCGCTTTCCATGAAACGGCATCCGTCCTGCCCGATACGATGATCAGCGTGGGCGCCTTATAGGTGATATCGAACGCAGGATTCATGCCGGCATTCTTAATCCAGTCAACTTCAATCGTTGCCATGACGGATTTTGCGGTATCGCTGATATGCCGGATCACATCGCGGTCCTGTATCACCGTAAAATGCCAGGGCTGCGTGTTGTGCCCGGACGGAGCGTGGATGCCCGCCTCGATGATCATATCGATCTCTTCCTGCCCAAGCTGGTCGGGTTTATAAGCCCTTATGCTCCTCCGGTTCTTGATGGCTTTCAGAATTTCGTTCATTTGATAAGCCTCCCTATTACAATTTATCCGGCCTGGCCGGTTTGTACCTTTAACCTTTATTGCTTTAGTATATTTTACCATTGTTTGTTGTCAAACAAAAGTTAAATATAAATTTGGACTTTCGGATCCTTTTTTCGTTAACGATCATATAACAAAACTCGTTCTTTTCCCTGTAAGTTTGTAACTCCATGTAATACTCCAAACATTTAACGCTTCGGTATAATTTTCCATTATCTGTCATACAGGGGCATCTCTGGTTTATGAAATGTCCTCTTCTCTCCATTTTTTGCGTTAAAGCCCCGGTTCAAATCTATTTACCCATACGAAATAGCCGCGGATTGCGTGCTGTTTTATTTTACAGAAACTTGACTGTGGATTTATATAAAATTCATATTCAAACACTAAACTACTACTCGGATATACCAAATAAATACATGGGGGGTAACTGTTTTGAGAAAAGGCGTATACCAAAAACCGTCAGCAGTGATGAAGACGATGCTTTGTTCCGCTTTATGCGTGTTTGTGCTTGCTGCTCCACAGGCACCGGCTTATGCAAAAGCAGCGGACAAATCAAAAGTAAAAAACGTCATTGTCATGATCAGCGACGGCTGCGGCTACAATCAGATCAAGGCGACTGATTATTACCAGTACGGCAAGACAGGCAAACAGGTCTACGAGAAGTTTCCGGTAAAAGCAGCAATGAGCACCTATTCCGTCGGCTCCTATGACCCCGCTTTAGCCTGGGAATCCTTTGATTATGTGCGGACCGGCGCCACGGACTCGGCCGCAGCAGCAACGGCGATGTCCACCGGCGAAAAAACGTATGACGCGGCAATCGGCGTAGACCTGAACGGGCAGCCATTAAAGCATGTTGCGGAAAAGTTTGAGAAACAGGGAAAGGCGACTGGCATCGTAACCAGCGTTCAGCTCAGCCACGCTACGCCGGCAGGCTTCGTAGCACACAACGCCAGCAGGAACAATTACTCCGAAATCGCAAACGAGATGATCAAGTCCAGCGCGACCGACGTCATCATGGGCGCGGGCAACCCCTGGTACAATGACAACGGCGTAAAGAAGGCCTCGACCACCACCTCCGACTATAAATACGTCGGCGGCAAAACTACCTGGATCGGCCTTACAGAGGGGACGCTCCCCGTTGCGGATGCAGACGGCGACGGCAAAAGCGATCCCTGGACGCTGATTCAGACAAAGGCCCAGTTCCAGAAGATGGCAACCGGAAAGACGCCCAAGCGCGTCATCGGCGTGGCGCAAGCTTACACAACGTTGCAGCAGGCGCGCAGCGGGGATACAAATGCAGACCCGTACGATGTCCCCCTCAACAAGAATGTGCCGACCCTGTCCGACATGTCAAAAGCGGCCCTGAACGTGCTTGGCAACGACAAGGATGGCTTCTTCCTTATGATCGAAGGCGGAGCAATCGACTGGGCAAGCCACGCGAACCAGACCGGACGCCTGCTCGAAGAGGAAATCGACTTCAACAAAGCGGTTCAAGCGGTATGCAATTGGGTCGAGAAGAACAGCAACTGGAATGAAACGCTCCTGATCATAACCGGCGACCATGAGACCGGCTACCTGACCGGTCCCGGCTCCAACCCCGAATGGGAGCCGGTCGTCAACAATGGCAAGGGCAATGTTCCCGGCGTCCAGTGGAACAGCGGCGACCATACGAACAGCCTTGTCCCGCTCTTTGCCAAAGGCGCACAGGCAAACAAGCTTTTAAACTATGCGGACATGATTGATCCGGTGCGCGGCGCGTACCTCGACAATACAGAAATCGCTAAAATGATCTCCAAGGCTATAGGATAACACGCTCCCAAGCTCAAGACAAGGGAAAAGGCTGCTGCCACGCTTGCGGGCAGCCTTTTCCCCATCATCAATCAATAAAACAAAAATGCATCATACCCGGACCCATCGTTTCGTTTGGCCTGGTGAAAAACCCGAATTTCCTATAAAAGCCTTCCTTCCCCTTAAAGGCAAACAAAAGCACCATTGCCCTTCCGGGGTATACCGCATTCGTCTTGATATAGTGCATCACGCGCTCCATAAGCGTCCGCCCAAGACCCTTTCCCTGATGCTCGGGAAGGACGATCACATCCTGTATCACGAAGACCTGCGCGCCGTCGCCCAGCACGCGCGCCATCCCGACGGTCCGGCCGCCGGTTTCGATGTGCACCACGTACAGGCTGCCCTTAAGCGAAGCCTGCGCCATTTCCAGACTGTGTTTGAAAAATCCTACCGCTTCCCTTAATTGCAGATAGTCCTCGGGCAATATGTCGTTTTCTTTGATGCCATACGCAAGAGCATCCGGCATGGCTCCTCGCCTCTCCTTTGCGTTGTCCGTCCATTATACCAGTTTCCGTTTGCGGCAGGAACAGATTTCCTTTTTTTTGTTGAAACCTTAATATTGACACGGCAGTATTCATGATGATGTTCGGGAGGTATTCATACTGTGAAAAGAAAATCGGCCCGTATCCCCGTTTCCGCATGTATTGAAAGAGTAAATTATGAATTTGTAAAAGGCGGCAATGAAATACTGGTTATTAAACACAAAAGGCAGGATGGATAGCCAGAATCTGATGTACAAAAACAAAACGCCCCGTTGGCGACTGCACAAACGGAGCGGGTTCAGGGGCTTCTGCAAAATGCAGAAGCCTCAATTTATTTTTGCTCAAATAACTGCGTGCTGAAATACCGCTCTCCGGTGTCAGGCAAAAAGGTAAGCACGGTTTTGCCCGGACCTAGCTCCCTTGCAAGGCGCAGAGCGCCCGCAACGTTGGAACCGCTGGAGATGCCCGCGAGCAAGCCTTCGTACCTCGCAAGATCCCGTGCGGTCTGCAATGCCTCGTTGTCGGAAATGACATACACACCGTCGATGATATCAGTATTCAGGTTGTCGGGAATGAGCCCGTCGCCGATGCCCATCTGCAGGTGCGTGGAAATGCCGCCTCCTGCTAAGATAGCCGCATTTTCCGGTTCGACAGCCATAATGCGCACATGCGGGAAGTTCGCTTTCAACACCTCGCCCACGCCGCTTAATGTCCCGCCCGTGCCTATGCCCGAACAGAACCCGTCAATCGGCGTATCCACCTGTTCGAGAATTTCCACGGCGGTATGCAGGCGTTGCACCTTGGGATTATTCGGATTCGTGAACTGCTGGGGTATGAATACGCGCGGGTCTTTTTCGGCCATCTGCACCGCGGTATCCAGACACCCTTCGATACACTCGCCGATATCCCCTTTGTCCGGGACCAGAACGACTTCGGCGCCATAATGCTCCATAAGCTTACGCCTTTCCTCGCTCACCGAATCGGGCATGACGATAACGACCCTGTAATTCTTGATTGCGCCGACCAGCGCAAGCCCGATCCCCTGATTCCCGCTGGACGGCTCCACAATAATGGAATCCTCCTTCAGGATGCCTTCTTTTTCCGCCGCCTCGATCATAGCCAGCGCCGTACGCGTTTTGATGCTGCCGCCAACGTTGAGGAATTCCACTTTCACCAGCACGCGCGCGGCGTTCGGCTCCCGCATCCGCTGTAATTCGACTATGGGCGTATTGCCTACGGCTTCGAGTATGTTCGTGCATATTTTTTTGCAGACACGCGAATGTGCCGCTTTGCACCCGATGGACATGCTTATTCTCCTCCAAACCTTCAATACCCTGCATATTTTAACACAAAATTCAGACAAGTTCTATAGGAAATAAAAACACTTGAGCATGCTGCAATAATATAGCCAAATCCAATGATTTGTGCAGAGTATTTCGAAATTCTTATAAAAAAGGTATAATGATTTCCAGGGGGTGTGGCTATGCGGCTTATTGTAAATGCCGACGATTTTGGGTACAGCAGGGGCGTGAACTGCGGCATCTCGGATGCGCACAGGTACGGTGTCGTAACCTCGGCCACTGTAATGGCGAATATGCCTGCGTTCTGGCATGCCATGGCCTTGGCCCGCACGCTTCCCGAACTCGGCATAGGGCTGCATTTCAACATAACCCATGGGCGGCCGCTCGGGAAAAAGCTTTCCACGCTTACTGATCCCGGCGGTATTTTTAAAGGTACAGATTATATCTTTTCAGGCGAAAATACAATCGATCCATTCGATATCGAACAGGAACTGCACGCACAGATGCAGGCGCTGCTCCAATGCGGATGCACGCCGACGCATATCGACAGCCACCACCACGTGCATACGGCGCCGGCCGTTATGGATGTAGTCACAGGTTATGCGCAAAAAATGGGCATTCCCGTCAGGAATACTTCCGGTACAACAAAGCAGCCGCTTGAGCCCGCCGCGCTGTGTATGGGTTTCCATGCCGAGAATGTACGGATCGAATGGCTGACCTCGTATCTGGAAAGCTGTGATAAGGATGTGCTCGAGCTCATGACGCACCCTGGGTTTGCGGACGAACCGCTTCTGGCGCAGAGCACCTACGGCCTGCAGCGCGTTAAAGAGCATGCCGTGCTTACGTCCGAGGACGTGAAAGCTTTCATCACCGCGCGCGGGATCAGGCTTATCAGGTATGACCAGATTTAAAGCATGATAATCCTAATAGGTAAAGGAGTATAAAAAATATGCTCGCAGGCGCAATCATCTGTTATGCCGTCGCGATAGGCGTAATCATGTTTTTACCGGCATTGCATACAGCCGGAGACATGCAGACTTCAATGCTTCAGCTGTTTCAGGCCGGGCCGGCCGGAGACATGTGGTTCGGCGCTGTTTTGCTTGTTTTGGCCGTGGCGGGGATCGTCTTCACAGCGATGAAAAAGAAACACGCGGTACGCATATCGGCGGGCATCGGCTGCGTGGCCTTCGTGGTGGGTATCGTATCGCTCGCAACCTCGGGCATCACGGTCGAAAACCTGGGCGCCGACATCTTCGCATTACTGCTCCCCCTCCTTTTCATCTGGGCGGCAGTATCCAACGGGATGTACCTGTTTTTATTGAAAAATAAGGAAAGGTAAAGGAATGCACGCCGCCCCGTTTGCCGCAAAATATCCTGTTGAATTGCAAAGAATCCCCAATCGCAAAGCGACTGCGGATTCTGAGTGGAGCGTAATGTACTCCGACACGGGCCCCCGCAAAGCCGTGGGCTTTGTGGGGAAAAGGAGGAGCAACGGAGCGGGATGAAAAATCCCCAATCGCAAAGCGATCAGGGATTTTGAATGGAGCGAAGCTTGCTCCGACGTGGTGCGAAGGACGGGACTTGAACCCGTACGGTCTCCCACACGCCCCTCAAACGTGCGCGTCTGCCAGTTCCGCCACCCTCGCATATGTTGCGGTTCCCGTGGAATCCAACGCATATTATATCTGTTTTACACGGTAAAGTCAAGCAGGAGACGTGTATTTACCAACAGCATGTTGCAGGCTGATTCGCGGCCTCAAGTCCTTTTATGCGCGTCTTTTGAATAACTATGATATTGACCTATTGTAAAGAGGTGCCAGGATGAGAAAGCTTAAAATTATCGGGATAATTTTTGTTTCCGCCATAGTTATCGTGTCTGGCGTTTTTCTTTTGTCGGAAAACAAACCGCAACCGGAGCCAACCGGAGAAAGCCCTACATATACGTCCTCTCCTGCCCGGGAAAACCCATATGACATCATGGCAAAAAGGGATCTGCTCGCCTTAATGATGGCGTATCCGGGGCATATCAAGGGCTTGAAAAAGGGGAAAGACGGCCTCGTCTATGTTGTCATGCAATCGGGGAAAAAGATTGCATACGATGATAAAAAAACAAAGAGCTTTGAGGAAAAGCTCGCGAATGCGGACTTGCAGGACATGATGGAACAAGTCTATCCCCTTTCCGATATAAAATCCATCATGAAAGACAACTTTGACCCCGGAAGGATAAGGGTTTATGCTTTTTTAAAGGAAGTTTACGGAAGCTCGCAAAGCGAAGTAGAAGCTCATCTTACAAGGGTTGCGCTTGGTTCAGCGAACGCCTCCTTTAATGAAAACAATCATGCGGCGCCCGCTTTGAAAGCCGCTTTTCAGGAAATAGCAGGCCTTATCAAAAGCAATCCCGACATCTACGGCTTTGTATATCCCCTGGGCGGCACGTTCAATTACCGGGTCATCGCGGGAACGAACCAGCTTAGTCCGCATGCGTTTGGTATCGCAGTCGATTTAAAGAGCGATAAAAGGGATTATTGGCGTTGGGCCACAAAGGAACAGGGGCAGGACAGGCTGGATTCCTACCCGAGAGACCTTGTTGCGGCATTTGAAAACAACGGATTCATTTGGGGAGGAAAATGGGCGCATTTTGATATTCTGCACTATGAATACAGGCCGGAGCTTATTATAAAATCCAAATACTACGCTGACCCTGAAAAAATCACCGGGCCATGGTATAAAGGGTACCCGGATTCGGAATCCGTGCAAAAATATATAAGCATTATTGAAAACGGCTGGAATAGATAATTCTGAAATTCTGTAAATATTATCCATAAGCGTCTGATCAGCCTCCAAAAGCACATTCCATTTTAATAAAACAATTCCTGTTTTATATTTCCTTACCGCTGGGCAAATTAATAGTGCACTCATAAACGTGTAAAAATTTATAGGAGGAAAAACAATGTCCAGCAGCAGTAAAAGACAGGGAAAAAGCAGCCTCAACAAAAAGGAATGCGAGATTGCAAACGAAATCGGTATCAACATGCAGAATAACAACAAAAGCTTCTCGCGGTCCCAACGGAACATGAAAAACGAGTTTGCGAACGAGTACGGCCTGCCAAATTACACGCGTGGAGAACAGAGCGCGTTAACGGGCAACGCCCGCAGCAATACTCCTGAGTCAGAAAACCAGAGCGAATAGCCGCCGGTAATCAAAATACCATATCGGCGCTTAAAAACCTGCATGCCATGCAGGTTTTTAAGCCAGGACTTTGTTTATTGTCCGCCATATTTGTGATAGTATATGCAAGGAATATTTTTGTTTTGGAGAAAACGGATGGAGAATTCACAAACAAAAGAAATACGCGCGACCCTCCTTGCAACTGCCGGAGTTATCGTGGAAACCGTCGGCATCCGGCTCATGATCGACGGGCTGTTCGGCAAGGACGGGCATCCGTTCAGCGTTGTCCCCCAGCCGCTAATGGACAATCTTCTTCAGGGGTTTGAACCGTTCGGCACGATTGATTATCTGCTGTTCACGCACCTGCACCCGGATCATTTCGGCAGCGGGGAGGCAATAGCTTATCTGCGGGACAATACTGTACGCGGCGTATTTTTGCCTGTGGACGAATCGGAGGAAAAATTGCGGCGGGCCGGCAACGGGCTGCGGCAGTGGATGGATGCGCATAATGTGCCGTTCCGGCCTCTGTCTATGCCAATCGGCAGCCATGGCCGGTATGACATGGAGCCAGGAGTTGCGCTCACCACGTTTAACACAGGGCATATGGGCCCGCAATACGCGCATATCAGCAACTACTGCTTGCTGCTCACTCTTGGCGGCAAAACCCTTCTGTTCACCGGAGACGCGGACTTCCTTGACGACAGTTTTGCCGGAGCGTTGAACGGATGCAAAGTTGACGCTGTTTTTATCAATCCCTTGTTTTATCAGAACCCTAGGGGCAGGGCCATACTGGATACGGTCATCCGGCCGCGCCAGGTGATTTTGTACCACATACCGTTTGAGGAAGACGATGCATTTATGATGCGTCCTATGGTGCGTTACCAGATGGGACGCTATAAAAGCGATACGTATACCGTCACTGCCCTGACCGAACCGAATCAGCAAGTGGTATTGTAGGTAAACAAACAATTTATTGCATTTTCGGGCGTAAGGCTGATAAAATGAATTTGTTGACGACGCATTCCCCCAGTAAATCTGAAAGAAGGTCCCTCTAAATGAAAGAATATGCCTATAACGTAGCCATTGTTTTTTGCCACCTGATCAGGGACGGAAAGGTTCTGATGATAAAACGCGAAAAACCCCCGGCCTATAAGCAGTACACCATCGTGGGCGGGAAGAAGGAACCGGGTGAAGACCTGTATGCCGCATGCAAGCGTGAGGTATATGAGGAAACGGGACTTGTAGTAGAGAACCTGCAACTCAGAGGAATTGTGAGTCAATTCATGGACGGCTGTGACTTCGAAGCAACCACCTACTACTTCCTTTCAGACAGCTTTTCAGGCGAATTAACCGCCTGCGCGGAAGGGGCGCTTGAATGGTGCGACATTGAGGAAAGCTGTCAGAAAGACGGCGTCAGCGAGTACTATGTAAATATTACGCCGCTGGTATTGCATCACGAGGGCGTTTTCCTCGCCTCCATACACTCTGATAATAAAGGGCGGATTCTAACGTTCGAGGTGCAGATATAATTTTATCCCCTCCGTGCCTGTTATCACGGTTATCAGGTATATCCACCAAACGTTTGAAACGAGGCGTACGGGAGGCTCTGTCTCTATCCGGGCCAAAGCATCGTCCATACATAGAGGCGCCCGTCCCATATTGTGCATATAGCTTTCCCTGTAACATCGTCCCTTTACGGCGCCTTGACGGGTTTTAATCCGTATTCTCTTTGAAAAGACAATCATTTGATTTCTATTATCTTTGCGCCTTGCCGGATAAATGTTCCATGCACACTTTCATTACCTTCGTTTTTGCATTTGCGTTTTTGATGTATTCCTTGCCCTTTTCCATATAATCCGGTGAATATTTATTCAGTAATTCCATGAGAGCAGCATGCTTTTCCTCATCAAAGACTTCCTTGGCCCGTCCGAAAACAACAACGCTTTCATATTTTGCGGTGAACTTCTCCGGCAAAACCGAGGTTGCCCCAACCACACAAAATGACACTTTATCGTTGCTTCGCAAATTATCTGTTTTGTGTCCCTCCAAAGCGCAGTGCAAATAAATCGCATCGTTGAAATAGGCATAAAACACCGGCACACCGTACGGGTATCCGTTTTCGCTGATCGAAGACAGAATGCCGTAATCACAGTGCTTTAGTATTTCTATGGCTTCGGTGTTATCAAGTGCTTTTTCTTTTCTCCTGATCTCTCTAACCATAATTCCCCTCTGTTTAAACAACATTCGGGGAGCCTTGACAGCTCCCCTCTGCTCCATCGCGCTTTTATGCCGTTTCAATACGGCTGTCCGCCTGCAGGCCCAGCTTTTCAACGGCCTGTTCGCGCATCTTGTATTTCATGATCTTTCCCGCAGCGTTCATCGGGAAATCCTCGACAAAATCGATATAGCGCGGCGTTTTGTGCTTGGCCATATGCGAACGGATATACTCCCTGATCTCGTCGGCCGTGGCAGTTTCACCGTCCTTGAGGATGATGCACGCCATGATCTCCTCACCGTACTGCTTGTCCGGCACGCCGATCACCTGAACGTCTCTGACTTTCGGATGCGTATAGATGAAATCCTCTATTTCCTTCGGATAAATGTTTTCGCCGCCCCGGATAATCATATCCTTGATGCGGCCGGTGATCTTGTAGTTCCCGTTTTCATCCCGCCTTGCCAGATCGCCCGTGTGGAGCCATCCGTCTTTGTCAATGGCGGCCGCTGTGGCTTCGGGCATTTTATAATAACCCTTCATGATGTTGTAGCCGCGGGCTACGAATTCGCCATCCACATTATCCGGCAGATCTTTGCCCGTTTCGGGATCGACAATCTTGCATTCCACACCCGGCAGCGCGCGGCCCACGGTATTGACGCGCACCTCGATCGGATCGTCTACACGGCTCTGCGTGCATCCGGGGGAGGCCTCGGTTTGTCCAAACACGATGGAAATCTGGGTCATGTTCATCTTGTCCACAACATCCTGCATGACCTTTACGGGACATGGGCTGCCGGCCATAATACCGGTGCGCATATATGTAAAATCCGTCTTCTTAAAGTCCTCATGCTCCAGCATTGCTATGAACATGGTCGGAACGCCGTGGAAACAGGTAATCTTCTCCTTGTTGATGCACTCCAGCGACAGCTTGGGGGAGAAATAGGGCATCGGACAGAGGGTAACCCCGTGCGTCATGGAGGCCGTCATGGCAAGCACCATGCCGAAACAATGGAACATGGGCACATGGATCATCATGCGGTCGGCAGTCGAAAGGTCCATGCAGTCGCCGATGTTTTTGCCGTTGTTCACCACATTGTAGTGCGTGAGCATAACGCCCTTCGGGAAGCCTGTGGTTCCGGACGTATACTGCATGTTGCAGACATCGTCCTTGCTGATGGAACGTTCCCTGCGGTATACCTCCTCCATCGGGATTCTATCGGCCATGGCCACCGCCTCGTCCCATGTGAGGCACCCTTTTTGCTTCGAGTCTACCGTAATGATGTTCCGAAGGAAAGGCAGGCGTTTTAAATGCAGCGGTTTTCCCGCTTCGGCAGTTTCCAGCTCGGGGCAAAGCTCCTTAATAATCCCGACATAGTCCGAATCCTTAAACCCGTCGATCAGCACAAGCGTGTGCGTGTCCGACTGGCGCAGGAGATACTCCGCCTCATAGATTTTATAGGCGGTGTTCACCGTTACAAGCACGGCGCCGATTTTGGTTGCCGCCCAGAAGGTAATGAACCACTGGGGAACGTTAGCTGCGTTTTTATGATGTCCGGTGCAATACAGTTGATGCGGATACCATATTCGGACACCTCGCGCATCACGGCGCGCGAAAGTCCCACGATTCCCTCCTTGGACGCGCAGTAATGCGCGTGC
>JBMOLJ010000046.1:0-12476 GCA_049324235.1 Bacillota bacterium
CAGACACTGCCCTTTTCGCCGAGCGACCCGTCTTCGGTCGCCACCCGCAGGGTCTGACAGTATGCTTTGAACCTGTCTATGGAAAACGCGTTTTCAGCAGACGCAAACCCCAGCGCGATATCGCAGGACGCCTTCCTGTTTAAAGACTGCGCCGCATGCAGAAGCGGCGCCGCGCCCATGCCCCCGCCGATCAGCAGGATATGCTCTGCACCCTGCGGGAGCCGGAATCCCTTGCCGAGCGGCCCGAGCACGTCGATTTCGGCGCCCGGACACACGCGCGTCAGCACCTGCGTGCCCTTTCCGCGGACGGCATACGCTATCGTGATCGTCCCTTTTTTTGCATCCGCCGCATGTATACCAAAAGGCCTGCGCAAAAAAACGCCGTCGACGGCGATATGTATAAAGCTCCCCGGCGATGCCGACAGCAGTTCGGGTGAAGCCGATATTTCCAGCCCGTACACACCGCTTGCCAGCGACTCGTTTTTCATCACGCGCATCAGGCCCATGCATTTCCTCCTATTTCCAAACACCTTTCCCCGCGGCGTTCAAAGCGGCGCAGATATCCTGCTTCATCGCAATGGCCGCATTTCTCGACGCCTTTGCAAAGTCCTTTTCGCCAGGCGCCTGCATCCAGGCGCACTGCAGCGAGCGCGAAGCGTTGACAACAGCGCCCAGGCCTTTTGCGTCGAAGCACCCTGTCAGGTCGGCGGCTTTTGCCCCCTGCGCGCCGTATCCGGGGAGCAGAAAGCATACGGAAGGCATCCTTTTCCTGAGCGTTGCGCCTTCCTTCGGATAGGTTGCGCCCACCACCGCGCCGACGCTGCTGTATCCCATCGAACCTATCAGGCTTTGCCCCCAGGCCGCTACGAAATCGCCTACGCGTTCATACAGCGTACAGCCGCCGACGTCTATGTTTTGCAGCTGTCCGCCCGAAGGGTTCGAGGTTTTGACAAGGACGAATATGCCTTTATCATACTTCTGGCAGTCCTTTGTGAACGGCTCAATGCCGTCCACGCCCAGATACGGGTTCACGGTAATGAAATCGGCCGTGAACGCCTGCGCCTCTTTTCCTTTCAACGGGGTGCGCCCCAGATACGCCGCCGAATACGCACCGGCCGTCGTACCGATATCGTTGCGCTTCACGTCCGCGATCACGACCATGCCCTTGCGCTTTGCGTAATCCATCGTATCGTAAAACGCGCCCATCCCGGGCACGCCGTACATCTCATAGTACGCGGCCTGCACTTTTACCGCGGGGATGATGTCGTACATGGCGTCGATGAGAATATGGTTGAAGTCCGTGACCGCTTCCGCGGCCCCCTCCAGCGTTGACAGGTCATATGCGCTTGCAAATTCATCGGGGAAATACTCGATGCGCGTATCCAGTCCGAGCACCGACGGGTTTTGCGCAGCGAGTACGGCGCCAAGCAGCGTGTCCATCACCATGGGCGTTAAGCCTCCTTTTTTTACGCCTTATACGGTAAGGCTACCCGATTGCACAACTAAATTTCCACCTGCTATGGTGTGCACCACGCGGCCGGTCACTTCTTTTTTGTTGAACGGCGAGTTCTTGCCCTTTGAAATAAAACCGCCGGCGTTGATTACATACTCCGCCCTTTCATCCACAATCGTGATATCCGCCCTTTTGCCCTCCTGAATAACGCCGCCTTCTATGCCCAGCACCTCGGCGGGCATACAGGCCATGCGCAGCACGAGCTCGTCCATCGTGAGGACGCCGGTCTTCACGAGATTGGTATAGGCGAGCGAAAAGGCCGTTTCAAAGCCCGATATCCCGTTGGCCGCAGTGTTGAACTCCACCGCCTTCTGGTCGGCATGGTGCGGCGCGTGATCGGTCGCGATGCAGTCCAACGTCCCGTCTTTCAGCGCGGCTTTCACCGCCGCAACGTCCGCGTCGGTCCGAAGCGGCGGGTTCACCTTCGCGTTCGTATCGAACCCGTCGGCAAAGGCATCCGTTGCGGAAAAATAATGCGGACAGGTTTCGGCGGTGACCCGCACCCCTCTTTCCTTGGCGTGCCGGATGATGTCGATTGCGCCTTCGGTCGAAACGTGCGCGATGTGCACGCGCGTATCAAGCGCCTGCGCAAGCAGCACCTCGCGCGCGACCATCACTTCCTCCGCCGCCCTGGTGATGGGTTTCAGGCCCAGCAGGGTCGACCAGTATCCCTCGTTCATCACGCCGCCGTTGACCAGCTCCAGATCCTCACAGTGGCTGATGAGCAAAAGGCCGAAGCTCTTCGCGTATTTGAGCGCCATGTGCATGATGTGGCTGTCCGACACGGGGAGCCCGTCGTCGGACAGCGCAACAGCGCCCGCCGCCTTGAGCGCGCCCATATCGGTGAGCTCCTTGCCCTTCTGGCCTTTGGTGATGCAACCGACAGGACAGACGCGCACCGCGCCTTCGGTTTTTGCTTTTTGCAGTATATACTCGATCACCGCGGGATTGTCGGCTGGCGGGTCGGTGTTGGGCATGCACGCCACCGCCGTGAAACCGCCCAGCGCCGCCGCGCGCGTACCGGTCGCGATGGTCTCCTTGTATTCAAACCCTGGTTCCCGTAGATGGCAGTGCATGTCGACAAGGCCGGGGATTGCGGTCAATCCGCCCGCGTCGATCACTGTATCAGCGCCCTCATCCACAGACGGCGCGATTCTTTCAATGACGCCGCCGCTGACCAGTATGTCGCCCTGCCCCTGATACGCGCCTTTGGGGTTGATGATATTTGTGTTTTTAATCAGTAATCTGTTCATTGTT
This sequence comes from Bacillota bacterium, assembly GCA_049324235.1. Lineage (GTDB taxonomy): Bacteria > Bacillota > Clostridia > Christensenellales > UBA1431 > UBA1431. The sequence goes on from JBMOLJ010000046.1 coordinate 2,771, forward strand.
CCTCCTGGTCAAGAGGTAGAGAAGCGCCATGCGCACGGCCACACCGCTCGTTACCTGCTCGTTGATCACCGAACGCCTGTCTTCCGCTACATCGGACGTGATCTCCACGCCGCGGTTCATCGGCCCGGGATGCATAATAAGCGCGTCCTTCTTCGCAAGCTCCAGCACGCGTCTGTTGATCCCGAAGAAACTCGCGTATTCGTTGAGCGAAGGCAGCAGGCCGCTTTGCTGGCGTTCGAGCTGGAGCCTGAGGCCCATCACCACATCCGCGCCCTCCACCGCCGCGTCGATGTCCGTCGTCGTTTGTACGCCCATTTTCTCCATTTCGGCGGGTATCAATGTCGACGGCGCGCAGACGCATACCTTCGCGCCCATCGTATTCAGACCCCAGATATTGCTGCGCGCCACCCGGCTGTGCGCCGCGTCCCCGATAATCGCGACTTTCAGCCCCTGCAGCCCCCCTTTGTGTTCACGCATCGTGAACATGTCTAGAAGCGCCTGCGTAGGATGCTCGTTCATGCCGTCCCCCGCGTTGATGACCGAAGCGCGCACGTTTTGGGCCAGCAGGTGCGGCGCGCCCGACATGGGGTGGCGGATGATAATTAGGTCTGTCCCCATCATGTCCAGCGTTTTGCCGGTATCTATGAGCGTCTCGCCCTTGGCAACGCTCGATGCCGTCGCCGAGATGTTCGCGGAGGCCGCGCTCATATATTTGGAAGCGAGTTCAAAGGACATACGCGTGCGCGTGCTGTTTTCATAAAACAGCGTGACGATGGACTTGCCCTGCAGATGCGGCGTCCTTTTGCTGTTCTGCTCCAGAATGCTCCTGAGGGTCTTCGCGGTGTCGAGTATCTCGCCGATCTCCTGCGCGCTCACGCCCCTTAAACCCAGCAGGTCCTTTCGTTTTAATGCCACGTACATACCACCCCGCCATAAAAATTCTTATACAACCCGTACCGCCCTGCCCAGCGTGACATGCTATTTCCCGTTATGATTCTCCACGATCACGACCTGGTCCGTGCCGTCCACCTCTAAAAGGCGTACGTGCACCGTCTCGTTCCTGGCCGTCGGCACGGCTTTGCCTACGTAATCCGCCTGGAAAGGCAGCTCGCGGTGCCCGCGGTCGATCATGACCGCAAGCTGTATGCTCTGCGCGCGCCCCATGTCCATCAGCGCGTCAATCGCAGCGCGCACCGTGCGCCCGGTGTAGAGCACGTCGTCCACCAGCACGACCTTTTTGCCCTGCAGCATAAACGGGACGTCCGTCCCGTTCACCACCGGATGCTCATGCAAAAGGGACAGGTCGTCGCGGTAGAATGTGATGTCCAGCACGCCTACCGGAACATCCCTGCCCTCGGTCTGTTTTATATGCGCGGCAATGCGCCTGGCAAGGGGGACCCCCCTGCGCTGGATGCCGACGAGCACAAGGTTTTCCATGCCTTTGTTGCGCTCGAGTATCTCATGCGCCACACGTACCAGCGCGCGCTCAATGCCCTGCGCGTCCAGAATTTCGATCTTATGGGACACGTTCATCCCTCCATCTTCTACATCAAAAAAGGTCTTTGCCCCACGCGGCAAGACCTGCATACACGAGCTAAACTCCCAGTGTATCTGTTCAAACCCTACCAGCCTCATAGGGACCGATTGAAGGTTATTTTAACTGCCAAAATGGTAACACACAGGTTTTGCGGTGTCAACGCAAACCTTTGCGCGCACGCAGCCATTCCATGAGCCGGATGAAATCCGCTGGCAGCGGCGACGTAAACTCCATCCGCTCTCCGGTCCTAGGATGATCGAACGCGATTTTCCCCGCATGCAGCGCCTGCCCCTCAATGGGGTAATGCGCGCGCTTCGGGCCATATACAGGGTCGCCCAGCACCCCGTGCCCGATATGCGCCAGATGCACGCGTATCTGGTGCGTACGCCCTGTAACGAGCTGGAGCTCGAGCAGCGTAGCCTCCGAAAAACGCTCCACCACGCGGTAGCGCGTGTGCGCTATTTTCCCGTCTGGAACGACAGCCATGCGCTTGCGGTCGGAAGGATGCCGCGCGATGGGGGCTATGATCTCGCCCTCGTCCTCTTTAACGTTCCCCAGCGCGATGGCACTGTATACCCTCGAAGCGGTACGCTCCTTGATCTGTTTTGCAAGGCGCACGTGGGCCGCATCGTTTTTTGCAACGACTAAAAGCCCGCTTGTGTCCTTATCCAGCCGGTGTACGATGCCCGGACGCACCACCGAATTTATCCCGGACAGGTCGCCGATATGGTACAAAAGCGCGTTCACCAGCGTACCGGAACGGTTTCCGGCCGCGGGATGCACCACCATCCCCTTCGGCTTGTTGATAACGGCGATGTCCGCGTCCTGGTACACGATATCAATCGCGATGTTCTCAGGCGCGGCTTCAAGAGGCTCTGGCTCTGGCAGCAGCACCTCGACTGTATCGCCCGTTGCAACAGGCAGGGAAGGCTTTGCTTTTTTTCCGTTCAACGAAACGCAGCCGCCTTTGATCAGGCCCTGCGCATGCGAGCGCGTGACCCCGAGCGCGCCGGCCACGAATACATCCAGCCGTTCGCAGGGCTGCGAACATTCCAGATAGTGCAAGCCTGGCCCGGGCATGTTCATGTCTTCTCTCCCGCGCGCACCGGTTCTTTATAAAAGAAGACCAGATAAACGGCGATCAAGATCATCCCCACGACCATCAGAGAATCAGCCACGTTAAACACCGCGAAGTTAATGAGCTTGAAATGCGCAAAATCGATTACGTACCCGTATACGATGCGGTCGAACATGTTGCCTAACGCGCCTGCAAAAACCGCCGCCATGGAGCAGCGTACCCATAGCGGGTATTTTTTGCGCCTGCGCAGTAATATGTAAGCAATCACAATGGCTACCACAGCGCTGATGCCGATCAACAGGAGCTGGCTGCTCTGCAGTATTCCGAACGCCGCGCCACGGTTTTCTACATACGTTAAATGGAAAACGCCCGGCCACAGCGCATACTCCCCGCCCGGAAGAGGCTGCAGGACCGTTACCGTCAGCCACTTTGCCACCCTGTCGAGTGCAATTCCCAGAATGATAATGATGGTCTCAATCATATTGGCCCCCCGTTATCCGAAAGCCGCATCAATGCAGCTTTGTCTCCACGATGCGGATAATCTGTGCAATGAAGTCCCCGATAACCGGTATGTTGTTTGCGGCAAGATTTTTCAGCAGCAGGATGAGCAGCGCCCCCAGCACCGCAAATCCGACCGCTATCCCCAGTCCGCGCGCCACGCCGCCCAGGAAGTTCGTCCATATCAACCGTTTGGGATTCGCAAGCGTAGGCAGAAGTTCCTCGAGCCGCATACGGATCAGCGCGCGTTCCAGGCGCTTTAACCGGCGGTCGATCCGCAGCAATTGTTTGAGGCTTGTTCGCAAGACCGTTCCTCCATGTCCGATGGGATCCTGGTCTTACTCTTTGCCCAAAAGCCGTTTTCCATTCCCGCCTTTTTTTTGCACGCGCACAAACACCGGCTGCCCTTACCATGATATAGCAAAACCCGGGGTATCTCAAGCATTTTGCATTGATATGCATACGAAAAAAGCTTTCGGCATACCGGCCAAAAACTTTTTTATTGTTTTAAATATCAGGTCTGAAAATCAAGCTTGGGCAGCGCTTCGTCCGCTTCTGCCCCCGGGATATCGGCGGGAGAATATGGAGCAAAGCCTATTTTGGGTTCATCTTTTAATTGAGCCGTTTCCTCGGGCTTTTTTTGCTCCGGTTCGAGCATGCTTGCGGGAGGCAGGGTTGCAAGGTTTTGAAGCTGTGCATTCAACAGCCCGATGTTATCGCGAAGCATCGTTTCGATCTCGTCATGCAGTTTGGCGCGCATCGCCTCCAGATCACGGATCTCCTGCTTGAGCGCATCATTATCCCGCGCGTGCTTGATGCGCATCGCAAGGGCCTGTTCCTCGATTTTCTCCATTACCTGTTTTCTTTTTTCCTCAGTCTGCTCAGTGAGCTTTATCGCATTCTCCTTGGTCTTTGCCAGCGATGCTTCCGCTTCTTCCAGAATGGCACGTTTCTGTTCATGCGCGCTGTCTATGATTTCGCCCGCCGCCTTCTGCGCCGCCAGCAACGCCCCGCGCATCTCTCTGTCAATGCTCTCGTATTCCGCCAGACGCGCGCTTATTTTCTCGACGGAATCCCTGTTCTTTTTTAGCTCTTCCTCCATTTGTTCGAACGCGGCGCTGACCTGTGCAACAAAGAGATCGACCTCCGCGTCTGAATAGCCTTTGAACGCACGCGGAAATTTTTTCTCACGGATATCTTGAAGGGTCATGAAATCTCTCCTAAAAACTCATTGACGGACAGGCCAAAGGCATAACCATTGGCCGCATGAGATAGAGTGATCAATGGTCGTGCTCCGTGTCAAGATCAATAAAACTGCTGCTTTGAGAATCCGGAACGATATTTCCCACCACATCGACGTTATTGGGAGCAAGCACGAAGATACAGCGCGAGACTTTCTGAATCGTACCGTTGATGGCGTACACCGCGCCGCTCATAAAATCCAGAACGCGCTGGGCAACGTCCAGGTCCAGGGTCTCCAGGTTTACGACCACGGGTTTCCTGTTCTTCAGGTTGTCGATGACGCTCTGCGTGTCCTCATAGCTCATCGGCTGGAAAACGATCATCTTCATAGTGTTGGATGAAGGCATGTTCACGATTTTTCCCTTCCTCGAGCGCACAGGGACCGGCGTCTCCTGCAATTCATGCACGGGTTCTTCCACAACGTCCTCAATTTCCTGATCTTCCATCTCCTCGTCCAGCGGGGTTTCCTCGAGGCCGATATAATCCAGGATCTTGTCGAAAAGCTTATTTGCCATGGTGGTTCCTCCTTCTATTATCATAACGGGTTCTGTTGTTTTCTTCCCCCAAATATTGCACTTCCCAGACGGACCATCGTTGCCCCTTCCGAAACCGCCGCGGCATAATCGCCCGACATTCCCATGGATAAACAGCGCATATGCACGCGCGGAAGGTTCAGTTTGCCCGCCTCCTCGAACAATCGCCGCATCCTTTCAAAGTACGGCCGCGCCTTTTCCTCTCCGACATCAGGCGCTATCGCCATAAGCCCCTCGATACAAAGGGAACCGTATTTCTCCGACACCGTTTTGATAAATAAAACGGTTTCTTCGGGAGCCACGCCCGTCTTCGTATCTTCTTTCCCGATGTTGACCTGCACCAGTACGTTTACCGTGATCCCCAGCTTGCTTGCCTGGCGCTCAAGCTCTTCCGCCAGGGATATGCGGTCGAGTGACTGGATACAAGAAACGGTATTTATTACATACTTTACCTTATTTTTCTGAAGTTGTCCAATCATGTTCCAGTGTATCGGGCGCTGCACGGTTTCAATTTTGGGCAATAGCTCCTGTACCCTGTTTTCCCCGAAATACCGTATGCCCAGTTCCCACGCCCGCTCAATCTTTTCCGGCGGAACCTGCTTGGTCACCGCCATGATGTCAACCCCGGCCGGATCCCTGCCCGTTTGAGCGCAGGTTTTTTCTATTGTTTCACGTATGATCTCCAGATTGTTTCGGATACTGTCCATCCAGCCCTCCTGTCAGCGGTGCAGGCGTATCTTCGTGTTGGGTTCAACAGGCTGATTGGCGTCGGCCGCCTCAATGATTGCGAATTCATTATCTTTATAAACCACTTTCACAGGTTTAAAAACATCGTTTCCGTTTTCAACGGCAGTTATTCCCTGTGTATCCCCCTGTGTTGTCAGCGCGTTTATCGGCACTTTCAGCCCGGTATACGTCTTCTTCAGTGTGGCGTTGGCTTTGCGTACGCTCAGGAGCGGCCCGATATCATCGTTTATCTCCAGCACGTACAGCACGCCGTCGTCCATTTCCCGCTGCGACAGCAGCCGGCCGGTATACGGCTGGTTGAAAAACCCTTCAAACGCGATGTCGTACACCATATCGGTCTGCAGCTTATCGTCCTTTTCCGTTGCAATCAGGCAATACCATTTGTTGCTGTTCACCAGCCGGTACAGGGGTTTCGAGCCTTCCGAAACGTCGATTTTCTGTATGGCTGCGTTGTTGATGATATTATCGATATCGCTGCGCTTAAGCTTATCGATCTGGTCAGGAGTCATAATCTGCTCGAACCCGTCAAAATAAAAACTTATCGTACCGGCCTCTTTCGTCTTGACGTCACTGATCCATGCGTTCAGACGTTTTTGCAGCTCCGTTTCCCGGTCATAGAGCTTTTGCAGGGTCTCATCGGGCGTACACGCGCGCTTGAGCAGGTCTTTCTGCTGCTGCATCAGCGTTTTTAAATCAGATTCAATCTTAATGAGGTCAAGGTCATTAAGGCCGTTTGCTCCGCTCGACAGCTTCGTTACCTGCGCGTCTATTTTTTCGTTGACCGTCTGCAAATCCTTTTCAAACACCTGTTTTAGGATATTGTTCTCCTGGTACGCCTTTATGTCTGTCTGAACCTTGATAAGGTCCTGCAGCACTTTGTCGCTGTATCCCCAGGCATACACCTGTGCCACCTTCGTGTTTGCGGCTACTTTCTGGCCTTCGGCCGCGATAAACGAAATCTTCCCGTAATTCTCCTGCGTAACGGTCTTTTCATCCCTGACGATGACAGTCTTCACCTGTTTTTCAAAAGCCATCGTCCCCTGCTGTGCGGCAGCATCGCCGGGCGGCACCAGAAAATACCATATCCCGCCTGCAACAAGCAAGACCGCAACGGCAACAATTATATAGAACCGGAACCGCACCACTCTTTTTTTTGCCATGTGCTGAAAAACCAACCTTTTTTCGTTGAGTCTGGGCTAATAGAGTTCCTTCTGCAGGGTTCGAATTCCTGCTCTTATACAAAAAAAGCGCACAAACTACATGGTTTGCGTGCTTTTTACCCGTTTCGATTTTTTCAGGCGGTGACTCCCGTCAAGGGTTTTCCTTCGCCATTTAGGACACCGGCTCATCCGCCATTGCCCGCACCGCGTCCTCGGGGACGTGTTTTTTCAAAAGCATTACCGCAAACCAGCATCCGGTCATGAAGCCGGACAAGGTGCTCCGCATAGGCCCCGCACGGTTGACGTCGTTTGACGTAATCGCAGAGGCGCTGCACCAGCATATCTATATCTGAAACCGTCAATTTCATAACGCAAAGCACAACTGTTGTCTTTCATACACTGCCTCACGATACATACCCGCCGTCCGTGAGGCAAACCCCGGTTTTGCTTCAACCGGTTCCTTTTGCGTTTTCAACCGAGGAAAATGCGTTCTTAAAACGAATCAGTATCTTGCGCTCTGTCCTGGATATGAACATCTGGGAAACGCCCAGCTCCTTGGCAACCTGTCTCTGGCTCTTTTCACGGAAATAACGTTCATTGATGATAAAGCGTTCGGTCTCGCTAAGGGACCGCATCATCTTCTTGAGAAGCAGACGCATCTCAACGCGTTCAAAACCGCGCTCCTCCCCGCCGAGGATCTCGAGGAGATCCGCGGATTCATCTACGCCGGTTTTGGAATCCAGCGACGATACCGAGTACGCCCGTTGTGTTTCCATCAGCTCCAGCACGGTTTCCACCGGGATTCCCAGGAAAACAGCAATATCCTTTGGGCGCGGAATGGTTCCCAGCGTCTGTGTCAGTTCCTGTTTTGCGTCTTCCATCGACTTGATAAGCTCGACATCCCTGCGGGAAACGCGGATAAGGCGGGTTCGGTCCCTGAAATAGTTTTTTACTTCGCCTACGATTGCAGGCATTCCGAACACGGGAAACTTCACGCCCCGGCTCACATCAAAACGGTCAAACGCTTTCAACATGGCCAAAGAGGCGACCTGGAACAGATCGGCATACTCTACGCCCCTGCCGGAAAACTTGCGCGCAACGATCTCGGCAATATGTACGAACCTTTGGAAAAGCTCGTCACGCGCGCGCATGTCCGCGTTTTGCAGATAGCGCCTGAAAAGCTCTGTTTCTTCCGGGTCGATACTGTGCGCATTTGACCGTTCAATCACCATAACACCCTCCCAGTTTAAAGGGATGCCCGTTTTTGAATCGATATGCTGTGAATAAAGCCGTTTTCGCTTTGGACTGTCGCATCATCCATAAGCGCCTGAAGAAGATAACGGCTTAAATCATTGTCGTTTTCCGGTTCTTCCATTGTTTTTGAGGCTTCCCCCTGTGCCTTCGCGGTGGCTTGAAACGTGTCTTTGGAAAGAATAAAATCCAATGTGATGCCGTCTATGGCCCACGGCTGATTCATCAGCATGATGCAGGCCTCGGCTACTGCGGCTTTCACATCCTCAATCTCTTCAACGTTAAATCCCATGCGGTTGGCAAGCCCTGCGGCCGTCAGCCGTACAACGAGCAGATACTCCGGCTGAGCCGGGATACGCAATGTGACGGAGTCGTTTTTCATTGCGCTTCCCCCTCCATGGAGAAGATCTTCTCCAGACCGGTTATTGTAAAGAGTTTGCGTATATACGGTTTAAGGTTAATGATGCGGATGCCTTTATCATAGTCTTTGGCCTTTTTCAAAAGCGCAACGAGTGCGCCCAGGCCGGTGCTGTCGATATAATTCAGGTCTTTGCAGTCGATGATGATGTCGGATCTGTGCGTTTCGATCATGATAGCCAGCTTTTCTTTAAGCTCAGGTGCTGCATAAATATCAATATCTCCCTTGAGACTCGCCATCAACGCATCTGTCTGGGGATCATATTTCGCCTCTACCATGCAAAACACCTCTTCAATTCGTATTGTTTAGCCGGACTCGATTCTTTACATACAACATTCGACTTAAAACCTGATATGTCCACAATCCTATACATTTTATTATACCTGTGTTTTTTGCAACTTGCCATAATTTTCTTGAGAAAATCCATAAATTTTTGCCCCCAACACACGCATGAAACCGCTTTTTGAAAGAAAAAAGCGACACCCCATAGTTCTCGGTTCGTTAATATTCATCGTGTTTTTTTCACGCGCTCAACACCTGTTTTGTAGGTTTTTTTGTAAAAAAAAAGTATAATCATTGCAAAAAGCGCATACGGCCTTTTGCTCACAGCCGTCGTGCGCTTTGTTCAAGTTAATCCCGGACCTTAATGGCCGCTGTTATACCCGTATTCCTCAAGGGCACGCCTGTAAACCGCCAGCGTTTTTGCATCAAAGCAAACGAAAACCACGCGCTTTAGCGTATCGCTTTGGCCGAGTGCGTCCATCACAGCTTTCACGGCGACGGGAGCGGCCAGCTCCACCGGATACCCGTATACGCCGGTGCTGATGGACGGAAAGGCGATGGACCGCAGCCCGAGGCTTTTTGCAATGCGCATGCACTCGGCATAACAGGAAGCGAGCAGCCCCGGTTCATTTTTCGTTCCGCCCGCCCAGACCGGCCCCACCGTATGGATCACATGCCGCGCCCTGAGATTATAACCTCCCGTCACCTTGGCCCTGCCTGTTTCACATCCGCCTAAGGAAGCGCATTCCTTTACCAGGTCAGGCCCAGCCGCCCTGTGTATCGCGCCGTCAACGCCCCCGCCCCCCAGCAGCGAATTGTTTGCCGCGTTTACGATGGCATCCACGTCATATTTCGTAATATCCCCCTGCTCAGCACATACCCTGCATTTTTCACACGTCATACCCGCACGCCCCTTTCGTTATAATTTCCCCGGCCTGCCTCCCTGCCGCGGTTGCATTC
>JBMOLJ010000047.1:0-1570 GCA_049324235.1 Bacillota bacterium
CAGCAATATCGCCGCAATCGGCCTTTGCCGTGCGCTGGTAGCCGACCCCGACCTTCCAAACCGGTGGACTCACCCGAGGACGAGGTCGCGCTGCAATGCGCGCGGGCGCTGTTATTGCTGGGCGAAACGGTTGGCGGCAGGCTCATCGACGCCCTGAACAGCACGGAAAATCCCCTGGCACGGGAGAGTTATGCGGACATCGTGTCCGAACTACGCCTTGAAGGCGCCCTCGATTCCCTCATCAGGCACTTTGAAACGGAATGGGAAAATCGGCGGTTTTACGCCTTTTGCCTGGGGCGGATGGGAGACCCGCGGGTGGCGGGCATCCTGGAAGATGCATTGCAGGCGGCTGATTTGCGCTATTTGGACTATATTGCGATCCGTGACGCGTACGAGCTTTTGGGAGGCCTGCTGGAGCTTGAACGCGATTTTTCAGGCGACCCGGACTATATCGCACTGATCGGGCAGGAAGAGTAGGGATGGGAGAACGTATGGTTACACTGGCTGACATAAAGACAAACACAAAAATACACACGCTGATCGACAGCGCCAATGCCGCGCTGGCGGCCATCGGCTACACCGACCACGGGCCGCGGCATGTCGGCTACGTCAGCAAGGTGACCGCCGATATTCTCAAGCGCCTCGGGTATCCCGAACGCACCTGTGAGCTGGGGGCCATCGCGGGCTGGGTGCACGACGTCGGCAACCTGGTCAACCGGAAAAACCACGGCGCGATAGGGGCGACGCTGCTGTTCCCCATACTTTCGGAGATAGGCATGGAACTCGAAGAAGTCTGCCGTGTCTGTACGGCGGTGGGGAGCCATGAAGAAGCGACGGGCAGGCCGGTGAGCGAGATTTCGGCCGCGCTCATCATTGCCGATAAGATCGACGCGCACCGTACCCGCGTGCGCAAGGGCAAGCACGATGAGAAGGACATCCACGACCGCGTGAACTATGCTATCCAGAAAACCCGGCTGTATGTCGACCCGCAGGACGCCAACATCCGTTTTGAGTTTACCATGGACGAGTCGTCCTCGGTGCTGGAGTTCATGCAGATATACATGACGCGCATGATCATCTGTGAAAAGGCCTCCGAGTTTTTGAAGTGCTCGTTTTCCATGATTGTCAACGGCATGCAGATCAACAATTTCCGTGGCTGCATCTCCAAAGAAGCGGGGATTCCCGCGGAGGAAGCGAACGGGAGAATCGTACACGAATGGACGACCGGCGAAGACGGCAGGGGAGTTATGTAATGCGCGTGTAAAGTGGCATTTTGGGTAGTGACAATACGCTGCGAATATGCTATAATCACTAACTGTGCAAGAATTTCTCGCCAATGTAGCTCAGCTGGCAGAGCAGCTGATTCGTAATCAGCAGGTCAGGGGTTCGAGTCCCCTCATTGGCTCCATGCCGGGGTGTAGCGCAGCTTGGTAGCGCGTTTGGTTCGGGACCAAAAGGTCGCAGGTTCAAATCCTGTCACCCCGACCAAGCCGAAACCCTCTTAAACAAAGCGTTTGAGAGGGTTTCTGTATGCTCAAATACAATCGTAATTCTAACGATTTGTTTGATA
>JBMOLJ010000048.1:0-1570 GCA_049324235.1 Bacillota bacterium
CACATCGGACGGGTCGCTGCAAAAGGCATAACAGCCCGGGCGTTTATCGGGATTCAAAGGCGTCGCGCTCCCGGCGTTTACCATTTCCGCAAACAAACGTTCGTTTTCTTCCTGGGAACCGTCACACCAATAGATCTGGTCAGGCTGGCACATTTTTGCCATTTCGTTTACCCATGCCAGCAGTTTTTTGTTTATGCTCATTTGAATTCCCCTCTCAGTTATGGATTGCCCCTGTCCGATCGTCTTCACAGGCACAACGCGAATAAGCCGGTATTTCAAACCTGACACTCTTTGTTCGCATGCATCAGCTTTGGTTTTGGAGACTGATAGATTTTGCTTTTACTGTGAACACGCATAAATGATTCCGCAAAATTTATTCTATCCATATTTTGCGTCCGTGTCAATGCTTTTTGGTAAATTCGCCGTTAAATTTGCAGGAAACGTATTATGGAATTGCAGATTTTGGGTTCTGGCAACTCGTTTCACTCTGATAAACTCTTTTGCCAGAAAAAATCTTTTCGAAGGCACGGGTACATAATCCTCTATTTAAATTCCGAGCAGACGGCATGCGCGTGAGTTTGCCTGAGAAACGGCGCTATATACGGCTTAACCCCACAGAAAACCGAAGGCAAACCCCCTTTGGGTTTGCCTTCGGTTCTTGGAAAGGGATTTTTTATTCCGCCTGTCAAAGGCGAAAACCTAGCAGCAGTACTTGTCCGGTTTTTCCTCGTTCAATATAATGTGCATCTTACGCTTTTGCTCTTTTTTACCCTCGTATTCCAAAGATTTTATGTTGTTTTTCAGCTTGAACTGATGGACCAGGCCCTTGAGCCTTTCCGCCTGGCCGGAAAGCTCTTCGCTCGCTGCCGCCGATTCCTCCGCAGTCGACGCATTGTTCTGCACCACCTGAGACACCTGCTCGATCCCCTCGTGCACCTGTCCGATTGCAGCCGCCTGCTCTTCTGACGCACAGGCGATATCCCCGACCAGTTCCACGGCCTTCTCAACGTCTTCGACTATGTGCGCAAGCGCATTCGCCGTACCGTTTGCGATCTGTGTCCCCGCTTCGGCTTTTCTGATCGAACCCTCGATTAGCGCAGTGGTTTCATTGGCGGCATCCGCGCTTTTTACGGCCAGATTCCGCACCTCTTCGGCAACGACCGCGAATCCTTTCCCGTGTGCGCCGGCCCTTGCCGCTTCTACCGCCGCGTTGAGCGCGAGTATATTTGTCTGGAAAGCGATATCGTCTATCACCTTGATGATCTTGCCGATATTCCCCGATGCCTCATTGATTTCCCGCATCGATTCAAGCATCGCCTGCATCTGCCGGTTTCCGTCGAGAGCGCCCTCCTTTGCCGCAACGGACAGCTCATTCGCCTTACGTGCGTTTTCCGCGTTCTGTTTCGTTTGTACGGCTATCTGTGTGATCGAAGCTGACAGTTCCTCCAGCGCGCTTGCCTGTTCCGTGGCCCCTTGGGACTGGCTTTGGCTGGCTTCGGATACCTGGAGCGTGCCGCACGCCACCTGGTCCGATGCGGAATTGATCTCGGAGAGCACGTCGTTCAACGCT
>JBMOLJ010000049.1:0-12424 GCA_049324235.1 Bacillota bacterium
CGGCTGGATGCTCAATCGAAGTGGTGATGATATGGTTGCCTTTTTCCTTTTGCGCCTCTGCAATCCCTTTAATAGCCAGATTATCCGACTCCGTGCCGCCCGACGTGAAATAGATTTCCTCGGGCGCGGCGTTTATCGCAACTGCGACCTGATTGCGCGCTTTGTCCACCGCCGCGCGCGCTTCCCGCCCAAACATATGCAAACTGCTTGCGTTTCCGAATTTCTCCTGGAAATACGGCATCATTGCATCAAGCACTTCAGGACGCAAATAAGTTGTTGCCGCATGGTCCATGTAAATCTTTCTGTCCATGTACATTCTCCTTTTAACTCATTGGAAATGAGACTGAAGGGCACATGCCCTTGTAATCGTTTATCATGTTTTCAAGCGTGATGGAGTCCATAGCAGTGTTTATGCTGTCCCCGATTTTAACCCATACCGCCCGGGAAGGGCAAAAATTTATATGCTCGCATTGTATATCACCTTCATTCGAAATGCAGTCCGTAGGGGCAACAGTGCTCTCCAGTGCGCGGATGATATCGCCGACAGTAATTTCATCGGGCGGCCGGCTCAGGACATATCCGCCCTGCGCACCGCGCACACCCTGAAGGAGCTTTGCTTTCCGCAACCCGATCACGATTTGCTCCAGATACTGCTCGGGCAGCTTCTGCCTTTCGGCTACGGATTTTAACGCAACCGGTCCGCTCCCGTAGTTCAGCGCAAGGTCGAACATCGCCTTGAGTCCGTACCGGCTTCTTGTGGACATTATCAACCTTACCGCCTCCCAAATCCTATTATTTTTATCGGCATTAATATAGCATATCCTATAATTACTGTCAACTTTAATTTACCGTATAAAGAAACGCATATACATGGCAAAACCCGGTAATACTACCGGGCTTAGGCTGCCGGCAAACACCTGATGCGTTTGCCGGCGGATTTTCTGTGCGTTTAAATGCTTCATCCAGCGTTTCAGGCGTACAGCGGAAACTGCCCGCACAGTTCCAGCACGTTTTCCTTGATTGCCGGAACCGCCGCTTCTCCTTCCTTTACAACCGTTCCGATCCAGTCGGCTATCTTCGCCATTTCGGGTTCTTTCATGCCCCGTGTCGTAACGGCGGGCGTGCCCACACGGATTCCGCTTGTTATGAACGGGCTTTGCGTTTCAAAGGGTATCGTATTCTTGTTTACCGTGATGTTGGCGTTTTCGAGGAGTTTTTCCACCGTTTTTCCTGTACGCCCGTTCGGCGTGAGATCAATGAGCATCAAATGGTTATCCGTCCCGCCTGAAACCAAGCGCAGGCCGTTTTTCTGCAAGCCGCTGGCAAGCGCCTGCGCGTTGGCGATAATCTGGCGCTGATACGCCATAAATTCTTCTGTAAGCGCTTCCTTGAAACAAACCGCCTTGGCGGCGATGATGTGCATCAGCGGGCCGCCCTGCGTCCCGGGAAAAATCGCCTTGTCAATCGCTTTGGCCAGCTCCTCGATGCACAGGATCATCCCGCCGCGCGGACCGCGCAGCGTCTTGTGCGTGGTGGTGGTAACGACATGGGCGTGAGGGACCGGACTTGGATGCAGGCCTGCCGCAACAAGCCCTGCGATGTGCGCCATATCCACCATCAGATATGCGCCGACTTCGTCGGCAATCCGGCGTATCGTTTCAAAATCGATGAAGCGCGGATACGCGCTCGCACCCGCAACAATCATCTTAGGTTTGTTTTGATAGGCAAGCACCCGCAACGCGTCATAGTCGATCGTTTCGGTGTCCTCCCGTACGCCGTAGGGCACGAAATTGAAGTATTTCCCCGACATATTTACCGGGCTGCCGTGCGTAAGATGCCCGCCGTGCGAAAGGTTCATGCCCAAAATGGTGTCGCCCGGTTCAAGCAGGGCAAAATACACGGCAATGTTTGCCTGTGCCCCTGAGTGGGGCTGCACATTCGCGTGCTGCGCGCCGAATATCTGCTTTGCACGTTCCCGTGCAAGATCCTCAACCTGATCCACATAGGCGCATCCGCCGTAATACCTTTTCCCTGGATACCCTTCCGCATATTTGTTGGTCAGATGCGTGCCGGCAGCGGCAAGCACCGCTTCACTCACAAAGTTCTCGGACGCAATAAGCTCCAAATGTTCCCGCTGGCGCGCCAGTTCCAGTTCAAGCACGCCCAGAACCTCGGGATCTACTTGGGAAATTTTCTGAAAATCAATCATAACTAGCCTGTCCCCCGTTAAAAATATGTTCGCTTGTCGCTGCAACACAATAAACGCAGCATTCACTGCAAAATACTATTGCTCTCTATGAAAGCAGGTTCATGATTGCGGCTTTCGGATGCGCGCCTACCAGCGTCTCAACCTTTTTCCCGTTTTTGAAAACGATCATCGTAGGGATGCTCATCACATTGTAACGTTGCGCAATCTCGGGCTGGAGATCAACGTTCACTTTTGCAACGGTCGCTTTTCCGTCCATTTCTGTCGCAATCTGGTCAAGAACCGGCGCGACCATGCGGCAGGGGCCGCACCAGGGCGCCCAGAAATCCACAAGGACGGTTCCTTTTGCAATTTGTGCGTCGAAATTTGCCGAAGTGAGTTCTACGATTTTTTCAGAAGCCATTTTATTCCTCCATGCTTTCTTTTTCAATAGTCTGTGTTTTTTCGCAGCTTTTTATTTTTTCTTCCGGCGCGTCCACCATGACAACCATTTTGGGCACAAAACCCTTGTTTTTTCGGAATTTCGGTTCTAACAAACGTATGGAATAATACGCCGCGACTACGAACAATAACCCAAGGATGCTCGCCGCAATCTCGGAGTTGTTGAAAATATGTACAGCCTGGTTAATGAAATATCCGAGAACCAGCCCGACGATCAACATCGACAGCGGGAAAATATACGAAATCAGCGACGCCTTGATAAGCGCCGGCGATTCGATATCTACCTGTACCCAGTCCCCAACGGAAGCATGCAGCGTGTTTTCCGTGTTCAGAATCATTTCCTTCTGCGATTGGGACATCATACATGCGCCGCAGTCCTTGCACGCCGAACTGCGCTCGAAACGCACGCGCGCCATACCATTTTCTGTTGAAATAACCTGACCGATTTCTTTCATAAAACCATTATTCCTCTTTCATTTCCCCCGCAATGCAATATCCAGCACCGCTTCGGAAGCCATTACCATACCCGCTACCGAGGTTGCGAACACAATGCTTGCCGCAACCCTTCTGTGCACGCCTGATGTTGAGGTCTCCCGCGGCGTTTCCAGCGAACATACGACTTTGAGCGCCTTCACGCCCCGTTTACGGAGCCTGCTGCGCATCACGCGGGCGAGCGGGTCGACAGACGTATCGTATATGTCCATTACCCGAAACGCCGTCGGGTCCATCCTGTTGCCCGCCCCCATACAGGAGATGACGGGCACTTGGGTGCGTATGCAGTCCACGATCAGCGCTTCTTTGTCCGAGACCGAATCAATGCAGTCCAGCACGTAATCGAACTGCTTCAGGTCTATCATACCCTCCGCTTGCGGAGTGTAACGCATCTGCAGCGCCTCTATCCGGCAGGTGGGATTGACGCTGAGTAATCGTTTTCGCATCACGTCTACCTTGGGTTCCCCTACGGTATTCTGCATTGCATGAATCTGGCGGTTTATGTTGGTCTCGTCGATACAATCGCTGTCCACCAGCGTGATTGCGCCGATACCGGACCGTACGAGCGCCTCGGCGGCAAAGCTCCCCACGCCTCCAATGCCGATCACGGCGATACGGCTTTGATTCAGCGCCTCAAGGGCTGCCCTGCCGATCAGCCTTTCGGTCCTGTCAAACGCATGCATGCCGGATTATTCCTTCATACCCATTTTAACCCTGATGCCCAGTTCCCGCAACTGTTTCTCATCCACCGGCGTGGGTGAGCTCGTCAGCGGGCAGGAAGCGTTCTGCACCTTGGGGAAGGCGATAACGTCCCGGATGGAAGCCGAAGAAGTCAGAAGCATCATGAGCCTGTCGAACCCGAGCGCCAGTCCGCCGTGGGGCGGCGCTCCGTACTTGAGCGCTTCCATCAGATAGCCGAACTGTTCCCACGCCTGCTTTGTATCAAACCCTATCGCTTTGAGCATTATTTCCTGTAGCTCGGGCGTATGGATACGGATGGAACCGCCGCCGATCTCCGTACCGTTCAGTACAATGTCGTAGGCCTTCGCGCGTACGCGCGAAGGGTCTGTTTGGAGATGCTCCATGTCCTCGTCCATGGGGCAGGTAAACGGGTGGTGCTTGGCGACATACCGTTTTTCCTCTGCATCGTATTCCAGAAGCGGGAATTCGGTGACCCACAGGAAATCGAACCTGTCCTTATCGACGAGTTCCAGCTTTCGCGCCAGTTCAAGGCGCAGGTTCCCCAGCGTCGCATAGACGATCTCGTTGGTGTCCGCCATGAAAAACAGGATGTCGCCCGTTTCGCCGCCTGTCCGCGCCAGAACCGCGTCGATTTGCTCCTGCGTCAAAAACTTGGTGATGGGCGATTTCAGGCCTTCGGCGGTGATGCTTATCCAGGCCATGCCTTTTGCGCCGAACCCTTTTACATATTCCACAAGGGCGTCGATCTCCCTGCGCGCAAATATGTTTGCGCAGCCTTTGGCGTTGATCGCACGCACACTGCCGCCTTTTTTGATCGGGTCGGCAAACACCTTGAATTCGCAGCCCGCAAGCAGATCGCCCACGTCCACAAGCTCCAGGCCGAAACGCGTATCCGGCTTGTCCGAGCCGAACCTGTCCATTGCCTCCTGATAGGAAAGGCGCGGCAGCTTTTCGGGCAGTTCGATGCCCAGCATCTCTTTGAAGACTCTCTTTAAAATCCCCTCCGTCACATCCATCACGTCATCCGGTTCGACGAAGGACATCTCCAAGTCGATCTGCGTAAACTCCGGCTGCCGGTCGGCGCGCAGATCCTCGTCCCGGAAGCATTTGACAATCTGGAAATACCTGTCCACCCCTGACACCATCAGGAGCTGTTTTAAAAGCTGCGGCGACTGCGGCAGCGCATAAAACGAACCGGGATGCACGCGGCTGGGTACGAGATAATCGCGGGCGCCCTCCGGCGTGCTCTTGGTGAGCATTGGCGTTTCGACTTCGCAAAAGCCCTTTTCGTCCAGATAGTCGCGCACCAGCTTTGCCGCACGGTGGCGGGCAACCAGGTTGCCGAGCATGCGCGGCCTTCTCAGGTCCAGATACCGGTATTTGAGACGTACGCTCTCCTGCGTCTTTATGTCGTCCTCGATCTCAAACGGCGGCGTCTGCGAGCGGTTGAGCACCTTCATTTCGGATGCGCGCACCTCGACGTAACCCGTCCTTATCTTGGGGTTGACTGTGTCCTCGCTTCTCTCAACCACCCTGCCGACGATTGCCAGGACAAACTCGTTGCGCACCGACGTTGCTCTTTCAAACAGCTCCCTGTCCTCGGATTCATCGAAAACCACCTGTACGATGCCCGTGCGGTCCCTAAGATCGATGAACAGCAGGGACCCCAAGTCCCTGCGCGTCTGGACCCAGCCCATGACCACAGCGTCCGAACCGACATTCCTTGTGTCCAGTTCGCCGCACATATGCGTTCTTTTCCAGCCCTGTAAAAAGTCTGCCATCTGATTAGCTCCTTTATTCCCCTTGTTGTAGCATTCGTTCTATTGCGGGTATCAAACCGTCGAGCGTACACTCTTCGGATGCCGCGCCGCGAAGATCCCTTATCTCTGCGCGTCCGTTTTTAAGCTCCTGGTCTCCCAGCATCACCGCAAGACGGCAGCCGGTCTTGTCCATATATTTGAATTGCGCCTTTGCGCTCCGCCCGACGTGATCCGTTTCGGCTCTGATACCGTGTGCACGCAGTTCATTGGCCAGCACCAGCGCACGGATGTGCGCGGCCTCCCCCAGCGCCCCTATAAACACCTGCATGCCGTACGGGTCGCTCATTTGCACCCCCTGGTTTTCCATCACCATCAGCAGGCGTTCCATGCCCATGCCGAATCCCACTCCGGGCATCGGCGGGCCGCCGCACTCTTTGATGAGTTCGTCGTACCGGCCGCCCCCGCAGACCGTACCCTGCGACCCGATTGCGTCGGAAACGATCTCAAAGACCGTTTTCGTGTAATAGTCAAGGCCGCGAACGATCAGCGGATCAACGGTGAATCCTGCGCCCAGCGCCGTCAGGTTTTCCTTGAGCGCGCCAAAATGCTCCGTACAATCGTCGCACAGGTACTCGAGCATGACCGGAAATCCCTTGATATGTTCCCTGCACCCTTCTTCCTTGCAGTCCAGAATGCGCATTGGATTCGTTTCAAAGCGCTGCTTGCAGGTCGCGCAAAGCTGCGCGACCCTCTCTTTGAGGAATCCGCGCAAAGCCTGCTGGTAGGCCGGCCTGCACACAGGGCAGCCTATACTGTTGATGCGCAGGGACAGCTCCCCTATCCCCAGGCGCGAAAAGAGCATGAGCGCAAGGGAGATGATCTCCGCATCCGCCGACGCCAGCGGCGCGCCGAACACCTCGACGCCGAACTGGTGATGCTGCCTCAGCCGCCCGGCCTGCGGGTTTTCATACCTGAAAACGGGGTTGGTGAGGTAATACATCTTCGTGGGCTGCGGACCGTTGTACAGCCCGTTTTCGATGAAGCTGCGCACTACGCCCGCCGTGCCCTCCGGCTTGAGGGTGATGCTGCGGTGCCCCTTGTCTTCAAACGTGTACATCTCTTTCTGCACGATGTCGGTTGTGTCCCCGACCCCGCGCAAAAACAGCTCAGTATGCTCAAAAACCGGCGTACGTATCTCGCGGTATCCGAAAAACGCGCACACCCGCCGCATCTCCTTTTCCACGGCATGCCATATATGGCTCTGTGCGGGCAGCATATCGCGCGTGCCCCGCGGCGCTGTAAATTTCAAAACAGCAGTCCTCCTAAAAAATAAAATGCCTCATCCGCCAAGGGACGAAAGCATAGATTCCGTGGTGCCACCCTCGTTAAGCGGGCCAACATAGCCTCGCTCCACTCAAAAACGCCTGTAACGCAAGGCTGCGGCCCGTATCAAAGGCAGCTCCGGGGCGTCGGCACCGCTTATCTGCCCTCCGCACGCTTTCAGTCACGGCATGCGCTCCCTGTTTTGGACAAACTATTTCAGCAGATGCTTCCCCGTCATTGCTTTGCGTAAATTATATAAAAAGCGCGTCATGCTGTCAATCATTTCACACGCGGAAGAACGCCTCCTTTTTTGCGATATGCTCCGCAATCCTTTCGATATAGTGCTCCAACGATTTCGGGTTGGGCAGGCGCTCGATGCGCGTCTCGGCATGGTATATGCGCTTGGAGATTGCGCCGGCGCCCAGAGCAAGATTGCTCGTAGTTTCTTCCATAATGTCGATATTATATACGCAGGGCTTTCCCTTTTGGCAGTATCCCACATTTTCAAAATTTCCGGTCATATATTTTTGCCTGTAGAGGTAGTACGGAACATAACCGCAGTCTGAAGCAATCTGCCGGGACAGGTCCACCATTTCCGAAACAGCGGTTGCCGGCGGAAGCGCATAGCTTCCGTTCTTTTCCATCAGGACAGAAGCACGTTTGAGCGCAAGCGTGTGCACCGTGACATTCTCCGGCCGCATGCCAAGGATTTTCTCCAACGTATAAACAGCGTCGCGGACGCCCTCGCCCGGCAGCCCCAGGATCAGATCCGTGTTGATGCACTCAAATCCGACCGCGCGTGCCGCTTCGTAAGCGCGAACCATATCTTCGGGCGAGTGCCTGCGGCCGATGGCTTCCAGCGTCCGCGCGTTCATCGTCTGCGGGTTAATGCTGATGCGGTGTACGCCTAGACCCCGCAGCATCTGCAGCTTTTCTTCGTCCAGCGTATCGGGACGCCCCGCTTCCACCGTAATTTCGATAAATCCTCCGAACACGCGAAGCGCGTGTTCGATGACCGACGCAAGCTCGTTTGCCGTTAAAGAAGTGGGCGTTCCGCCGCCTATATACAGGCTGCGGGGCTTCCAACCGTCGATAGAACACTTGCCCGCGCTCTCCATTTCAAGGTGCAGCGCGCTGAGATACGCCGGAACGGCAGAAGAGTGCTGACCCAGCGCATACGCGGGAAAGGAGCAGTACACGCAGCGCGACACGCAGAACGGGATGCCGATGTATACGTCGATGTCCCGCGATGTTTGGGCAGCCAATACATCTTTCTGGTTCTCGACTGTTTCGATGAGCAGGCGTGCCTTAGCATGCTCGAGGAAAAACTCGCGCTCCAGGGCGCTTGCCGCTCCCTCGCTGTCCAGACCGCGCGCATACATCTCATAGACCAGCCGCGTGGGACGTATGCCGGTGAGCGACCCCCAGGGCAAGCGCATGGGAAACGCTTTTTGCATGCATACATACACGGCGTTCTTCATCGCGCGCTTGCAAAACCTCTTGAACGCCAGCGCACCGCCTTCAGCGCCGTACGGCTCGACGCTGCGGTGCCGCACGCTGCGGATTACGGTGCCTTTGGCGTCCGTAATCCTTATGTGCACTATGTTTTCAAAAGCGTGATGTACATATGCATATTCATGCAGGATAACCGTGCCGGTAGGCTCGTCCGGCGGATTTGCCACGGTACCTGATACGATACTGTCCGGCCCGGTAAACAGCCGGATGACCTCACAGATATCATTGGTGAATTCCTTTGCGTTTGTGGACAGAACTGCCTTCAACGGTTACCTCCGGTTCGCTTCAGGAAGGTGTTGTACCTGCGCTCGTGCCCGATATCGGACGGTTCTCCGTGTCCGGGGTATATGCGCGTATCATCGGGCAACGCCATGAGCTTTTCATCGATCGAGCGCAGCAATGCCTGATAATCCGCCCCGGGGAAATCGGTCCTGCCTATGCTCTCCTGAAACAGCGTATCGCCTGTGAACGCGATGTTTTCGCCTGTCAGGCAGATGCCGCCGGGGGAATGTCCCTGCGTATGCAGCACCTTCAGCTTCGTATTCCCGGATTGTATGACATCCCCGTCGCCAAGCAGCACGTCTGCCGGCGGCTGGATCAGATTGAACCCGAAAAGATTCGACAGGTTCTTTTCGGGAGACACGA
The DNA here is from genome assembly GCA_049324235.1 of Bacillota bacterium. Taxonomy (GTDB): domain Bacteria; phylum Bacillota; class Clostridia; order Christensenellales; family UBA1431; genus UBA1431. Next base: position 9,085 of record JBMOLJ010000049.1, read on the forward strand.
GCATCTCCTTATCCAGCGCGTGGATCATAATTTTTGCGCCGTAAAGGTCCTTGACGTTTTTCACGCCGCCGATATGGTCAAAGTGACCGTGGGTGAGCACCACATATTCTGGCGTAAGGCCGAGTTCGCCCAGCAACGCATCCAGCTGCTGCGGGTATGCGCCCGGGTCGATGAGGATGCAATTTGTATCTCCCTCTGTCCACACGATATATGTATTGACGCCGATCGCGCCCGTATTTATCCATTCAACCTGCATCGTTTACCTCCTTTAAAAGGTTTTCTTACTGTCGATCAATATCGTGACGGGACCCCAGTTTACGAGCGAAACGTTCATTTCCGCCTGAAAACGTCCGGTCTGCACCGGAATCCCCATTTTGAGCAGCGTTTGCACGACCTGTTCGTAAAGGGCGTTCGCTTTTTCCGGCCTGGCCGCCTGCACAAAGCTGGGGCGGTTCCCTTTCCTGCAATCGCCGTACAGCGTAAACTGGGAGACCAGCAGGACCTCACCCTGCACATCTGTTACCGAAAGGTTCATCAGACTCTGCTCGTCCGGGAAAATGCGCAGGCTCGCAATTTTTTTTGCGCAATAGAGCGCGTCCGCGGTTTCATCCTCCGTTTCAACGCCTAATAAAACCAGCAATCCTTTTTGAATGCTGGCCAGCCTTTCATTGCCCGTATATACCTGTGCGCTCAGTACGCGCTGCACCACACACCGCATTATGCTTATGCTCCTTTATTATGCGTGCGACCGGAAAACCCTGGTCACGTCGGGAAGGTTGCGTATCTGTTTGATGATCTTATCGAGCTGCTGTGTATCGGTAATCTCCACCGAGAAATTCATGATGGCCGTCTTGTTCTTGGTGACGCGGGCGTTTACCGATATTACGCTGAGCTTCATGTTCGTGAGCAGTTGCGATATCTCCATCAAAAGGCCCGTTCTGTCCTGTGCCATCACCTGAATCTCCGCAAGGTACGCACGGTTCATTTCGCTGGCCCAGGACACCTCAACCTTCCTGTTCTCATAATCATCAAGGTCCCTGAGGTTCACGCAGTCCCTAAGATGCACGGATACGCCGCGTCCGCGGGTGATATAGCCGATGATATCGTCCCCAGGCAGCGGAGAACAGCATTTTGCGAACCGGACCATGATGTCCGGTTCCCCTTTTACCAATACGCCGTGATCGACCTTCTTCCGTACGGGTTTATCGGGAACGGGACTTATTTTTATCTGTTCAATTTTGTTCTCTTTCTTATATTCTTCGATAAGCCTTGTCAGCACGCGCCCCGTCATCACGCCGCCGTAGCCTACCGCCGCATACAGGTCCTCCACCGAGGTCAGGGTGTATTTTTTATACAGGGGCTCGAGCCATTCGGTCTTCAAAAGCTGTGGCAAACTGAAGCCCTGCCGTTTTGCGGCGCTCTCGAGCATATCCTTCCCTTTAACGATGTTTTCTTCCCGGAATTCTTTTTTGAACCAGTGTTTAATCTTTGATTTGGCCTGCGAGGTCTTGACAATATTCAGCCAGTCCCTGCTGGGGCCCGCCGAATGCTTGGACGTAATGATCTCCACAATATCCCCGGTTGCAAGCTGATAGTCAAGCGGAACCAGCCGTCCGTTTACTTTTGCGCCCACGCAGCTTGTTCCTATTGCGGTATGGATGTTGAACGCAAAATCGATGGGCGTCGAACCTTTTACAAGATCGACGACCGTTCCTTTTGGCGTGAACACCAGAACATCGTCGCTGAAAAAGTCTATCTTTAAGGAGTCCATGAACTCCTGGGCGTCCTTCATGTCGCTCTGCCATTCCAAAAGCTGCCTGAGCCAGGTTAGCTTCGAATCCAGGTCCGACTGCCCGCTTCGCTTCTCCTTGTATTTCCAGTGCGCGGCAATTCCGTACTCGGCCGTCCGGTGCATCTCATACGTCCTGATCTGCACTTCAAACGGAATGCCGCCGCTGCCAAGGCAGGTCGTGTGCAGAGACTGGTACATGTTTTTGTTGGGAACGGCGATATAATCCTTGAAACGGCCGGGCAACGGTTTCCACAGCGTATGAATGATTCCGAGCACCGTATAGCAGTCTTTTACGGATTCAACAATGACCCGGATAGCCGTAATATCGTATATCTCCTCAAACGGCCTGTCCTGATCGACCATCTTTTTGTAGATGCTGTAGATCGTTTTCGGGCGTCCTTCAAAATCGGCTTTGAGGTTTACCTGTTTGAGCTTTTGGCGGATCACATCCATGATTTCATGGATCTGCTGTTCCTGGGACGCGCGTACCGCATTTACCTTTTTCTCAAGCTCGAAGAAAATCTCGGGCTTGAGATACCTGAAAGCAAGGTCGTCAAGCTCGGCTTTGAAGGCATAGATGCCAAGCCTGTGCGCCAGCGGGGAATAGATTTCCAGCGTTTCGTTCGCGATGCGGGTCTGCCTCTGCGCGTCGACGTATTGCAGGGTGCGCATGTTGTGCAGGCGGTCGGCCAGTTTGATCATGATGACGCGTATATCGTTGGCCATCGCCACAAACATTTTCCTGAGGCTCTCAGCCTGTTGTTCCTCCCGCGAAAAAAAACCGAACCGCGTAAGCTTGGTAACACCGTCAACCAGCTTCGCGACCGGTTCTCCGAACATCTTCCTGATATCGTCATAGGATATGTCTGTGTCTTCGATAACGTCATGGAGTACCGCGGCGATGATCGTGTCCGAGTCCATGCCCAGATCAATAAGGATTTCCCCTACATGACACGGATGCGTAATGTATGGCTCGCCTGAATTGCGGTACTGCTCCCTGTGCGCCTGCATGGCAAAATCCACCGCTCTTTCGATCGATGCTGCCTGCTCTTCGCTGTATGCCGCATTAACTTTTTCACTGAATGCGCAAATGGTATCCACTGATTTTCCCATGCTTTCACATATCTTTATGCATGCGCCATATCTGTCGCCAGGGATACATACGCCTGCATGCGGTTATAGCTTTCCGAACGGTCAAGGCTCGTTCTGCCCGCCGTTGGGGCTAATGCATAGCTATAGCCGGTTTGCGTTTTGCATTCCAGCAATAGCCCCAGCTCAATGAACATTTTGAGCGCAAGTTCAACCTGCGTTGTGCTGCGGCCTCCCCTTTTTGGCACGGCGTTCCCCAACCCGATCAGGTCAGGGTACACGTATGGCCGTCTGAGTACATGTCTGAGCGCCGCATATACCTCAAGGAGTTCTTGCCTGCCAAACACCGTTTTTTCGATAAAACCGGCACTCTCTTTAAGTATGGCGCCCCTGTATTGCGCGACATGCTCCGGGACGCTATCGGGAAAAGGCAGCGCGTCCATCACCAATACACGTTTA
>JBMOLJ010000050.1:0-12342 GCA_049324235.1 Bacillota bacterium
GGAAAGATCGGGCAGCAAGATCCGCAGGCTTACGGTGGCGCCCATTTTCGCCAAGGCCATTGAGCGTATCTATGAAGACCTGCCGATGAGCATACTTTTTGACTGAAGCTGTATACTTGTAGCATAAGGTTTTTACGAGGGTATAAGGGAAGGCGGCCGCCATGCGCATGATTGTTGGGTTGGGAAACCCGGGACTTCAATATAAGAATACGCGGCATAATGTTGGATTCGACGTTGTAGACGCTTTGTCTTCAGTTTGGAAGATTCCGTTCAAGTTTACGCGTTTTGCCGGTTTGGTCGGGGAAGGCGTTATGCTTGGGCAAAAGGTGCTGCTGGTAAAACCGCAGACGTTTATGAACCGCAGCGGCGAGTGCGTGGAACAGGTGATGCATTATTACCGCGTAGAAATGCACGAGCTTATTGTGGTGCTTGATGATGCCGCCCTGCCTGTGGGGCGGATCCGCGTGCGCTCCTCAGGCGGCGCGGGGACGCACAACGGTCTGAGGTCCATTGTGGACTATCTTGGCGCGGGGAATTTCGCGCGCGTACGCGTGGGCATCGGTTCGCCCCCGCCGGAGATGGACCTGGCCGCGTTCGTGCTCTCGAGGTTCGGGGACGAGGAGAAAGACGGCATTCAGGCTGCCGTCATCCATGCGGCGCATGCGGTGGAGACTGTGATCAGCGAAGGCACCGAAGCTGCACAGGCGCGTTTTAACGGCGCCCTGGCAGAATAAACGTAAAGTATATGCCATATACTTTTATGGACAATAATACGTCGGCAAATCCCAAAGGGGATTTGCCGACGGCAAAAAGCCTTGGGCAGACGGAAGATATGGTACGGTATGATTTATCCGGTGATCTGAGGCGGTCGCCACAATGGAATACGTTGATAAACGGTGTCCGCGAAGGGCTTGGGCCTTTCGCGGCATTTGGTGTTGGGGCGCAGTTGTGCGCCGCCGGCGCATGCGCGCTGAAACAGGAAACCGGAAAAAGCGTGCTGGTGGTCACGTGGAGCGAGGAATCGGCCCGGCGTATGGTCGATGATGCGCTGGCGTTTGATCCGGGTGCGCTATTGTTTCCAGCGCGCTCCATGGAACTCAGGCCTTTGGCGGCGCACAGCAGTGAGGCGGCGCATGCGCGTGTGCGCGTGCTGTACGCGCTGCTAAAGGAGCAGCCGCGCGTGGTGGTCGCTTCCGTCGACGCCGTTATGGCGGTGCTTGCGCCGCCCGGGGTACTGCTCGACCATGCACAAACGCTGCGGCCCTCAATGCAGGTGGATATTGATGCCCTGCTGCGTACGCTGACGCGGGCAGGCTATGAACGCGTGGAGCGTGTGGAAGGCGCGGGGCAGATCGCGTTGCGCGGCGGTATTCTGGATGTGTTTGCGGTGGGGGAGCCGTTACCGGTGCGCGCGGAACTGTTCGGCGACACCGTAGAATCGCTGCGCAGCTTTGACGCCGAGTCCCAGCGCTCGATCGCGCCGCTGAAAAAGCTCAGCATCCTGAGCGCCAACGAGGCGCCCATTACACAGGAGACGGCTAAACGCGCCTGCGCGCTGATGGAAAAGGCATTGGACGCCGGGCTGAGCGCGGCGTATTCGGCTGCGGTGGAGCGCTGGATGCAGGCTGTTTCGGCATTACAGGGACCAGAAAATGTTGAAAGCTTTATACCCCTTCTGTATGAAAAGCCTGCAACGCTTGCGGATTATCTGGGGAGAGAATCCGCATGCCTTTTTTTTGAGCCTGCGCGGCTTAGGCAGCGGGCGCAGACGGTCTCCGAAGAATTTCAAGATTATTTCAATTCTCTGGAAAAAGACAGCGCGGTGCTTGCGGAACAAAAAGAACTGCTCATTGACTGGGAATGCCTTGTGGAGCGTTTTAATCCCTTGACCTGCGCGGCCATGCAGGCGCTGCCCGCACAGGTTCGGATGTGGGACGCATACAAGAGCGTACACATCGGCGCAAACCCGTTTCCGCTGGTGCAGGGCGGGAGCGGGGAACTGGCAGGGGAGATCACGCGGCTCCTGCAAAAAAAATATGCGGTATGGCTGTTTTGCGGGACGGAAAAGAGGGTGCAGAGGGTTCAGGAGATGCTCCTTAATGCGCAGCTTGCCGTCCCGCAGGCAAATGCACAGTACAGGCCGGAGCCCGGCTTTGCCGCGGCTGTGCCCGTATCCATAAGCGCCGGTTTTGTGCTTGACGACGCAAGGCTGGCGGTGATCAGCGAGGCCGAGGTGTTCGGTGCGCGCAAAACCAGGCGCAGGACGCGGCGGCGCGCGAAAAGCACGATGGATGTGTTTGCCGACCTGAGCATAGGCGACTATGTTGTGCACGATACCAGCGGCATCGGCATATTCAAAGGCATGGAACGTCTGGTGGTGGACGGGGTAAGCCGCGACTACCTGCTCATACAGTACGCGGGGAACGACAGGCTCTATATCCCGAGCGAGCAGATGGAGCATGTGCAAAAATACGTGGGCAGCGAGCATGGGCGCACGCGGCTCTCCAGGCTCGGTTCGGCCGAGTGGGCGCGGACCAAGGCGCGCGTTAGCGAGTCGGTGCGCATGCTCGCCATCGATCTCATAGACCTGTATGCAAAACGCAAGGCGCGCCCGGGATTCGCCTTTTCGCCGGATACGCAGTGGCAGCGGGAATTTGAGGACAACTTCGCGTTTGAGGAGACCGAGGACCAGACGCAAAGCATAAGGGAGATAAAAGCCGATATGCAAAGCCCGCATCCCATGGATCGCCTGCTCTGCGGAGACGTGGGCTACGGGAAGACGGAGGTGGCCATGCGCGCCGCCTTCAAGGCGGTAACCGACTCGAAGCAGGTTGCCGTGCTGGTGCCCACGACGGTGCTTGCACAGCAGCACTACCATACATTTATTGAGCGCTTCAGGGGATTTCCGGTTACGATCGAAACGCTCTCGCGGTTCAAGCAGCCCCGGGAACAAAAACGCATCATTGAACGTATTAAAGATGGTACGGTGGATATCGTCATAGGGACGCACCGCCTGTTGGGCAAGGACGTTTCGTTCCATGACCTGGGCTTGCTGGTGGTGGACGAAGAACAGCGCTTCGGCGTGGGGCATAAGGAAACGATCAAGACGCTCAAGGAAAGCGTGGACGTCCTGATGCTCTCCGCAACGCCCATCCCGCGCACGCTGCATATGTCGCTTTCGGGGATACGGGACATGAGCGTTTTAACCACGCCGCCCGAGGAACGCTACCCTGTGCAGACGTTCGTGCTCGAATACAGCGATTCGTGGGCAAAAGAGGTGGTTTTGCGCGAGGTCAGCCGCAAGGGGCAGGTATATTTCGTATACAACCATGTGTACGATATCGACCAATTCCTGATAAAGCTCCATGCGCTCATGCCCGATGTGCGCATAGGCGTTGCGCACGGGCAGATGCGCGAAGCCCAGCTTGAAAAGGTCATGATCGACTTTTATGCGGGCAACTTCGATGTGCTTTTATGCTCGACCATCATCGAATCCGGGCTGGACATTCCGAATGTGAACTCCATTATCGTATACGACGCCGATCATCTTGGGCTTGCCCAGTTGTACCAGCTGCGGGGCAGGGTGGGGCGCTCCAACCGGCATGCGTTCGCGTATTTCACTTTCCGCCGCGATAAGGTGATCAGCGAGGTCGCGGAAAAACGGCTGACGGCGATACGGGAGTTCACCGAGTTTGGCGCGGGGTTCAAGATTGCCATGCGCGATCTGGAGATACGCGGCGCGGGCAACATACTGGGGCCGCAGCAGCACGGGCATATGAGCGAAGTCGGATACGACATGTACTGCAAGCTGGTGGATCAGGCCGTACGGGAACTGCAGGGCGAGGAGGTAACGGAGCGTATCAGTACGTCCATGGATGTATCCATCAGCGCGTTTATCCCTCCCGAATACATCGGCGACGACTATCAGAAAATCGAGGTGTATAAGCGCATTGCGGCTATCGAGAGCCAGGAGGAGGCAAAAGCGCTTGCTGAGGAGCTGAAGGACAGGTTCGGCGCGCCGCCGGCGAGCGTGCGGAATCTTTTCGACATCGCACTGGTCAAATCCATGTGCACCCGCCTGCGCATAGAATCGTTCCTGTGCAGGGACGGCTTCGCCCAGTTCAAATTCCACGCAAGCGCGGTGCTTGAGCCGCAGGAACTCATGCGCGTCCTGGAGCGCCATAAACGCATGGCAACATTTTCCGCGACCCAGCCCCCGCAGATATCGCTGCGCAGGAAGAGCCTTTGTGCCAGGGACATGCTGGAGTTTTGCGGAAAATTTGCCGCGGAACTCATCGATTGCGCGCTCGAATTGGAACACGTATAATAGAACAAGACTATTCTTCAGAAAGGGGTGGCGCAAAAGATTTTGCGCGTTTAAAAAATGTACAAGCTTTTAAAGAGGATCGTTGCGGTGGGGGTATGCGCCCTGGTGCTGTCCGGGTGCCAGTTCGTGGAATATGATAAGGAAAAGGACATGGCGCAGGTGGTGGCGCAGATCGGCAAGGTTCAGATCACCAAGCAGCAGGTGTATGATATCATGACGCCGTATTTGGAATATTACAAGTCAACTTACAACCTCGACCCGGAATCTGAAGAATATAAAAATATGGAAAAGGAACTCAAAAGCAGCGCTTTAAAAGTATTAGTTGAGTTCGAAATTATAAAGCAAACAACCGAGGGAAATCAAAAACTTTCGGCTACGGAACAGAAAGATGTAGATGAAAAATATAAAGAGGCCCTGAATACCTTCATAGAGCAAGCAAGGCAAAACCTGGAAGCCAAAAAACAGGAAGACAGTTCCATCGACGTAGAAGCCTCCCTCGATAAGGAAGTGGATGCCCTGTTGAAGGAACAGGGTTTAACGCGCGATTTCCTAAAGAATAATGCGATCGACAGTGTTTACAAGGACAAGACCGTGAAAGACGTCACGGCCAGTGATGAGCAGATGCAGAAGTATTACGAGAAGGTGCTTGCCGAGCAGAAAGAGTCGTATGATAAAAACCCGAGCACGGTCAATACCGACTTTGAAAGCAACAAGGTGATCCTGTATTATCCGGTCAGAAGCGTACTTGTGACGCAGGTGCTTGTGAGTATCTCAAAAGACGATCTGGCGGCAATCCAGGCGGTCTCAAACAATACCAAGCTTTCGGATGAGGAAAAAACAAAACAGATTGCCGCTTTAAGGGAAAAAGCGCTCGCAAAAATCAAGCCGACAGCGGACAAGGTGTACAATCTTGCAAAATCAGGACAGGATTTTTCAACGCTTATCGATAAGTACAACAGCGACCCGGGCATGGAGAACGAAGATATCATGGGACGGGGCGGGTATCTCGTAAATGAGGACGCCGAATATGCCGAATCCTTTAAAGCTGCGGCGCTTGCGCTGGAGAAGGCGGGCGATATTTCAAAGCCCGTTGCCTCCGACGAATCGGATACAACGTATGCGGGCTACCACATCATTTGCGCGCAGGCCGTGTACGAAGCAAAATCGGAGGTCGCCCTGGACGACGTACGCAACGATTTTAAAACGAAGACGGCAAACGATATGGCAAAGAGCGAGTACTGGGATGCGCATATGGAAAAGCTGAAAAAGGAATTGAACGTTGCGACCTTTGAAAACCGCCTGTAAAAAAGGGCGGTAAGCAAGACCCGTCATAACGCACAACAACGCGCAAACAGCCGGCGGCAAATTCCCAAAAGAGTTTGCTGCCGGCTTTCATTATTAGGGCGTGTCCCCATTTCCCTTAAACTCAAAAAGGCGGGGCGGATTCCGCATACAACAAGATGACAGCGACCCGAAAATGCAATTTTAAACACGGCAATTTCCCCGCGCATAAAAATTCCCGCCGGATGAATAATAAGACTGCTAAAACAGTTTTTGACAGCCCCAGAAATATTAAGGAGGGAATAGCTTGAAAGCGACCGGAATAGTGCGCAGAATAGACGAACTGGGCAGGGTGGTGATTCCCAAGGAGATACGGCGTACGATGCGTATACGTGAAGGAGATCCTCTGGAAATTTTCACCGACCGCGACGGGGAAGTGATCCTAAAGAAGTATTCGCCCATCGGGGAACTGAGCAACTTTGCCAAAGAGTATACGGATGCGTTGAGCCAGGTGCTGGGACATACAGCCTGCATTTGCGACAAGGACGCCGTGGTTGCCGCATCGGGTGCGGGCCGCAAGGAATTATTGGATAAGCCAATCCATCAGGATATGGAACAGCTCATTGAATCACGGAAAAAGACCGCGGTAAACCGTGGTGAAACAGGGCATTTTATTAACATCATAGCGCATATGAACGATGCGGAGGAGTATTCGGCGCAGGTGATCGTACCGGTCGTGGTACAGGGAGATGCGATTGGGGCCATCATGCTTGTATCCAAAGATGCCCAAACGCACATGGGTGAAACGGAGCTCAAGGTTGCGGAAACGGCAGCCGGCTTTTTAAGCAGGCAAATGCTCTTTTAAACACAATCATACGCTTTGGTAAGTTCAGAAAAAAACATACATCGTCATAATTGATTGCCCCGCTATGGCCTGAACGGCCGGCGGGGCACCTTATTTCTTTTTATCTTTCATTTTCACGTTCCGGCGCTCTACCGGCAGGCCTATATTTGCCAGTATTATAAGCATTGTTACAGAATTTGGTTGTAACAAAAATTTTTTTTGCTATAATATAGTGAGCCAAAAAGGCGCTTCGGGGGGACAGATGAGCAAAAAATCGTTCGTTGGCGGTGCCGTAATACTAGGCATTGCCGGTATTATCACGAAAGTAATCGGTGCCTTCTACCGCATTCCGTTGACGAACATCATTGGTTCAGACGGTGTTGGCATTTATCAGGAAATCTATCCCATTTACGCATTGCTCCTGGTCATTTCCACGGCAGGCATACCCACGGGCATATCCAAACTGGTTTCAGCGCATTATGCTAAAGGCGACTACAGAGGCGCGCACAGGGTTTTCAGAACCGCGCTCGTGCTTCTGCTGCTCATCGGTATCGTTCTATCCGTGGCGATGTACTTTGGCAGCGGGCTTATTGCCAGCATGGTGGGCGATCCGCAATCCGCACTGGCCTTTCAGTATTTATCGCCGGCGATATTTTTTGTAGCGGTTTTCTCCGCATTCAGGGGCTACTTTCAGGGCCAGCAGATCATGCTGCCCACGGCCTCCTCCCAATTAATGGAGCAGCTCGGGAAACTCACGATTGGACTGATGCTCGCAGCCGCCTGGCTGCCGTGGGGTGTAGAGTGGGGCGCGGCAGGGACGCTGCTGGGCGTTTCGTTTTCCGAACTGGCGGCATTCCTCCTGCTGATTTGCATCTATGTTTTCACGATGCGCTCGCGGCGTCAACGGATCAAAAAGAGCGTGTATGTCCCGCGGTCGCAACAGCCTACGTTTGGCCGGCTTTCCTGGAATATCGTGGCGATTGCCATTCCGGTGACGATCGGTGCGGGAATCATGCCCTTGATGGGGTTTATCGATGCGGTCATCATCGGCAACGGACTGCAGGGGATCGGGTATTCAATAGACAGTGCGCGCAGCCTCTACGGGCTCCTGACCGGCGTTGCAACCACACTGGTGGCCATGCCATCCGTACTCGCATCCGCCTTGCAGATGTCCCTGGTTCCCGCCATTTCCCACGCAAAGGAAAAACGGGATAAGACGGGGGTGAGGATGTCCTCGCTGGTAGGCGTCAAGCTTGCGCTCTATATATCGCTGCCTTGCGCGGTAGGACTGTTTGCCCTGGCGGAGCCTATCATAAGATGCCTTTATTCAGCGGGGTTAACGCCTGAGGAAATTACACGAAGCGCACAATTGCTCCAGCAACTGTCCTTCTCGATTATTTTTCTGACGCTGGATCTGACCACGACAGGGATCCTGCAGGGGCTCGGCAAGGTGATGGTACCCGTCTTTAACCTGTTCATAGGCGCTGTTTTTAAAGTGGTTATCTCCCTGTTACTTATACGGATTCCGTCTATCAACATCACAGGCGCTATCGTCGGAACCATTGCTTGCTATTTTATATCAAGCAGCCTGAACGTGTGGCAGGTGTCGCGGCGTACGCGCATGCCGTTCAAATTCGTGGATTGTGTGGTAAAGCCTGTTATCGCCGTTGCTGTGATGGGCGTTTTTGCGTATCTGTTCAACCTGTGGCTGTCACCGGTTACGGGCAAGTGGGTGGCCCTGGGGGCCGGTATCGGCGGCGGCGTGCTTACGTATTTCGTAATGGTCCTTATTCTGGGCGGGTTAAAACCGGAAGACCTGGATATGATACCGGGTGGGGGAAAGCTCAAAAGATTCGTAAAACCAAGAGACACCAAAAAAGGGAGAGAACGATGAAGCTGACAATCGCGGGAATGGGGCCGGGGCCTGTCTCCATGTGCACGCCGGGCGTTTTGGATGCGGCAAGGCGGGCGGATGCGCTGCTGCTCCAGACCATGCGTCATCCGGTGGCGCAGTATTTGCAGGAACAGGGCGTTGCATTCAAAACGCTGGACGCGCTCTACGAGAACGCCGAGGACTTCGACGCGCTGGGCGGGGAAGCGGCGGCATTTATAAAGAAAACCCTGCGCCCGCAGTCCGAGACGGTGTTCCTCGTCACGGGTGAAGGCCTCTGGGCGCATGCGATGTGCGGCGCGGTATTGCGCATGGCCGCGGAAGCGGGCGCCAAATTACAGCTTATTCCCGGTGTTTCGCTCCAGGGCGCGGCGCTGGCCGGGGCGCTGGAGGCAAGGACGCCGCTGACGGGCGCAGGCGGCGTGCAGGCGCTGTTCGCATCGGACGTAAATTCCGTCAGGCCGGACGTGAACCAGACGCTGGTGGTGCTGGAGGTGGACGGGTTCCTGACGGCCGGAGCGGTCAAACTGTGGCTCCTGGAATTCTATCCGCCGGCGCACCGCATCTGCATGGTGCGTCAGATAAACGGGGCCTTTGATAAACAAATATTGGCTGTTTGCGAACTGGACAGGCAGGAAACAGACCATACAGCCTCCCTTGTGGTACCTCCCGTCGGGATTGAGGAGCGGGAAAGGTTCGGGTTTGACGCGCTTATCGCCATCATGGACAGGCTGCGGGGCGAAGGCGGCTGCCCATGGGACAGGGAGCAGACGCACCAGTCGCTCAGGCAGTACCTCATCGAAGAAACGTATGAGGTGCTCGAGGCCATCGACAACGAAGACGACGAAGCGCTGCTGGACGAGCTGGGGGACGTGCTCCTGCAGGTCGTGTTCCACGCGCGCATTGCAAAGGAGCAGGGGCGGTTTGACGACCGCGACGTCACCACGGCGGTCTGCCAAAAGATGCTCAGGCGGCACACGCACATATTCGGGGATGCGAAGGCGGAAACGCCGGAGGACGTGCTGGTGAACTGGGAGGCCATCAAGCGGGACGAAAAGAAACAGGAGACGCAGGCCGAGGTGCTCAAGAGCGTTCCCCGCAATCTGCCTGCCCTTGTCCGCAGCGAGAAGGTGCAGGGCAAGGCCGCGCAGATCGGTTTTGATTGGGACGATGCCCTAAAGGCGCTTGAAAAGGTGTTTGAAGAGGCGCGCGAAGCCGGGGAGGAACTAAGGCGCGGCGAATCCGGACGGATAAAGGAGGAAATCGGCGATCTGTTGTTTGCGGTGGTGAATGTGGCGCGGCTTGCGGGCGTGCAGAGCGAGCTTGCCTTAAAGGCTGCTACTGAAAAATTCATCGACCGTTTCGGGCATATGGAAAAACTTGCCGGAAAAGAAGGGTCAGGGCTGAATGGGATGCCGCTTTCCGAGATGGATGCGCTTTGGGACCGCGCGAAGAAAGAGCCGGATTTGTAGTAAATTTACATCAAAATTGGGTACAATTTTATAAACATACTGTGAAAATCCCAATTTATAAGGGTTTTTTTGAAAAAAATGTTTGCCAAAAGAAGGAATTTATGGCACCGTAAGGAATTATAAACACTGTTATTTTTCACTAAGGAGGGTATATTGTGAACAAGTCAGAACTCATTGCCGCCATCGCCGACAAGTGCGAAAAGACACGAAAAGATACTGAGCAGACTGTCAACGCTTTTATGGAGGTCGTGACAGAGGCGCTTAGCAAAGATGAGAAGGTACAGTTGGTGGGATTCGGCACATTTGAGGTGCGCAAACGCGCAGCACGCAAGGGAATCAACCCGTTGACAAAGGAGCCGATCGATATCGCGGCTTCCAAGACGCCGGTATTCAAGGCTGGCAAGGTTCTCAAAGATTCCGTGAACTAGGCGTAAGGAGTATGACCAAAGGCAAGAGGCCGGGCTTTTTATAGGTCTGGCCTTTGCTATGCCTTCTTGGAAAGGGAGATTTATGAGACTGGATAAGTTCCTGAAGCTCTCGCGCATCATCAAGCGGCGCACCGTGGCCAACGAGGCCTGCTCGGGCGGCTGCGTGCGTATAAATGGCAAGACGGCCAAGCCCTCGGCTGAGGTGAAGGTCGGGGACATGATCGAGCTGTCTCTGGGACAGCGTGTGATGCGTTATGAAGTATTAGCGCTGTCCGAGCATGTTTCCAAGCAGGACGCGTCCGCGATGTACCGCGTAGCCGGTGAAGAGAAAGGCGGTTGACCGTATGGGGAAAATGGCGGCCGTGATTCTTGCGGCAGGGAGAAGCCTGCGCATGGAAGACACGAAGGACAAACTCATGATACGCCTGGGCGGGCGCGAGGTCCTTGCCTACGGGCTGGAGACCTATGCGTCAAGCGGGGTCGTGGACGAGATTGTGCTCGTATGCGTACCGGGCATGGTTGAGGAGATGGAGCAGTGGCTTACAAGGCAGCGCATCAGCGTACCCGCGCGCGTGATAGAGGGCGGGGAGCACCGCCAGCAGTCGGTGTACAACGCGCTTAGCAGCCTTGATGAACAGGTGGAATATGTGCTCATACAGGACGGGGCGCGCGCCTTTATTACCACGGACATCATTGTACGCTGTGCCGAGGCGGTGCGGGAGTACGGCGCGTGCATCGCCGCCGTGCCCGTCAAGGATACGGTCAAATGCGCGGACGGCGGCGGTTTTATCAGCCAGACGCCCGAGAGAAGCACGCTGTGGGCGGCGCAGACGCCCCAGTGCTTCCGGCGGGAGCTGATCGTTAAAGCCCATAAAAAGGCGATGGAAGACGGGTACCTGGGCACGGACGACGCCGTACTGTGCGAACGCATCGGGTACAGGGTCAAACTGGTGCAGGGCAGTTACGACAACATTAAGCTCACGACGATAGATGACGTTGCCCTGGGCCGCGCCATACTCGAGCGCACAGGCAGGCTGAGCGCGGCGCATTCGTTCAATATGCGGGTGGGCACGGGGACGGACGTGCATGCCCTGGTCAGCGGAAGGGCGCTTATACTGGGCGGCGTGAACGTCCCGCATAACAAGGGCCTGCTGGGGCACTCGGACGCGGATGTACTCACGCACGCCATTATGGACGCTTTGCTGGGGGCTGCGGCGCTGGGTGACATCGGCGTGCATTTCCCGGATACGGACATGCGGTATAAGGATGTGCGCAGCATGGATCTTCTCTTACAGGTTGTAAGGATCGTGGATGCGGCGGGATACGGCGTGATCAATGTGGATGCCACGGTGTGCGCGCAGGCCCCGCGGCTTTCTCCCTATATCCCACGGATGCGCGAAACGCTGGCCACGGCGCTGGGCATACCGCCTGACTGCGTAGGGCTAAAGGCGACTACGACAGAGAAACTGGGGTTTGAAGGCCGCGAAGAAGGCATATCGGCGCATGCGGTTGCTTTGCTGCACAAGGTATTGCTATAATTAGGGTATGTGGAATAAGTCGTTTTACGACGTATTCAGTAGCGGGCATTGCCCGCAACAGGATAACGAAACCGTACGGAGGTTTTTGGGATGGCCAAGTTTCGGAAAAAGCGCGAGCGTGCGTCGCAAAGCTCGATGTTTTATGCTATCCGTACCAGAAGCCGCGGCTCCAGGCGCTTCAGGCAGATTGCCACACATCCCGCAACGTTTATTGCGGGATGTGCGCTGGTTCTGGCCGTGGCCGTCTGGCTGCTACTCAGCCTGATCATTCCACCGCCTCCGCCTAAGCAGGAACCCGCGCAGAACACCTTCGGCAAGGTTGCCGGCGAGATCGATACCAAAACGGACGAAACGTTCAAGCCCGACGTGAAGGAGATTATGCTGCGGGTAAGGAAAATCGGCGATCCGGTGATCTACGGCGATGAAGCCATTTTTGCCGGAGGAACGGACAGCGCGGGGAATCCAAAGCTGCGCACGGTATACCATTATGACTTGAAAACCAAGGCTGACAAACAGCTTTCCCAGATCGTCCTGCAAAACGACGACATCATGAACCTCACC
>JBMOLJ010000051.1:0-12325 GCA_049324235.1 Bacillota bacterium
TGCAGCTCAAGCAGGGGGACGTGGAACGCTGCTATCTGGCGGCGGTACACGGGCGGCCCGTGCCCAGGGCGGGTATACTTGAAAATTATCTGATAAAGGATGAATCCGTAAACCGCGTACGGGTGCTTGACCACAACGCGCCCGGCTCGAAATTTGCGCGGCTCGAATACAAGGAAAAGGAATTCAACGAGAAGCTGAGCCTTATCTGGGTGCGCCTGCACACCGGCCGGTCCCACCAGATACGTGCGCAGCTTTCCGCGGCGGGCTATCCCATCTGGGGCGACCAGAAGTATTCTGCGTCGGCCAGCCCCGGAAAGCAGATCGCGCTGTGGTCCTACAAGCTCTCGTTCGAGCACCCTACCAGGAAAGAACGCATGAGCTTCGTATGCCTTCCGCCGGATAAGGCGCCGTGGAACACCTTCCCCGGGCATGTATATGAAGTATTGAAAAAATAGGGCATCTAAAAAGGCGGCAGCAAGCCGCTTTTTTCTCCTTAAAATAAGGAGAACCTTGCCGCTGCAGCAGATGTGCAAGCCTCTGCCTTTACGCCCGAAGCGCTCAGCGGTACAGTTCTCCAAAAAACTTTTTGACTATTCAGTTTTTGGAGAGTTCACAAAATGCAAAAACGGTTTAATATTTGATCTTGCGGATGTTGAAATCCGGCGTGGGAATCGAGATGTTGATGTTGGACAGGTACGAAAGAGGGCTTTTGGGCGGCATTTCAAATCCCAATGTATTCGCAACGAGCTGTTCGCGTTTGATCTCCAGCTTTTTGTTGAGCGCGCGGTCCCCGTATCTGTCGTCTCCCAGTACGGGATGGCCGATAGAGGCCAGATGCACGCGGACCTGGTGCGGACGCCCGGTAACGGGGTTTACTTCCAGCACCGAGAAACGGCCGACGGAGGTCGCAACGCGATAGCGCGTCACTGCCGTCAGGGCGCCGTGCGTGCCCGGGGGGCAGACGCGCATGCACGCGTTTTTCGCGTCCTTTAAAAGAGGCAGGCTGATCTCGCCGAGCCTCGGGCTGGGGAGACCGCGGACGAGGCATGCGTACTGCTTGTGCACCATCCCCTGCTTGAAAGCCTTCACCATTTCGAGCTGCGTGTTCTGGTCCTTGGCGAAAAGCACCAGCCCGCCCGTTTGCGCATCGAGCCGGTGGCAGGGGACAGGAAACGGCGCGGTCTCGTTTCCGGCGTGCTGCGCGCGCAGCCAGGTACACAGACAGGGTTGGCCTTTCGGGACTTCCACTTCCACACCTTGCGGTTTATTCACAACGATTATATAATTGTCCTCATAAACGATTTCGACTTTCGGAAAGCGGTACTTCCCAAGCGCCTGATCGCTCAAGCGGACTTCGACCGCGTCTCCGGCGGATAAAGCCCTGTCCTTATACGCAACCTGTCCGTTGACGAGCACTTTTTTCATGCGTAAAGTCTTTTGAAATGCTTCATAGGAGAGATAGGGCAATTTGCTTTTGAGATGCGCATACAGCTTTACGCCCTCTTTTTCAGCCTTTGATGTTAGCAAGATGTAAGCCTCCGTGGGTTTGATAGAACCATTATATCATGCGCATTTGGGAGTTGCCAGAGCGGTTTTGTTGCCGCCGTGTTTCGGTTTGTGATACATTAGCGCTGGAAAGCGCGGGGAGGAATGTAAGCGTGAATATCAAGAATCCATATGGGAATATTGTGTTGGTAACGGGCGCTACGTCGGGCATCGGCCGGTCGGTTGCGCAGCTGCTTTGCGAAAACGGTTTTCACGTGTATGGGACGGCCCGGCATGTGCAGAACTTTTCGCCCATGGAGTCCGGGCATTACGGCGGGTTCATCAAGCTTTTGACTATGGACGTGCGCGATCAGGATTCGGTGGATGAAGTGGTCAGGGCCGTGATAAAAACGGAGGGCAGGCTGGACATTGTGGTCAACGCCGCCGGAATGGGAATCGCGGGGGCGGTGGAGGATACAACGGCGGAGGAAGCCGCGCAGCAGATGGACACCAACTTTTTGGGCGCGCTGCGCGTGATGCGTTCGGTCCTGCCGCAGATGCGCAGCCAGGGCGGCGGCCTCATTGTCAACATATCTTCGGTTGCAGGCTGGGTTTCCGTGCCATTCCAGTCGATGTACAGCGCATCGAAGTACGCGCTGGAAGCAATGACGCAGGCGGTGCGCGTGGAAGCAGGGCCTTTCGGCGTGCGTGCGACGCTCATAGAGCCCGGGGATACGCGTACGGGATTCACGAAAGCAAGATGCTTTACCAAGGAGACGTGTACGAACAAGGCCTACAGGACGATGTGTGAGCGCGCGCTGTATTCCATGACCCTGAGCGAGATGAAGGGGCGCGAACCCAAGGCTGTTGCAAAGGTGGTCTTCAGGCTCATACGGAACCCCAGGCCGCCTGTGCGCAAGGTGATCGGTCTGGAATATAAGTTTCTCTATGGTTTGTATAAAATGCTGCCCGCACGGTGGTTTGTCTGGCTGGTGGGCAGGTTTTACACGAGCAAGGCCGTCCCGGCCGATGCCGTGTGGTCCTTTGAAAAAGACGTACTGAACCCTGAAAAGGAGGAAAACGCATGAATACGATGGAGGCGATTCTTACCAGAAGAAGCGTGCGCAGGTATACCGATCAAAAGGTTGAACCCGAAACGGTGGAGCAGCTTTTGAAAGCCGCGATGTACGCGCCGTCGGCACACGATTCGCGGGACTGGCAGTTTATCGTGTTGCGCGATGCGGCGGTCCGCGAAAACATCGCCGCGCTGCTGCCCTGGTATAAGCCGATAGAGCGCGCGCCGGTATGCATCCTGGTCTGCGGGGAACCGTCCGTGCAGGAAAGCTCGCATAAGGACTATTTCGTGCAGGACTGTTCGGCCGCCACGCAGAACCTGATGCTCTGCGCGCACGAACTCGGGCTGGGGACGTGTTGGTGCGGCCTGTATCCGCAAACGGACGTGATGGACGCGGTGCGTAAAATACTTGGGATACCCGCGGCGGTGGTGCCGTTTGCGTTCATCGCAGTTGGGTATCCGGCAAAAACGTATGGAATGCCCGAGCGCTTTGATCCGAAGAAAATACACATGGAAAAGTGGTAGACGCATTAGAACCGGCGCGTATGGTATACGCGCCGATGTTTTTATACCGCTTATTGCGTGCAAGGAAAAATCTTCCGGTAAAAGCAGCGGTTTCCGGCATCAATAACAGTTTATATTATACGATATGATCATGATATTCGGCTTGAGCCGAACATACCCCGCAAGAATCGACGCATACAGCGAATCAGTGGGAAATACATAGAAATATGTAAAATAAGCCGATGGCTTATATGTTGAAACTTGAATATAATAGTGATATGCTTATTTGGTGTGAGTATGTATTACATTTGAAACATCAGTGGTGAATATGAAAAATGTAAAGCTCCAGAAAATTGCATATATCTTCTTTTTGCTCTTTACTTTTGGGGTAATCGCGGTCATCGGCCTGTTGGACCATAACAAGGTAAGGCTTGATGAAGCGGTTGCAAAAATGGATATTATGTATGTGTGCATTGCCGTATTCTGTCTCATTATGTTCTGGTTTTTGGAGGCCTATACGTTAAAATATGTCACGGTGAGTATGGACAAAAAGATCTCGTTTTTCAGTTCCCTGCGCATCGGGCTCATCGGGCTTTTATACGGGGCGCTTACCCCATCGGCTACGGGAGGCCAGCCGGTGCAGATCATGTTTATGCGCAAAAACGGGATACCTACAGGCACGGCAACGTCGGTCATGGTGGTCAAATTCATTGCCTTTCAGACTTCAATATGCATATTATTTGTCATGGCTGTGCTGTATAAATTCGTATTCTTTCTTACGACGTTTTCTGAAGAGCTCATTATCATCGCCATCGGGTTTACCGTAAACGTTGGCGTGCTTATTGTCGCGGTTCTTTCGATGACGCGCAGGAGGTGGATCGAGAATACCGCACTCCGCCTGCTCAACTGGCTGCATAGAGTCAGGATTGTCAAGAATCTGGACAAGGCAAAGGCATCCCTGGAGAATACGCTTGAGGAGTTTCACAGCGGCATGGTTGCCATCCGCCAGATAAAATCGCGCATCTGGTATTTAATCTCTGTGGTCTGCGTGCAGATGCTGTTCCAGTTCGCAATCACGTACTTTATCTACCGGGCTTGCGGACTTTCGATGTATACGGCGCTGGACATCGTCAGCCTGCAAGCGATACTGTATCTTACAGTGGCCTATATACCGCTGCCCGGTGCATCGATCGCGTCCGAGGGCGGGTTCATACTTGTTTTCGGCGGCGTTTTCGGGCCCTGGGCTTTTACGGGCATGGTTCTGTGGCGCGCGCTGACCTATTACGCGCAGATCATTTTCGGCGGTATCACGATGCTGGTCGAAAACCTGCTGAACCGGAGGTCGAAGATCAAACAGGTTTCGTAAAGTGCATAATAAAATGCCCCGCATCGGGTATGATGCGGGGCTTAACATTTTTTGGGGATTACCTTTTCCTCTGTTCGATTGCGACCGCGATTGCGACCGACGCGCCGACCATGGGGTTGTTGCCCATGCCGATGAGACCCATCATGTCCACGTGCGCGGGAACCGAGGAGGAACCCGCGAACTGCGCGTCCGAGTGCATGCGGCCCATGGTGTCGGTCATGCCGTAGGACGCGGGGCCTGCCGCCATGTTATCAGGGTGCAGCGTACGTCCCGTGCCGCCGCCCGAGGCCACCGAGAAATACTTCTTGCCGTTTTCCACCGACCACTTTTTATATGTGCCCGCAACGGGGTGCTGGAAGCGCGTGGGGTTGGTGGAGTTGCCCGTTATGGAAACGTCAACGCCTTCCTGTATCATGATTGCGACGCCTTCGCGGACATCGTCTGCGCCGTAGCATTTTACCTTAGCGCGCTCACACTCCGAGAACGGGCGCTCGTACACGATCTCGAGCTTATTTGTGGCGTAGTCGAAGTTAGTCTCCACGTAGGTGAAGCCGTTGATGCGCGAGATGATATACGCCGCATCCTTACCCAGCCCGTTCAATATGACGCGAAGCGGCGTCTTGCGGACCTTGTTGGCCGTGCCCGCAATGCCTATGGCGCCTTCCGCGGCGGCAAACGATTCGTGTCCGGCCAGGAAGCAGAAGCACTGCGTCTCTTCGCGTAAAAGCATCGCGGCAAGGTTGCCGTGGCCGATGCCCACATCGCGCTGGTCGGCGACCGAGCCGGGGACGCAGAAGGCCTGCAGGCCGATTCCCAGCGCCTCGGCGGCATCGGCGGCGCTGGCAACGTCTTTCTTGATGGCAATGGCCGCGCCCAGCGTATAGGCCCACACGGCGTTTTCGAACGCAATGGGCTGTATGCAGTGCACGATCTCTTCCACGTTCACGCCTTTGGAAAGGCAAAGGTCGCGCGCTTCTTCGAGGGAGGCAAGGCCGTACTCCTTTAAGCAGGCGTTGATTTTATCGATTCTTCTTTCGTATCCTTCAAAAGTTGCCATTTCCTGCACCTCCCTATTCATGGCGCGGGTCAATCGTGCGGACCGCTTCGTCAAAGCGGCCGTACGTGCCCACGTTCTTTTCAAATGCTTCCCTGGGGTCCGTGCCTTTTTTAATGGCCTCGAGCATCTTGCCGAGGTGCACGAACTTGTAGCCGATTACCTCGTCGTCCTTGTCCAGCCCCATTTCCAGCACATAGCCCTCGGCCATGTCCAGATACCGCACGCCTTTGGCATTGGAGCCGTACATCGTACCAACCTGCGCACGCAGGCCCTTGCCGAGGTCCTCCAAGCCGGCGCCCACGGGGAGGCCGCCTTCCGAAAAAGCGGACTGCGTGCGGCCGTATGCGATCTGCAGGAACAGCTCGCGCATAGCGGTGTTGATGGCGTCGCACACCAGGTCGGTGTTCAGCGCTTCCAGGATTGTCTTTCCCTGGAGTATCTCGGCGGCCATGGCGGCCGAATGCGTCATGCCCGAACAGCCGATGGTCTCGATCAGCGCTTCCTCGATAACGCCTTCCTTCACGTTCAGCGTGAGCTTGCAGGCTCCCTGCTGCGGCGCGCACCCGCCAACGCCGTGCGTAAGGCCGCTGATATCGGTGATCTGCCTTGCCTGAACCCATTTCCCTTCCTCGGGAATGGGAGCAGGACCATGCTTCGGGCCTTTAGCCACGCATGTCATTTCTTCCAGTTCTTTGGAATACTGCATGTTGTCATTCCTCCTTAGTAAAAAAATGTAAAAAAAGATTCCGCTTGAGAATCGGGTTTGCAAAGCTTTTTTCATTATAACATAGTTTGTCCCCGCGGCAACAGTGCATGTATGGGGAGGGGGAGGGCCGGTTGTAGGACTACAAAACATAGGTAGGAGGGGATATGTATGGTAGTCCGGCAGTTTCCTCGCCCGTTCCTATTGACACAAGCCCAAAATGCACATACAGTTATGCTAATATCGATTACGTGGAGGTACATCGAATGCATTACGGTATCGCCGACAGGATGGTGCCCTTGACGGGCAGCGCCATCCGTGAAATATTCAAGCTGCTCGCCAACCCGGACATCATCAGTTTTGCCGGGGGCGTGCCCAACCCGGACACCTTTGCGAACGAGCAGATCGCGGAAATCGCAAAGGAGCTTTTGCTCGACAATGGAAAGGTCATGCTGCAGTACGGTATTACGGAAGGGTATATGCCGTTTCGGGAAACGGCAAAAGAGCTGCTCAGTGCGCGCGGCATCGACTGCAAACTCGAACAGGTCATCGCCACGTCGGGCGCTACGCAGGGGATTGACACCGCGTCCAAGGCGCTTTTGAACGAGGGGGACGCCATTTTAGTGGAGTCGCCCACCTTCCTCGGCGCGCTGCAGATATTCAATTCGTATGCCGCAAAGATCGTACCCGTCGAAATGGACGAAGAGGGCGTTATCCTGGAGGATGTGGAGGAGAAAATGCGGCGCTACAGCCCTAAGCTTTTTTACATCATCCCCACTTTCCAGAACCCGACCGGACGCACGCTCTCGCTCGAGCGCCGCAAAAAGCTCGTGGAGCTTGCCGAAAAATACGGCGTGCTGATACTGGAGGACGACCCGTACGGCGAACTGCGCTATGCCGGAAATCCGCTGCCCTCCATCAAATCGTTTGACGAAAACGACGTTGTGATCCATCTTATGAGCTGCTCCAAAACGGTCTCCCCGGGACTGCGCGTGGGCGCTGCCGTGGCGGCGCAGCCGGTCATCGCGAAGATGACCATCGCCAAACAGTGCGCGGACACGCACTCGTCCAACCTCTCGCAGGCGATTGTGGACCTGTACGTGCGGCGCGGACTGCTAAAGGAGAACCTGCCGCGGGCGGTAAAGAGCTATGCCGTTCAGATGCAGGCCATGCTCGAAGCGCTGGAAGCGTACTTCCCCAAGGCCGCGGAATTCACGCGGCCCGAGGGCGGGCTGTTCATATGGGCGACGCTGCCCGAGGGCGTGGATGGGCTTGCGCTGCTCAGGGAAGCGGTGACGGAGAACGTTGCGTTCATCCCGGGCACGCATTTCTATGACGGCGGCGGGCACGACAACACGCTCCGGCTGAATTTCTCGGCCTGCGACCCGGAGAGGATCAAACAGGGCATCAAAACACTCGGCGCGGTGATCGCAAGGCACGTATAGGCCGATGAACCGGCAGTGGAACGCCATCCGAAGGGGGGAGGAACGATCCCTCCTTTTTCAACCGCTTTTTGCCTGAATAGCCCCCTTTCGCACTTGTTTTGAGCGACAAAAAACGATAAAATAAACAGATACGAAAATTACGAGCGCATCCAGCAAACGGGAGAGAACGATGAGCAATGTATTCGATGTTTTAAAAGAACGCGGCTTTATCCAGCAGACATCCCACGAAGATGAATTAAGAGAACTCCTGGGCAAAGAGCGTATAACGTTTTATATCGGCTTTGACCCCACGGCGGACAGCCTGCATATCGGGCATTATGTTCCACTGGTGGCCATGGCGCATATGCAGCGCGCGGGGCACAGGCCCATCGCGCTCATCGGCGGGGGCACGGCGATGATCGGCGACCCGTCGGGCCGCAGCGATATGCGGCAGATGCTCACGTTGGAGCAGATTGAAAATAATGCCAACCGCTTCAAGGACCAGATCGGCAACCTGATCGACTTCTCGGACGGCAGGGCAATCATGGTAAACAACGCCGACTGGCTTTTAAACCTCAATTACGTAGACTTCCTGCGCGACATCGGCGTACACTTCACGGTCAACCGCATGCTCGCCGCCGAGTGCTTCAAATCGCGGATGGAGAAAGGGCTTACCTTTATCGAGTTTAACTACATGCTCATGCAGAGCTATGACTTTTTGGTGCTGAACCGTGAGTACGGCGCGGTTTTGCAAATGGGCGGCGACGACCAGTGGGCGAATATTTTAGCGGGCGCGGACCTCATCCGGCGCAAGGAACAGCGGGCGGCGTACGCGATGACCTGTTCGCTGCTGACCACCAGCGAGGGCGTGAAAATGGGCAAGACGCAGCGCGGCGCGCTGTGGCTCGACCCAAAAAAGACCAGCCCCTACGAGTTTTACCAGTACTGGCGCAACGTCGATGACGCCGACGTGGAAAACTGCATGCGGCTGCTCACTTTCCTGCCAATGGAGCAGATCAAAGCCATGTGCGCGCATAAGGACCACCGGATGAACGACGCCAAGCGCACCCTGGCCTACGAACTGGCCAGACAGGTGCATGGCGCGGACGAGGCGGACAAAGCGCAGCAGGCCGCCGAGTCGCTGTTCGGCGGCGATAAGGATGCCGATACCATCCCTGCGACCCGGATTACGCAGGAGCAGTACGAAGCTAATTCGCGCCTGATCGACCTTATGGCGCTTTGTGGCCTTGCCGCGTCCAAGGGCGAGGCGCGGCGGCTGGTGCGCCAGGGCGGCGTGTATGTCGACGGCGAAAAGGCTGCGGACGAGGAAGCCGTTATCTTGGCGGAGCGGGTGCGGGTTGGCATACTGATCAGAAAAGGCAAGAAGACGTTCCACCGTATCGAATTGATATGACGCATTCGTATAAAACCGTTATGCACCGGGGCGAGAGCGTGCATATCGTCCAGAAATCGAGGTTTCTGGGAGTCTGCGTTCGGGTTGAGGATGAGGCGCAGGCCGCGGAAGTCATCGAGGCGCAGCGTAAAAAATACCATGACGCGCGGCACCACTGCTATGCTTTTGTGACGGGACAAACCCGGCGTTCCAGCGACGACGGGGAGCCTTCGGGCACGGCGGGCATGCCCATACTGGAAGTGCTCCTGAAAAACGGCGTGAACAACGCGCTGATCGTGGTCACGCGGTATTTCGGCGGCGTGCTGCTGGGTACGGGCGGACTGGTGCGCGCGTATTCGGCGGCTGCCGCGCAGGCGCTGGAAGATGCCAGGCCGGTCACGATGCACGAGGCGGTATTTTACAGGATTGAGCTTGATTACGCACGGTACAGCCGCCTGCAGGGGTTTGTAAAAAGCGTGGACGCACAGGTGCTGCATGAGGACTTCGGTGCTGACGTGAATATAGAGCTGGCTGTACGCGCATCGGAAGAAGCCGTTTTTTGCATGCGGTTTAAGGAATTTACCGAGGGTAAGGGCAGCATCTTGGAGACAGGCCGCGGCTATCACGCATGGCCGGAAGAAGAATAGCCGGGAGGAAGCATCCCTTATAATAATTTTTCTGATAGGAGTCTTGAATATGGGAGAACTGAAAATCACACGTACACAGGCGCCCAAAGCAAAGGTGGAAGACGAATCCAAGCTTGGATTCGGAAAACTGTTCACGGACCATATGTTTATCATGGACTATGACCGCGGCCAGGGCTGGCACGAAGCGCGCATCGTCCCCTATGCCGATTTCGTGCTCGATCCGGCGGCGCTGGTTTTCCACTATGCGCAGGCTCTTTTCGAAGGGCTTAAGGCATACAAGAACGAGAAGGGCGAAGTCCTTTTATTCAGGCCACGGGACAATTTCCTGCGCATGAACCGTACGGCCGAAAGGCTCTGCGTCCCGACGATCGACGTGGACGAGGCGGTTGAAAACCTCAAAACGCTCATCGATATCGAGCGCGGCTGGATCCCATCTTCGCCGGGGACATCCCTGTATATACGGCCGACTATCATAGCGACGGAACCGGTACTGGGCGTGAAAGCCTCGGATAAATATATCTTCTTTATCATTCTTTCTCCGGTCGGCGCATACTACGCCGAAGGCATGAAGCCGACACGCATCTATGTCGAGAATGAATACGTACGCGCCGTACCCGGCGGAACGGGACACACCAAGGCGGGCGCCAACTACGCGGCGAGCCTGATCGCCGGTGAAAAGGCGCACGAAAAAGGCTATTCGCAGGTGCTGTGGCTGGACGGCGTGAAACATGCCAATGTTGAGGAAGTCGGCTCCATGAACATGTTTTTCGTGATCGACGGCGAACTGATAACGCCCGCTTTGAGCGGGAGCATCCTGCCAGGAATAACGCGCGATTCCATCATACAGATCGCGCGCAGCATGGGACTCAAGGTAACCGAGCGTACAATCAGTATAGAAGAAATTTTTGCTGCGCACGATAACGGCAAGCTGGACGAAGCGTTCGGCACAGGCACGGCGGCCGTGGTTTCCGCCGTGGGCGAGATGACGTGGGACGGGAGAACCATAACGATAAGCAATGGGGAAATCGGCAAGTATGCGCAGATGCTGTATGACAAGCTCACGGGCATACAACTTGGCCGCGAGGCCGACCCGTTCAACTGGGTTGTGCGCGTATAGGGACTGAATGACTATGTTGTTACAAAGGCCTGCGCCGTTTTGGCGCAGGCCTTTGCGGGTATATAGTATAGAAGTGGCCGTAAGCGCCAAAGTTGACATGCAAGCGGGAATTAAGATAGAATAATGCAGGCGCCTGGGAACTATACTGATTATAGCAATCAATGTTTGGCCATCAAGCTTTTTTACCGGTATCCTAATAGATCGGAAGGGGACGTGTTATGAAAAGAATACGGTTCATATCCCTTTTAATTGCCGTGATTATGGTTATGATCACAGGAGCGGGAACTTTCAGCGCGCAGGCTGCGGGCGGTGTAACCGTCACGGTCACTGCCAGCCCAAGCCAGCTGAGCACAACGGGAACAGTTACGCTGCACATATCAGTCAAAAACAGTACGTCCTCCGCCATGACAGACGTATCGGTTACGGGAAACGGCGTGAACGAGATACTCCCTACCATTTCTTCCGGCGAAACGCAGGACCTGTGGGTAGACGACTACACGGTAACGGACAGCATGCTGGGCAAGCCGATCACGTTCACGGTGCACTATAATGGCGGGCAGACGGCTACAGGGTCCGTTACGGTTTCGCGCCTTGCGGTAGCGCCCAAAGTGGTCCTGGAGCGCACAAGCAGCGTTTCGGAACAGGATATCGGAAAACCGGTGGTATTTACATATACCGTTTATAACAAGGGAACAAACACCGTCAGCAATGTCATAGTCCATGACAAGTACACGGACGCGGCGTTGAACACGGCGTTTTCCCTCACGCCGGGAGCTCAAAAGAAGATACAGCACACGTACATTATGAAGGGGAACACGGTTTCCCGGCCCAGCGTCTCCTTCAGTGCAAACGGCAAAAGCTATATCAACACCATCGACGCGCTCTATATTACGGTCCCCGAAGAACCGCTGGTCGTGGAAGTGAGCGCAACCAAAGACGAGGTAAAGCCGGGTGAAGAAATTACCATACACTGCAAGGTGAGCAACCAATCCGGCCAGAAAATAAAGGATATTTCACTTGAGGACGAGATCGGGCAGGCCCTGGGGGATGCTTTTGATCTGGCGAAAGGACAATCCAAAACGGTTACGAAGACATTCACGCTGACCGATTCTCGAAGCTATTCCGTAACGGCCACCGGATATAAAAACGGAGACAGGGTGGAAGCATCCAGCGAACCTATTAAGATGAAGCTGCTGCAGGCGGAGGCGAAGACCGGCCTGAGCATCGAGGTCAAGCCTGACGTAACGCAGCTTACCGAAGCGGGGACGGTCACGTTTTCCATTACCGTCTCAAACAAAACGGAAGACACTACGCTTACGGATGTGGTCGTCAGCGAGCAAACCCAGGGGGAAATAGAAACGATCGATACGCTCCCTGCCGGGGGAGACAGGCTCGTAACCAGGGATTTTGAGGTGAGCGGCGATCAGACCTACGTTTTTACGGCTTCGGCAAAGGACGCGGATGGAAACACGTATGAGGTGAAATCCGAGGATGTGAAGATCACCGTAGGCCAGGCGACCGCCACACCGTCCGTTACGGCTGCGGCGGCTGCGA
>JBMOLJ010000052.1:0-1534 GCA_049324235.1 Bacillota bacterium
CGACGCCGCCGCCTGCCGCGTCGCGCACAGCCTCGAGTTCCTCAGCCCTCGCCAGTTCGTCCACCACCAGGACGTCGGGCGCCATTGCGCGTAAAAGCATCCGCATCCCCTCCGCCTTCGGACAGCCGTCCAAAACATCCACCCGCGGCCCCAGCTCGGTTTGCGGTATCCCGCCGTAGCAGGCCGCGATTTCCGAGCGCTCGTCCACCACGCTCACATGGAGTCCCCTGCATCCCGCAAAACCCGTGCTCAGACTGCGTACGATGTCCCGGAGCATCGTGGTTTTCCCAAGTCCGGGCGGCGATATCACAAGCGTGGAATGCACGCCATGTTCCTTTATCAAAAACGGCAGGACAGCGTCGGCGCATCCCGTCACTTCACGCACGATGCGAATGTTGAAGGAAGCACAGGGCAAAACGATCGTGGGGACCCCGCACCGCATCACCGTTTTGCCGCAGAATCCCACCCTGTATCCACCGGGGAGCGTAGTGTACCCGCTCTGCAGTTCGTGTTCCACCGCATACACGGAGGCGCGCGTCACGCGCTCGAAGATCTCGCGCACATGCTCCGGTGCGATAAGCATCGCGTTTTCGCTTTGTACCTGTATACCGTGTGCGTTGATGAATACGTCCAGGCCGTCAGCCACCACCATGAAGGGACGTAAAGCACGTATGCGCACTTCTTCGACACGGCAGGCTGTCGCGGCATCGAGCGCGCAGAGCGCGCCGCGCAGATCCTTTGGCAGATACTGCATGAGGTCCTGCTGCCACCTTGCACCCATTGCGTTTTCCTCCTGTCCGTCGTCATATCATACATATGCTGTCAATGCATGCATTATCACAATTCGGCATACGTTTTGTGGCATGAAATTTACGAGAAAAAAGGCATCTGCGTTTTGGACGGAAGCTCACAGCGCCCAGGTGATTTGAAATCTAAAAAGGCATAAAAAAGCGGCGGTGTCTCAAATGTCCGACACTGCCGGCCCGGGCTGTTCGGGAATGCATCCTGTAGGGATAGCGGGGATACTTCTCACAGCACAGCAAAGCCGATGACAAACGCTATAAGGGTTGTCATCGGCAGGGTTGTGCAGGGTATCCGCTTCAATAGGAATCGGAAGTCTTCTTAATCAACCGAGGTGTCTTCGTCCTGGTCGCTTAAATCTGAAACAGGCGTGTTGCATTCCGGGCAGAGCAGTTCCGATCCCATCATGCTTTGGTCAAAATAGACGATCTCACCGCATTCAGGGCATTCGAGCGCCATGAAATGGTCGGATAAATCATCGTATTCATCCTCGTCATATTCTTCGAATTCCTCATCCCAAAAATCGACCTTTTCCTCCAACGCCTGTATGTAATCGAGCAGTTCGTCATTGCTGTCTTCGATTTCATCGATCGCTTCGACCATTTCTTCCATCACGGAAACCAGAGCCATTAACAGGCGCCCTTCCTTGGTATCGCTCTCGATATTCATTCCTTCGGCCAGACCGCGGATATAGGAAATCCTTTCACTGAGATAACTCATGCTTTCTCCTCTC
>JBMOLJ010000053.1:0-12211 GCA_049324235.1 Bacillota bacterium
GATGGGGGATTTCGATCCCCTACTTTAAATCCAATCTGACGACATGCGTGTCAGATTGGCGGAAAAATGCCGGGAGCGGCATTTTAACCTCACAGAAAAAACCGAAGACAAACCCTTTGAGGTTTGTCTTCGCCTAAAGCCGTGCACCCGTCTTCGACCTTCAACCGACTGATAGCATTCCGATGAAAAGGCTCGGGTCAGGCTGCCCCGCGGCACACGGGAACGGCCGCTTAATGCTGCTTCCGTCAGGACCTGACATGGTTCACGGATTCCCGTTGCACAGGACCCGGCCTTCAACGCCTCTCACCGGCGCACAACAGGCGGCGACAGGCCTCAATACGGGCATCCACCCCGCTATAGCGGATTGCGGGTAACAAGGCACCGCTAACTCCCCGTGTAGCACGGCAACGCATATTATACACTCTTTTACTGAAAAACGCAACCCGGACATAGAAAGGGTATCCAGACGGATACCCTTTATTCGGTTTCGTCCTCACGCTTCGCGGCTTGCAAGGATATCCTTCATTTTCATGAGCCTGGTCAGGCTCCCGCGCTCGTTTTCCTCGAGCTTCATCGTGATTACGCGGATCGTTTCCTCGAACTGCGGAATCATGACATACTCCAGCGCGTTGACGCGGCGGCGGGTCTTTTCGATCTCATCGGCGAGCATGTTGCAGGTTTTTTCGATCTCGGCCAGTTCAATGAGCCTGTGCAGCAGCCTTACGAGCGTCGCAATCGCTTCGTCGAGTTCGCCCGACGTGGTTGCGAAGCTGTAGGGATACAGGCTCATAGCCGAGGCTTCGGCCTCTTCCTTTATCCTGATGACCGGCACGTCCACGCTCATGATGTTGCGCTTCCCTGTTTCCAGTTCAACTTCGCGCGCGGGGTACTGCACCGCCTGCGCCACGACCTGCTCGCTCATCACCGCACGCGCCAGCACGAAGTTTTTCAGCGCGCGCGTGAGTTCCTCCTCAACCTCTTCGCGCAGTTCCTTGTTGCGGCGGATCAGCGTAATAAAACGGCGGACCATTTCATCCCGCTTGTCTTTGAGCAGCTTGTGCCCGCGCACCGCGACCGTGCGGCTCTTTTTGATGCGCGTCAGCTCCATGCGCGTGGGGTTGACTTGCTTTGCCATGGCTATTCATCCCCTTTATCCGCAGGCAGGTATTTCTCGATGTATTCGTCGCGGATACGCTTGAGTTCCGCCTTGGGCAGGATTGCCAGCAGCTTCCAGCCAAGGTCCAGCGTTTCCTCAATCGTGCGGTTTGTTTCATAGCCCTGTGACACATACTGTGCCTCAAACGCATCGGAGAATTTTGCATACAGTTTATCCGCATCGGACAGCGCCGCTTCGCCCAGTATGACCGAAAGCTCCTTGGCTTCCTTACCGCGCGCATACGCGGCAAAGAGCTGGTTCATGGTATCCGCGTGGTCTTCGCGGGTCTTGCCCTTGCCGATGCCCTTGTCCTTCAGCCGCGAAAGGGAGGGCAGCACGTCTACCGGCGGCGTGATCGCCTTTCTGTGCAATTCGCGCGAAAGGATGATCTGGCCCTCTGTGATGTATCCGGTCAGATCGGGGATGGGGTGCGTCTTATCGTCTTCGGGCATGGTCAGTATGGGTATCTGCGTGATCGACCCTGTTGAACCCTTGATCCTTCCGGCGCGCTCGTACATCGTTGCAAGGTCGGTATACAGATAGCCGGGGTAGCCCCTGCGTCCAGGCACTTCCTTGCGCGCGGCCGAAACCTCGCGCAGCGCCTCGGCGTAGTTCGTAAGGTCGGTAATAATGACGAGCACGTGCATATCTTTTTCGTATGCAAGATACTCGGCTGCGGTGAGCGCCATGCGCGGCGTTGCGATACGCTCGACGGCAGGCTCGTTTGCAAGGTTCATGAACAATACGGTGCGCTCTATAGCGCCGGTGCGCCTGAAGTCGGTGATGAAGAAATCCGCTTCCTCGAACGTGATGCCGACTGCGGCGAACACGACGGCGAACTTCTCGTCGGACCCCAGAACCTTTGCCTGGCGCGCGATCTGCGCGGCAAGCTGTGCATGCGGCAGGCCCGAGCCGGAGAACACGGGCAGTTTCTGTCCGCGCACCAGCGTGTTCAGGCCATCAATCGCCGAGATTCCCGTTTGTATGAACTCGGACGGATAGTCCCTTGCGGCGGGGTTGATGGGCGCGCCGTTGATATCCAGCCTTTTCTCGGGAATGATCGGGGAACCGCCGTCCCGCGGCTCGCCCATACCGTTGAACACGCGGCCCAGCATGTCAGGGGACACGGCAAGCTCCTGGCTCTTACCCAAGAACCGCGCCTTGGACGTGCTGATCTGCAGGCCCTGCGCGCTCTGGAAAAGCTGTATGAGCGCCCTGTCGCCCGATATCTCCAGCACGCGGCCGAGACGGACCTCGCCGTTTGCCTGTTCAACTTCCACCAGCTCGTTGTATTTAACGCCTTCCACTTTCTCGACCAGCATCAGCGGTCCGACGCTTTCCTTGATGGTGCGGTATTCCTTTAGCATTAGTCCAGCCCTCCTTGCGCCATCAGAGAATTGATCTCGCCTTCGAGTTGTTTGGACACCTCTTCATAACGGTTCTTCATATCATCTTCAGGCGTATATTTGATACGGCCGATAGCTTCGCGCACGGGGAGGTTGACGATTTTTGAATATTCCGCTCCGTTTTCCAGCGCGTTCTGTCCCCTGTTGTTAAAATCAAGTATGAGCTTGAGCATCATGCGCTGCTTGGCAAGCGACGTATAGGTGTCCACTTCGTGGAATGCGTTCTGGTGCAGGTAGTCCTCGCGGATGGAACGCGCCACTTCGAGCGTAAGCCTGTCCTTGAAGCTCAGCGCATCCTGTCCGACCAGGCGCACGATTTCCTCAAGCTCGGACTCTTCCTGTAAAAGCGCCATTGCCTGGGCGCGCATGCTGTTCCAGTCGTCGGATACATTGCCTTCGAACCATTCGCTCAGACGCTCGGTGTACAACGAATAGCTCAGCAGCCAGTCGATGGCTGGGAAGTGCCGGCGGTAGGCGAGCTGTGCGCTCAGGCCCCAGAACACCTTGACGATACGCAGCGTCGCCTGCGATACCGGCTCGGAAATGTCGCCGCCCGGCGGGGATACGGCGCCTATGGCCGAAATAGCGCCCTGCCGGTCGTCACTGCCCATGCAGACCACCCAGCCCGCACGCTCGTAAAAGTCGGCCATGCGGCTGGAGAGGTAGGCCGGATAGCCTTCTTCACCGGGCATCTCCTCAAGACGGCCGGACATTTCGCGCAGGGCCTCGGCCCAGCGGGATGTCGAGTCGGCCATGATAGCCACTTTATAGCCCATATCCCTGAAATACTCGGCAATGGTGATGCCGGTGTAAATCGAAGCCTCGCGCGCCGCCACCGGCATGTCCGACGTGTTGGCGATAAGCACGGTCCGCTTCATGAGCGGCTGCCCGGTCCTCGGGTCTTTCAGTTCGGGGAACTCCATCAGAACGTCGGTCATCTCGTTTCCTCGCTCGCCGCAGCCCACGTATACGATGATGTCCGCATCCGCCCATTTGGCAAGCTGGTGCTGTACGACCGTCTTGCCCGAGCCGAACGGCCCGGGAACGGCTGCAACGCCGCCTTTTGCCACCGGGAAAAGCGTGTCGATAACGCGCTGTCCGGTGATCATCGGCTCTTTTGGCGCCAGCTTTTCCTTATAGGGGCGCGCGATGCGCACCGGCCAGCGCTGGAGCATGGGAATGTCTATTTCCTGGCCCTGGCTGTTTACTACCTTAGCGACGGGTTCATCAATGGTGGCTTCGCCCGAAAGGATCCAGGTAACGCGCCCCGAAACCCCCGGGGGCACCATAATCCTGTGCTCCACCACGATGGTTTCCTGTACGGTTCCGAGAACATCACCCGCTGCGACCTCGGCCCCTATGTTGGCTACAGGCCTGAATTCCCACTTCTTTTCATGATTCAGCGCGCTGACCTCGACACCGCGGGTGATGCGGTTTCCTATACGGTCGCGTATCGCGTCCAGAGGGCGCTGGATGCCGTCGAAGATAGATTCGATCAGCCCGGGGGCAAGCTCCACCGACAGCGGCATATCCGTCGTTTCAACGGGTTCGCCCGGGCCAAGGCCCGCTGTTTCCTCATATACCTGAATGGAGGCCATGTCGCCCCGTAATTCTATGATCTCGCCAATCAGGCGCTTGTCGCTTACCCTGACCACGTCATAGATCTTGCTGTCTTTCATGCCGCTAGCAACGATCAGTGGTCCGGATACTTTGACAATCGTACCTTGCATGAAGTATCAACCTCTTTCTTGCACAAACTTTTTAACCGTACCGGCCGGATATCCGGCCGGGCGCGGTTATCCGCCAAATAATATATCGGCGCCAATGGCCTTTTCCACATTGTCGCGGACGCCTTTCAGGCCAAAGCCCGTAGTTCCTGCGTTGTTCGGGATGGGGATGATGGCCGGAAACGGGGAAGTCTTGTATCTTTCTATGGTTTCCTTTACCCCTTCGGCTACCTGCTCGGTGATGAAGATCACCTCGCACGCTTCCTTGGCCAGCCGGTGGATGATTCCGACCGCCTGCGAAGGCTCCGTTACCGGATACACCATAAGGCCGATTGCCTTAAAGCCCAGTATGGAATCCTTGTCGCCAATCACCGCTATTTTAGACATACAGTTCACGCACCCTTTCCTGGACCACGTCAGCCGGGATGTTGTTGAGCTTTGCGGTCATGACCAGGCGCACGACTCTCGCTTCCTGCTCTCTGGCCAGTATATATCCAATCACCGGTTCAATGCCAAAGGTATTGTTCTTGTGCCTCTTTACCAGATCCAGCAGGAAATCGTCCCGGAGGCGCTCCATCTGCGCCGTCGATCCGGATTCCAGATACTTGTCCAGTCCCCGGGAAATATAGCTCGCGGCTGCGCCCGATGCAAGCAGCCTTCCGATTCCTTCCAGGGGCTGGTCATACGCTTCAAGCAGCGCATGCCGGCTGACGTTCCTGTCCGTCATCAAAAGTGCGGCAAACGCTTCGCGCGTCAGCTTGGCACTACGCGCGCGCAAGAAAGTAATTACATTGGCGAAGTCGCACAGCGCCTCAAAGTAATCGGACAGGAACGGTACTTTCTTAACATGCTTTTCGAATTCAGGTGCATCCATCACCTCGAAAATATATCGGAACATGGCCTGGTCCACAAAGGTGTCCAACGCCTGGGGATTGATTCTGCCTGCCAGTTTTTGATCCAATGCATCCAGCGTTTTCGCCAGATGTTTAGGGAGCGACCGGTAATCCCTGTCACGGACCGCCGCCTTAATTTTGTCAACAGGTTCGGTACCCACCATAAACAGCTGCGTATCGTCCTCCAAATCCAGCAGACGGTTTTTAATGAGCGCCTTGATGTTGTGGTAATCAAACTGTACGAGGAAAAGGTCGGTTACTTCTTTATTCGGTGTTATTTCATAGATAAAGTCGTATGCCTTCTTCAGCTCCTCGTTTATTAGCTGCTGAAAATCAAACGCACTTTGGACTTCCTTGTTTCCGCCATATCCCACTTCCACCAGGACCCGGAGCGCTTCATCCGCATTTTTCGCTTCCTGCAGCCTGTTTATGCGCTCCAGGGTCAGCAGACGTGTCTGCGCTACGCCAACACGCGCATTTGCATATATATAGCTGGCTTGTGGCATATGATAACCTCCGTCTTATTGAAAGAGTATGGCGGCCACGTCGGGTTCCGCCTCCTCACGCACCATGCGCAAGAGCGCCTCAAAGGAACAATTCCTTTCCATCGTTTGGCTGCGCAGCACGAACCCGCCCGCTATGTTTACGCGCTGAGCCGAAAGGCTTACGCCGCCTTTTCCGGCTTGGGCCAGCTTCTGATTAACGGCTGCGATAAAATCGTCCGTGATTACCGAAGCGTCTTTTTCGGCGCAGAGGATCTCGTCGCCGCCCTGCGCATTCTCGAGGATCAGTTCCTCCAAAAGCGCCCTGTACGGTTCCGCCTCCAGTTTTGCAAGCGTTTCCTTCGCTGCGTCAAACGCCTCTTCGATCACCTGCTGTTTGCAGGACAGCAGGCTCTTACGGCCATCCAATTCGGCTACCGACATCATCCGGCGCTTGATTTCCGCGGCTTCCTTCTCGCTTTTTTGAAGCTGCGCCGAAGCCTCTTTTTCGGCATTGGTAACGGTCATGGCAATCAGTTCCTCCGCGTTAGACCGCGCTTTTTCAACGGTCTCCTCGGATATTTTGCGGGCATCGTCCATTATTTTTTCTATTATCTTGTCGGCTCCGCTCATTTATACGCACTCCAATTTTCAAATTATTTCAGCTTTAGCCGATCTTAATGCCGCTGACCATCAGGAACGACGCCAGCAGTGCCAGCACTGCATAGGTCTCAACCAGAACCGCAAAGGTAATCGCCTTACCGAGTTCATCGCGCTTGCCGATCATGTTGATACCAGCAGCGGCAGCCTTGCCCTGTGCGATAGCCGAAAGCAGGCCCACGAAACCTATGGGCAGTGCTGCCATCATGATATTCAGACCCTGTGTAATGGTAACGGCTTTCATACCGCCGAGCACGCCGATGTTAAGCATGATGATGAATCCGATCAGAAGGCCGTAAATTCCCTGTGTTCCGGGAAGCGCCTGCAACAGGAGTGTCTGTCCGAACTTATCCGGGTCTTCAGCCACGATACCGGCTGCAGCCTCACCCGCAATACCCACGCCGATAGCCGAACCCGCGCCGGCCAAACCTGCCGCAATAGCAGCGCCTGCCATCGCAAAAATCTGTCCCCACTGAATTTCCATTTTTTAAGTCCTCCTTAAACACTGATACTTAAAATGATTTAGTTTCACACTCTTTATCGGTCAACACGGATATAACGCGTGCTGAGAACAAGGGGCTTGAACCTTCTGCCGCCGCTTTCATAAAACTTGCCAAAGAACTCGATATACTGCAGGCGGGAAGAATGAACGAACGCCCCCATTGCATTGATAGCGATGTTGAATATATGGCCAACAACCAGAATAATCACCATGAAGACGTATCCCACTATAGAGCCTCCTACCATGCTGCCGATGGTATTGAATACCGAAGCAATGACGCCGGTTGCAAGACCCAAAGCAAACAGACGCGAATAGGACAGGACATCGGCGAGATATCCCGTTATGTTATACAGCGCCAGAAGGCCCGACGTGAATTTTTTAACAATGTTTTTCTGGTGGCGTCCAGCGGTCAGTAAAATACCGCCGGCACCAAGGATGGCCAAGATCGTTCCAATCATCGAAGTTGCAGGAAGCGCCATCATCGGCAAACCTGTTATCAGGAAAATCCACAATACCTGATCGCAGATGGCATCCACGTACTGCTTCCGTTTGAAATCCATATAGATCTTTACGACCATTCCTGTAATGATGTGAATAAACCCGAGGCCGAAGCACAGTCCCAGCATCTCCAAGGGCTGGGTCATCGGGTTGACCAGAAGAGCAGGAATGGTAATGCCGAATACACCGCCGAACATCAGGCCCCAGAAAATGGTAGAAACGCCGCCCCAGGTCAGAATCCTGAGTATTTTCCCCAGGGTGCCCGTTGGCTTGCGCCACTTGTAGAGCACAAAGCTGACCAACGCTATCACAACGCCGTATGCCGCGTCCGAAACCATCATTCCATAAAACAACGCGAAAAACGGGCCCAGAATCGGCGCAGGATCGACAACCCCTTTTGGCGAGGGCGGTGAATACATGTCGGTGACCGCCTCAAACTGATCCAATGCTTTCGGATTTCGGACCGCGGAGGGAATCTCGTCGCCCTCTTCCGGATCCAAAAACTGGATATGGTAATTGTTCGTTATTTCAGACAGCGCTTTTTCAAGCGCCTCCGTATGGTCTGCCATCACCCAGCCGTTGAGCACGAATGTCGAACCTGTACGGGCCATGCTCTCATCCACCGCCCTGCGTTCGAGTATTGTCGCAAGGTAATCGCGCGCATGTTCGGCTGTGGGAATGTTTTTACTCAGTTCTTTTGCTTTTTGGGTAATATCCTCAGCGTCTTTATCCAGATCCTTTTCTTCCTGTTCGTATGCGGCATATATATCCGCCGGAAGACCCGCCAGCCCCTCAAAGCTCGTCTCGTTCCAGCCCGCCTCACGCAGGATTTCCAGCGTTTTTTGCAGGCCGTCCGTATGCGCCATGACAAATACCGCTGTCTGCTCCTTGGTAACATGAATCTTTTCCACGGCCGCCAGGCAGCCTTCCTGCTCCAGACGCCCGTTGATGTCCATATCTTCTTCCGGGATGATAAAGCCTGCCGCCATATATGTATGGGCGGTGTTCTTTACGTCTTCCACCCGCACTTTCAGATCCAGCCAGGGCTTGATCTGGGTTTTGAGGTTCTGGAGGCGGATACGCCTTGAGCGAATCTCCACCAGCCTGTTTTCAAGCGCCTTTGCCTCCTCAATGATCCCTTCGGCAGGTTCAAGCTCGGATTGCATCTCCATAAGCTCCGCATAAGTAAAGACGGGCTTTTGTTCCAGAAACCCTTTCTTTTCTTCGGAGTACTCCGATAAAAACTTAATGGATGCGTCCATATCCGAAAGCTTGGCCTCCAGTTTCGCCTGGGACTCATCCGCATACATGGGCGACAGGCCAATAGCATTTTCCGCGCCTTCGGTCTCGATATCCCGGATCTCTACCATGCCCAGCCTCTGCAGCTTTTGCAGGATCGGCTCCTTCTCGTCAAGTAAAGCAAGCAGGTGGACCTTTTTCATCGGTACAAGCGCCATACTATTTCACAATCCTTCCGATGATATAATCCCGCGCCTCATTCAGATGCTTTCTCGCATTTTCTTTGAGCGCCTCACCCTCCAGGCGATTCGTTTCCATAAATCGGGACACATCCGCCTGCGCTTCGGTGCGCGCAGCTTCAAACATGGCCTGGGCTTTTTGCCGCGCCTGCGCATGCACCGCAGCAGCGGCCGCTTCCGCTTTGGCATGCGCTTCCGCACTGATTTCCTTTGCGCGCACCCGTGCGTTCTTCACAAGTTCTTCCGCCTTGTCCTCGGCTTCACGAACTGCCTTGATGACTTCGCTGTTCAACCTCGCTCTCCCCTCCTTGCGCATAATACTTACAGCGCATAATTGATTTTCTTTAGCCGATTGACAACCCCCTTAGGTTTATCATCGGTTTTTTTATCAGCCTTCCAGCGCCATCATTTTATCGATGCGTCTCTGGTGGCGTCCCCCTTCAAATTTGGCGTTCAAAAAGGCGTCCACGATATCGACCGCAACGCCGGACCCAATCACGCGGCCGCCCATGGCCAGGATGTTCGCGTCGTTGTGCTCACGCACCGCATGGGCCGTGAACGTATCCGAGCATAGTCCGCAACGGATGCCCTTGATCTTGTTGGCTGCAATGGAGATGCCGACGCCGGTGCCGCAAACCAATATCCCCAGATCAAAATCACCGCTCAATACCGCTTTTGCAACCGGCACGGCGATATCGGGATAGTCTACCGATTCCGAAGTGTAACAACCGAAATCCTCACACTCGATCTGTTTCTGGGCCAAATGCTTCATGACGGTCTGCTTGAGTTCGAACCCTCCATGGTCGCACCCTATCGCGATCCGCATAACAATACCCCTTTCCGTCAGAAAACGAGGCTTTCCCCCATTTCCCGCCCTCGTTAAATTTTATTATAAGTTAAATTACAAACAATGCAATATATTTTGCTAAATTTTTCACAATTATTTTTGGGCATCCACCTTAACATTAACCCATACTCGTCCAGTGTAACGTATTTTTCTGCGTCGCGTCAACAATATTCGACGGGATCATTTCAAGTTCATTTTATTCCAAATCCCTGCAAAGCAAGGGAGCCGCAAGCGTTACGAGTTCATGAATCTCTTTTGCGCAGGCCTTATAGTCGTCTATCGTCCCGCGGAACGGGTCGCTTATATCATATCCTTCCCCGGGAAATCCAAGGATACCGGCCGCATAACCTTTGAGCGTATGCGTCTTCTCCTTGTTCCTCGCATTTCTCGCCAGCACCTCGTCGATATGCCAGGCTTCCATGGTAATAATTACATCCGCTTTTTCGCATAATTCGCGCGTGAGCGGCGCCGCGCGATGCTTCTTTAAAGAAATGCCGTAATCCTTCATCACGATCTGGCTTTGCTCGGACGCAGGCTGCCCTTCAATCGCGAACGTTCCCGCAGAAAATACGTCGATATTCTTAATTCCCGCTTCGTCGAGCATTTTTCTCAGCAGCGCCTCCGCCATAGGGCTCCTGCAGGTATTTCCCGTGCATACCATGCATACCGTTTTATTCATTATGTTCGCCCCCCTCCCCCGAACGTTTCCGTGTCATCTACATATTTCACTGAAAAACCCGCGGCCCTGAGCGCACGGTTCATCAGCGCCAGACCCACGCCATGTTTGTCCACGCCCTGTACAAGCAGATGCGTATAGTCCATCTCACTTTCCAAAAGGATGGCATAGAATTTTTTTGCAAAGTCCTGTGCATCCTCCACCACGCGGCTTTCACAGGCTGTCCAGGGCGCGGTGCCGATTAACAGCGGCCTGAACCCCGCCTCCTGCAAAGCCGCATATTCCTGTGCCATATGCGCGCGCACGGCGCCTTCCTCCCCGCAATACACGCATACGCGGCTCTGCGGCGCGTAATGCCGGTGCATCAGCCCGGGCGATGCCGCCTGCACGCCCTCGGGCAGCGGAGAGAGTACGCCCGGGGAGAGCCGAACCCCGCCTGCGATAGCGGCAATGTCCTCGGGCGTAACGTGCCCGGGACGCAGGATGACCGGCACGTCCCCCGTAATGTCCAAAACTGTGGACTCCAGACCTTTTTCGCACGGCCCGCCGTCCAGTATGAGAGGAATCCGCCCTTTCATATCCTTATATACATGTTCCGCCTGCGTCGGGCTGGGCCGCCCGGATGCATTGGCGCTGGGCGCGGCAATCGGGCCTGCAAGCGCAATGAGCCGGAGCGCGCAGGGATGCGCAGGCATGCGCATCGCGACGGTAGGAAGCCCTGCGCTAATAATGGAAGGCAGCCCTGGCGCCCGCTCAAGCACCAGCGTGAGCGGGCCGGGCCAGAACGCCCGGACCAGCGCCTCAGCCAATGGCGTCCATTCCCGCACCAGCTCCCGCGCACGATCCACACCGTCCACGTGTACGATGAGCGGATTGTCGGCGGGACGCCCTTTTACCTCGAATATCTTTCTCACAGCCGGCACTGTTTCGCACAGCGCGCCGAGACCGTATACCGTTTCGGTCGGAAATGCCACAACTTGTCCGCTTTTCAGCAGCTGCACGGCCTCCTCCAGCGCGCCCGGATCTTTACAGCCGCGTATGCGCGTTATTATTTTTTCATCCTTATGGATTTTCATCCACTCCTTATATACCCGCAATGATCGCCACGCCGGCGATTACCCCCATCGCAAACGAGGGGAGCAGCACGCGCCGCCTGCCGTCCAGCAGACGCGCGTTGGGGAAAAGTTCCATGCAGGTGACCAGCAGCATGGCGCCCGCCGCAAACGCAATACTCGCCGACATGAATGATACCGAAATCTCACCGGCAAAAAACCCGAACGCCGCGCCGATTCCTGTGGGGACTCCGGCCAGCATGCAGGCCCCTATCCCCTTGAAAACGTTCATGCGTCCGGCCCTGAGTCCCACGCCCGCCGCCATGCCCTCGGGAATGTCATGCAGCAGCATGAGGATGATGAGCGTGAACGTGTAGTCCGAACGCACCGAAAGTCCGGTCCCTATTGCCAGACCTTCCGGCAGGTTATGCAACGAGATGGCGCTGATGATCATAAGCGAGGTGCGCTGCAAGCGCAGGCGCAGGCCTTCTTCGGTGTGCAGCCCGTTTGAAGGCAGCCGGAGTGTGGCCGATAAAGCGCCCACAAACAATGCGCTGAGCAGAAAGCTGAAAGCTCCCGGCCAGAACGGTTTTCCCAAAAACGCTTCGGGCAGCATGCTAAAGACAACCATTGCCACCATCACGCCGCCCGAAAACGAAAGCATAACCGCCTGCAAAGTATTTGTGGGGCGCGGAATGATATAGCAGACCGCTCCGCCCAGCCCCGTTCCGGCAACGCCTATGAGCGTGCGGATGGCGTAGTTAGTGCGCCCATTTTTAAAAACACGGTGGTATAAGGAGGATACCGCCGTGTATTTTTGTCCCTAACTGCCTT
>JBMOLJ010000054.1:0-12102 GCA_049324235.1 Bacillota bacterium
CCGCTTTAGCGGCGGCCAGTGAAAGTAATGCGATTGGCGGACCATTCAACGCGTCTTAAGACGCTGGCCTGTAATATGCCCTTTTAGGGCTAGTGCATACCACCAGTTCAACTGGTGGTTTTGATTGGCGAGATTTTTTGCAGCCTGTTTTTACATATGGGCATATTCTCAATAAGGCTATTTTTCAACGGTTGTGCATAAGTAAAAAGGTATGGAATGCTCGAAATCCGGCGAAATACGGTTGTCCACTTGACAGAGTTTAAAGTTTGAAGTAGATTATTTACATCACAGAGAAAAAAGGGTAGAATTTCTATAACGAAGCGTGAAATAGTGTATACAGGGTTATACCAATATGCTATGATATGGCATGGAATAGTGCAGGACCTTAATAAGCTAATAAGAAACCTGAGAGATAAAAGGGCAACCCGCATGAAAGTGCGGGCACCGCAAAGCCAGGAGTCTAAAACGCTATAAGGATGCGTCATGACCGTCCGGTTGCTGTCTTGTTGAGAGAGCGACCGGATTTTTGTGTTTAATTGGAATCAGGAAAGGAACTGAATACAGAGAAAAAGGGCAAACCGCATGAAAATGCGGGTACGCAAAGCCAGGAGTCTAAAACGCTATAAAGATGCGTCATGATCGTCCGGTTGCTGTCTTAATAATTAAGGAGCAGCCGGACGTTTTTTTCGCAATAACCGGCGGGATACACAAAATGATAATAAGGGCAAACCCGCGCGAAAGTGCGGGCACCGCAAAGCCAGGAGTCTAAAGCG
Organism: Bacillota bacterium; assembly: GCA_049324235.1. GTDB lineage: Bacteria > Bacillota > Clostridia > Christensenellales > UBA1431 > UBA1431. The sequence continues at coordinate 774 of JBMOLJ010000054.1, forward strand.
CGATAAAATGCGCCATGACCGTCCGGCCGCTATCTGAATGATAAATATCAGGATGGACAGGAAGGTTATTTTTTGAAGGAGGATTTATTATGAAAGGTTCTAAGAAAACGAAGAAGGCATTGGCTCTTCTGATTGCCACGCTGATGGTAATCGGCATTTTGCCGGCGAGCGTCCTTGCGCACTCGGGGGTCCAAACGCAGCATTCGCATGCCTGGGACGGTCTTATCGATACGTACAGCAATAGAATTATTGCAAAGACCGCCGATCAGGCTAAGGGGCAGATTGACCAGACGGAAAATGACAGTACTTTTAATTCGGGAAATACCTGGCATTTTACCGCAACGCCCCAAAACGGTTACGAGTTTGTCAATTGGACAATTAATAACGCTTACCTGGTCAATGTTCAATCGACAGGCAATCCACTGGTTATCTCCTACAAGTATACTCTTGGCATAGGGCATGATATTGCCAACGGCGCAAAATTTACCGCCACCGCGAATTTCCAGGCAATTACCTACAACATCAGCTATGATTTGAACGGCGGCACGGATCCGGGCAACCCGACCAGCTACACCATCGAAAGCGGAGCCATAACGCTGAATAATCCAACAAAGCAGGGCTACACCTTTACCGGGTGGAGCGGAACGGATATTGCAGGGACGTCAATGGACGTGACCATTCCGGCGGGTTCTACCGGAGACAGGTCGTATACCGCACACTGGGCAGTGATTGACTATAACATCGTCTATAACCTCAACGGCGGTACGGACCCGGGCAACCCGTCCAGCTACACCATTGAAAGCGGAGCGATTACGCTCATCAATCCGACGAAGGCTGGCTTTACCTTCGCGGGCTGGACCGGTACGGACCTTTCGGGGCCCACGATGGATGTGACTATTCCCGCAGGTTCCACCGGAGACAGGGAGTATACGGCAAACTGGACGGCGGAGACCTATGACATCGTCTATAACCTCAACGGCGGCACGGATCCGGGCAACCCGACGAGCTATACGGCGGAGAGTGGAGCCATAACGCTCATCAAACCGACAAAGAACGGGTATACCTTTACGGGCTGGACCGGCACGGATCTTCCGGGACCGACGATGAACGTGACCATTCCCGCAGGTTCCACCGGAAACAGGGAATATACGGCGCATTTCACTCCCGACTGCCAGCCTTGTGTCGTGCATCATGTTTTTTATCTTAACAGGGAACAGACAAGGCAATTCGATTATTTTGTACCGTTTGTTGCCGAGACTGACAAGGTATTGAAAGTATCATGTTACATCCTTCCGATACCCGGATATGATGTAACCACTGATCCTGCCGAGACCCTTACGGTAACTACCGAAAAATGCAACAACGTGATTACCATCTATTATACGCCTAAAGCCGAAAGCTACACGGTGAACTATTACCTGGAGGGTACGACAGACCCTGTGGCGCCTCAAAAAGTGGGAACGGGCCTGGCATGGCAGACGATAACGGAAAGCCCAATTGACATTGAAGGGTATGATCCCGTGAGTACCGATCCGCAAAAGATTGTGTTATGGCCTGAATGGATTGCGGGCATGGAATTGCCCGAATGGCTTGAAGGCATCGAGATTCCTGAAGTAGATAATACCATAACCTTCTACTACACAAAATCAGAGGATATCCCCGAGCCTACACCGCCTTTAGGCCCTGTGGAAACCCCGACCCCGGGTTCGACGCCCACGCCTACTTCAACGGTCAACGTACCTGAGTCAACCGCCCCCAACGCACCGGCGCTTCCGGTCACCGGCGAAAATCCCCTGGATTGGATGCTGATGGTCGGCGGGCTGGTACTGGCAACCGGCACCCTCCTCCTTGTCTCCCGTAAAAGGAAGCAAGGTGAAAAATAACCTGGGCTAGCACCCCAAATAAAAAGGCAGAGCAAGCGCTCTGCCTTTTTATTTGGGTTTTTCGATGATTTGTCGAAAAAAGGAGATTAAGTCAAGTTTTATTTGCTGATATATATAAGCAGACGGTTTTTGGCGGTTTTCCATCGGAACCGGACGAGAGAAAATGCAGGTTCAGTGCATTGGATGTGCATTTAACGGATCGAGGAAGAGGCGGTGATTGTCATGCGGATCTCTACATATTTTGAAAGGCTGCTGAAAAAGGATTCCGGTGTGACATATACAGAGGGTATGATACAGGCGGAAACGGAGAACGGGCAGACGGTTTGCGCAAGGATTGCGGACATATCCGAATACGGGTGCTCGTTTGAGGTTCATAATGTGAAGGCCTATGACCTGTTTCAAAGCCGCACGGTCCGGATTCAATGGGAGAACCTGAGTGAAGGCATCCTGAGCACAGTGGTACAGAAAAATGAAGAAACCGGGTTCATCGTTGTGCGGTTTGAGAAAATGAGTAACGAGCAATACGTCCAGCTGCTCGAGTTTGCCGAGGAAATGGGCAAAAAAGCCACAGCATTTGGTATGTACGGCGCCAAAGTTTCATAGCAATTGTATAAATAAAAAACAGCCGGTTGGCTGTTTTTTATTGGGGGGTCGGAGGGGTGGTAAGGAAGGTATTATTTATACTCAAGTGCGCCCATGGGGCAGACGCGGACGCAGTTTTTACAGTCGATGCATTTTTCGGTATCTATAACCGGAGCATCATGGCCTTTTTGGGTGAGTGCGCCAACAGGGCAGGCTCTCAAAGCGGGGCATGCGTGGTTTTGCGGACAACGTGCCGTATTTACGGTAATCATCTCAGACTCCTCCTTACTTGATGGCGTCCCTGATACGCTCAAGAAGTACTGCTTTGGGCTGGGCGCCCACCATTTGCATGAGTTTCACGTTGTTTTTCATGAGCACGAGCGTAGGTATGCTCATCACCGCAAATGCCTGTGCCAGAGCGGGCTGCTCGTCCACGTTGACTTTTGCCACTTTAACGGTGCCGTCAAGGTCGTCTGCGAGTTGGTCGATGATGGGTGCGATCATTTTGCAGGGGCCGCACCAGGACGCCCAGAAATCGATCAATACGGGCTGCGCGGACTTTGCGACTTCCTTATCGAAATTTTCCTGTGTAATGTGAATGACGTTTGCCATAATAAAACACTCCTTCTGTTTGTTAACCAAAGTATACCTGGTTCAAAGGAGTGTTTTCTGTGATTAAATTACCTAAAGAAAAAATTTTTTGCGTTTATCTTTCCAGTAAAGTGCGGGTGTAATTCACCAGGCCGCCTGCCTGTATGAGTTCCTGGATAAATGGCGGCAACGGCTCGATGCAATAGGTTTTATTAAGGGTCAGGTTTTTCAGTATGCCTGCGCCAAGGTCTGCTTCCATTTCGTGCCCGGGATGCGCGTCACGGGCCGCCTCAGGGCATTCGATGACCGGGAGGCTGGTGTTGATGGCGTTCCTGAAGAAAATGCGCGCAAAGCTTTCGGCTACTACGCAGGAGATGCCGCTGGCCTTGATAGCTACCGGAGCGTGCTCCCGCGATGAGCCGCAGCCGAAGTTGCGGCCGGCGATAATGAAATCGCCCGGCTTTACATTGGAAACGAAAGCGGTATCAATGTCCTCCATGCAGTGTTTGGCGAGTTCCTTCGGGTCGGCGGTATTGAGATAGCGGGCGGGGATAATCACGTCGGTATCCACGTGATCGCCGTAAACATGCGCTATTCCTTTGCATTTCATTTTGTTGCACCTCCCTTGCTGCGCAGGTACTCGGGCCCGCAGATGATGCCTGCCACTGCCGATGCGGCGGCAACGGCGGGAGAGGCCAGATACACTTCGCTCTTGGGGTGGCCCATGCGCCCCACGAAATTCCGGTTGGTGGTGGCTATGGCGCGCTCGCCCTCGGCCAGTATGCCCATATGCCCGCCCAGGCAGGGGCCGCACGTGGGGGTGGAAACGGCTGCGCCGGCGTCCACGAAGACATCCATCAGGCCCTCGTGCATGCACTGTTGCCAGATTTTCTGCGTGGCGGGGATGACGATGAGCCTGACGTTCGGATGGACTTTTTTATTTTTGAGAATTTCAGCCGCCGCGCGCATATCCTCGATGCGCCCGTTCGTGCATGAGCCGATAACCGCCTGGTCGATAGCGACCTGCAATGCTTCGGCTTCCTGTATGGAGCGCGTGTTTTCGGGAAGGTGCGGGAAAGAGACAGTGAGCGGCACTTTTGCAAGGTCGATCACGTAGGTTTCCATGTATTCGGCGTCGTCGTCCGCGGCATAGGCCGTGCCCGGGCGGTTTGCGCGCTCCATAGCGTATGCCGTGGCAAGGGCGTCGGCCGGGAAGATACCGTTCTTTGCGCCTGCTTCAATGGCCATGTTGGCCATACACAGCCTGTCTTCGATGGTGAGGGCGCTCAATCCTTCGCCGGTAAACTCCATGGAGGCATACCGTGCGCCGTCAACGCCGGTCATGCCGATGATGTAAAGGATGATGTCCTTGCCGCTGACATACGGCCCCGGCTTGCCCACAAGCTCGAAGCGGATGGCCGGCGGCACCTTGAACCAAGCTTTGCCGGTAGCCATGCCCGCTGCCAGATCCGTGGAGCCGACGCCGGTCGAGAAAGCGCCCAGCGCGCCGTAGGTGCAGGTGTGGCTGTCGGCGCCGATGATCAGGTCGCCCGGGGCGACAAGGCCCTGCTCGGGCAGGAGCGCGTGCTCGACGCCCATCTTGCCGACTTCAAAATAATGCGTGATGCCGTGCTTTTTTGCAAAGGTACGCATTTGTTTGGCCTGCGCGGCCGAAGCAATATCCTTGTTGGGTGTGAAATGGTCGGGAACGAGCGCTATGCGGTCGCGGTCGAAAACGGTTTCAGCTCCCATGCGTTCGAATTCGTTGATGGCCAGGGGAGCCGTTATGTCGTTTCCGAGCGCGAGGTCTAGCCGGCACTCGATGAGCTGGCCTGCGCGAACCTCGCTAAGCCCCGAATGTGCAGCCAAAATTTTCTGTGTCATGGTCATTCCCACGAATGCTTTCCTCCTTAGCGGATAGTTCTTTTTTCTGCATATTATCCTTGAACAGCTTGTATTCAAGCGAATCTACCAGCGCGTGCCAGCTCGCTTCGATAATGTCGGTTGAGACGCCGACTGTCGTCCAGGTATGCTGGGCGTCGCTTGACTCAATGAGCACGCGCACGGGCGCGGCGGTTGCGAATTTTGAATCCAGTACGCGCACGCGGTAATCGCTTAAGACCATGGAATTCAGGCTCGGATAAAAGCGCTCAAGCGCTTTTCTCGTCGCTATGTCCAGTGCGTTGACCGGGCCGTTCCCGATGGCGGCGGTGACTTCTTCCACGCCGTCTACCAGGATATGCACCATGGCCGATGCGATCTTACCGTCCGGCGCGGGTTCGTTTACGATGACCTTGAAGCCTTTGAGCGTGAAAAACGGTTTATGCAGGCCAAGCGTACGCAGCACCATGAGCTCGAACGAGGCGTCCGCGCCTTCGAACTGGTAGCCCTGGTACTCGAGCTGTTTGAGCTGCTCCACGATCTTCCTGATATCCGGCGAATCTTTTTGCACATCGGGTACGATGCGCTGTATCTTTTTAAGTACGGCCGTCCTTCCGGCGACTTCCGAGATCAGGAACGCGCGCTCCGCGCCGACGAGCGCGGGCGGGACATGCTCGAACGATGTGGGGTTCTTGGCCACCGCATCGATATGCATGCCCGCTTTGTGCGCGAAAGCGTTGAACCCCACGTACGGCGCGCGCGGATTGACGCCCAGGTTGGCCAGCTCGTGGAAAGTGTGCGCGAATGAAACCAGCGTCTGCAGTTTCTCCGGCGGCAGGCAGTCGAACCCGAGCTTGAGCTGCAGGTTCGGCAGAAGCGTAAACAGGTCGGTATTGCCGCAGCGTTCCCCCCAGCCCGCGATGGTGACCTGCACCATGGTCGCGCCGTTTAAGGCGGCCATTACAGCGTTCGCCTCGGCCATGCCGGTATCGTTATGCGCGTGGATGCCTAATTTCGCGTTGAATCTGGCGGCGACGTCTTTAAAGATAGCTTCGATTTCATTGGGGAAAGTACCGCCGTTGGTTTCGCACAGGCAGAGCCAGTCGGCGCCTGCGTTATGCGCGGATTCCAGCGTCCTGAGGGCATACTCGGGGTTGTTTTTGTAGCCGTCGAAAAAGTGTTCGGCATCGTACACTACCTCCTTGCCCTGCTGCTTGAAATACCGCACGGTTTCAGCGATGATGGCAAGGTTCTCCTCAAGCGTTGCTTTGAGGATTTCGGTGACATGGAAATCCCATGATTTTCCGAATATGCAGACCACCGGCGTGTTCGCGGACATGAGCGCCTGAATGTTAGCGTCGTCTTTAGGGTCTACGCCCACGCGGCAGGTCGCGCCGAACGCCGTAAGCTTTGCCTGTTTCAGCGGGTGGTTTTGCATCCTTTCAAAGAACGCCGCATCCTTGGGATTGGAGCCCGGGTTGCCTGCTTCGATATACGAAACGCCCAATTCATCCAGCATGTCGACGATTTTAAGCTTATCTTCCACGGTGAAGGATGCGCCGGCACCCTGTGCGCCTTCGCGCAGAGTGGCGTCGTATATTACTGCTTTCATTCTGTACACCTCCAAAGGGGATGTTATTCTACGATGGCGCCCTGCGCGGCGGATGTTACGCTACGGGCGTAGCGTACGAGGTAACCGTGGGTCACGCGCGGCGGGGGCGCCTGCCATTGCTTTTTGCGCTCCGTCAGTTCGGCCTCTGAAACATTGATATCGATACGGCGGTTCGGGATGTCAATGCTGATGATATCACCGGTCTTTATTAGGGCTATTGGGCCGCCGACCGCCGCCTCGGGAGAGACATGGCCGATGCATGCGCCGCGTGTTGCGCCCGAGAAACGGCCGTCGGTGATGAGCGCGACCTCTTTATCCAGGCCCATGCCCGCAATGGCCGACGTGGGCGAGAGCATCTCGCGCATGCCCGGGCCTCCGCGCGGGCCTTCATACCGGATGACGACCACGTCGCCGGGTTTGATTTGACCCGCGAATATGGCGGTAATCGCTTCTTCCTCGCTGTCAAATACGCGTGCGGGGCCTTCATGGCGCAGCATTTCCGGCGCTACGGCGTGTTCCTTGACAACGCCTCCGTCAGGTGCAAGCGTGCCTTTGAGGATAGCGAGGCCGCCCCGCGGCGAATAGGGATCCTCTACGCTGCGGATGACGCTGTGATCAAGCACTTTGACGCCCGCAACGTTTTCCGCCACGGTTTTGCCCGTAACCGTCATCGCGTTTTCTTTCAAGACGCCGAGTTTTAAAAGCTCGGACATTACCGCAGGGATGCCGCCGGCAAGATCGAGGTCCTGCAGGTGGTGGGGACCGGCTGGCGCGATATGGCACAGGTTCGGCACTTTATCGCTTATCTTGTTGATGTGATCCAAATCGAAAGTGCACCCGCATTCGTGTGCGATGGCGGTAAGATGGAGCACCGAATTGGTGGAGCCGCCCAGCGCCATGTCTGCCGCCAGAGCATTGTCAAACGCATCGGGGGTCATGATGTCCAGCGGTTTGATATCCGCTTCCAGCAGTTTCATGATCTGCATGCCCGCCTGCCGCGCAAGGCGCGTGCGCGCGGCGTACACGGCCGGAATGGTGCCGTTGCCCGCAAGGCCCATGCCCAGCGCTTCGGTCAGGCAGTTCATGGAATTGGCGGTGAACATGCCCGCGCAGCTTCCGCAGGTGGGGCAGGCGTTCTCTTCGATGCGGGTGAGCTGATCTTCACCTATCAGCCCTGCTTTGCACGCGCCAACAGCCTCAAAGACGCTGTTAAGATCAAGCACTCTGCCGTTGTAGGAAGCTGCGAGCATCGGCCCGCCGCTGACGAATATCGAAGGGATGTTCAGCCGCGCCGCGGCCATGAGCATCCCGGGGATGATCTTGTCACAGTTGGGGATGAACACCAGCGCGTCGAAGCCGTGGGCCATGACCATGCATTCGACGCTGTCGGCAATCAGCTCGCGTGAGGCCAGCGAATACTTCATGCCTGCGTGGCCCATGGCGATGCCGTCGCATATGCCGATGGTCGGGAAGGAAATCGGGGTGCCGCCCGCCATCAAAACGCCGTCTTTTACCGCCTGGACGATCGTGTTCAGATGGATGTGTCCGGGAATGATATCGTTCTGCGAATGAACGATGCCAACGAGCGGCCGTTCGATATCCTCCTGCGTGAGACCAAGCGAATAGAACAGCGACCGGTGCGGCGCGCGCTCCACGCCGGATTTTACCGCGCTGCTGCGCATTGTTTTTGTCATGGTCTGCATGCTCATCATCCTTTCCTGTCTTCCGGGCGGTTCATCATAGAGCGCAGTTCAGCCCCCACTTTTTCGACCAGGCTGTCCTTTTCCTGACGCCGCCGCGCGTTCAGATTCGGGCGGTTTGCCTGGTTCTCCAGGATCCAGCGGGTTGCAAACTCGCCGTTCTGGATCTCTTTGAGGACCTTGCGCATCTCGTTTTTTGTGTCTTCGGTAATGATGCGCCCGCCGACGGTATAGTCGCCGAATTCGGCCGTATCGCTGATGGAATAGCGCATGAAGGAAAGGCCGCCCTTATAGACCAGGTCTATGATGAGCTTCATTTCGTGCACGCACTCGAAATAGGCGCTCTCGGGCTGGTATCCCGCTTCGACCAGGATGTCGAATCCGGCCTTCATCAAAGCGCAGACGCCGCCGCATAGCACGCTCTGCTCGCCGAACAAGTCGGTTTCCGTTTCCTCCTGGAATGTGGTTTCCAGAATGCCTGCGCGCGCGGCGCCGATGCCGAGGGCGTAGGCCAGCGCGATCTCGAGTGCTTTCCCGCTTGCGTTCTGTTGAACGGCTACAAGACATGGAACCCCGAAGCCTTCCACGTACTGGCTGCGCACCGTATGCCCCGGGCCTTTGGGCGCGACCATGAACACGTCAATGTCCGGGGGCGGTACGATCTGCCCGAAATGGATGTTGAAACCGTGGGCAAAACACAGTGCGCTGCCGGATTTGAGGTTCGGAGCGACGCTTTCTTTATAGAGACGTGCCTGTTTCTCGTCGTTTACCAGTATCATGGTGACATCGGCCTGTTTGACCGCATCTGCGGCGGTCGCAACTTTGAGGCCGGCTGCCTCCGCCCTGATCCAGGACGGGCTGCCCGTATACAGGCCGACGACGACGTCGACACCGCTGTCTTTCAGGTTCAGCGCATGGGCGTGGCCCTGGCTGCCGTAGCCGATGACCGCTACGGTCTTATTTTTCAGGTAATCCAGGGAACAGTCCTTTTCGTAGTACATTTTTGCCATTGGTTCAATCCTCCTGTAATGTTTGATAGATGGTTCGTGCATCGCGTTCAAGAGCGACGATGCCGGTGCGCATGGTCTCCAGCACACCGAAATCGGCCATAAGTGCAATGAGTGCGGATATTTTTGTCGATTCTCCGGTAAGCTCAAGCGTCATGCTGTCCCGCGCGACGTCCAGTATGCGGGCGCGGAAGGCCGTCGCGATGAGCATGACTTCCGTACGGCGCGAACTGTTGACGTTGACCTTTATAAGAAGCAATTCACGTGAGATGGACTTATCACGCGGCAGTACCTGTACTGCACGGACACAGACCAGTTTTTCAAGCTGCGAAACGACCTGGTCAAGCTCCCTCTGGTCGCAGAATGTGATGATGGTCATGCGCGAAATGTGCTCGTCGTGCGTGGCGCCCACGGCCAGGCTCTCGATGTTGAACCCGCGGCGACTGAACAGGCTGGCTACGCGGACAAGCACGCCTGCCTGGTTATCTACCAGCACCGATAATGTATGCTTTTCCATATGGTACCTCCTTTTATGCGCGTGACGCGTTCTTACTTTAACACGAAATCCGTTATAGGTTTACCCGGCGCGACCATGGGGCGCACTTTTTCGTCTATGTCGATACAGCAGTCCAGGAGCACGGGGCGTTTTGCCTTTACCGCCTCTTCCAAACGCTTTTCAAAATCGGCGTGCGTTTTAATACGGTGTGCGTCGATACCATAGGCTTCGGCTAGTTTGACAAAATCGGGGCCTCTGTCCAGCGTGGTCTGGTAATAGCGCTTTTCATAGAACAGTGTCTGCCATTGCCGCACCATGCCCAGCGTCCCGTTGTTCATCAGAACGATGATGATTGGGATTTTGAAATGCGAGACGGTGGCCAGCTCGTTGCAGTTCATCCTGAAGCTCCCGTCTCCGGTGACCAGCACGGTGGTGGTATCGGGCTGGCCCAGCTGCGCCCCCATGGCCGCCCCGAGGCCGAAGCCCATGGTGCCCATGCCGCCGCTGGTGACCAGCTTACGCGGCTTGTCAAAAGGCAGATGCAGCGCGACCCACATCTGGTGCTGGCCGACATCGGTGACGACGGTCGCGTCCTCGCCTATTTTCTCGCGCAGTGTGCGCATCATGGCGGGCGGCTCCAGTTTTTCTGAAGGTGTGTACGCCAGCACGTTCGCTTCCTTGAGTGAGATTATCTGGCTGAACCATGCGGAGCGGTCGATATTCTGGACCTTGTGCGTGAGCGCCTCCATCACGATGCCCGCATCACCGACCAGCTTTTTATGCGCAAGCACGTTTTTACTGATCTCGGCGCGGTCGATATCGATGTGCAGGACCTTCGCTTCGGGCAGGAAGTGCGAAAGACTCCCGAAGATACGGTCGTTGAACCGCGTGCCGATTGCGATGAACAGATCGCAGGATGCGCTCGCCGTATTGGCGACGACGTTGCCGTGCATGCCCACGTTTCCGATGTAGAGCGGATGGGACGCGGGAAACCCGCCCAGTCCCATCAGGGAACTGGATACCGGAGCCTGCAGGAGTTCTGCCAGGCGGACAAGCTGTTTTGTGGCGCCGGAACGGATGATGCCGCCGCCGATGAGGATCATCGGCTTTTTGGAATCATCGATCATGGTGGCGGCCTGTTTGATGAGCAGCTCGTTGTCCTGCTCAAACTTTTGCAGCTTCTGACGGTGCTGGAGCGCCTTCTCGGATTCGCTCAAAAGACTCTTTTTCGGAGCCGGGACATACTCGGCCGTGGCCGTTTGAACGTCCTTGGGGACATCGACGAGCACCGGGCCGGGCCGGCCCTCTTTTGCCAGCGCAAACGCCATGTCCAGCGATTCTTTCAGCTTGTTTACGTCCTTTACAAGGATGTTATGCTTTGTGATCGGCATAGTAATGCCGGTGGTATCTACTTCCTGAAAGCCGTCGGTGCCCAGAAGCGAACAGGGGACGTTGCCCGTGATGATTACCATGGGTACCGAGTCCATATAAGCCGTGGCGATTCCGGTTACAAGGTTCGTGGACCCCGGGCCGGATGTTGCGATGCATTGACATCCCGAACCGCCGTATCGATATCA
>JBMOLJ010000055.1:0-11860 GCA_049324235.1 Bacillota bacterium
GCACCTTCCTGATAATCATTATCGTTATTGTGGCGCTGATCATTATTGCGGCTGTCGTCCTCATTGTTCTGTCGTTGCAGGAGAGGAAGGCACAAAGACTTGCAGCCGCGAATCCGCCGGTAATCCATGGGGAAGAGGTGCGGGAGAGCGCCACCGAAGAACCCGTTGAGAACGAGGAAGTATCGTTTATCCCGCCTGATATTGTTGATACGGAAACCGTACCGGAACTGAAAGTGGAAGCGGATAACGCGCCCGAGGCTTCCGGGGCGCAACCTGAGCCGGATAAAGGGAAAAAGATAGACGATATTGAAAACCCCGTTGAATAGGAATTTGAAAAGAACTGCCTGCAGGAGCGCGCAGGCAGTTCTTTTTATAGCGTAATAGCACGCGGGCTTGCAGGAGGCTGCGGGGGGCTTGGACTATTTTAGCTTGAAACGAGTCCGATAAACACGTATAATGTTCCCGAGAATAGAGTTTAGGAAGATGCGCGTTGGAACAGGCATTCAAGGGCTTTTCACCCCAAACGGCCGAATTCTTTTTACAGCTTGCCGTGAATAACAATAAGGCCTTTTTTAACGCGCACAGGGCTGTTTTTCAGGAGTTCGTGCTGGAGCCGCTTATAGCGCTTGCACGCGATCTCGGGTCTCTGATGCACTCCATTGACCCTGAGTTTGAAACGCGGCCCGTGCAGGGCAAGGCGCTTGCGCGGCTGCGCAGGGATACGCGGTTTACCAAGGATAAAGCGCCGTACAGGGACAACCTGTGGCTGGGGTACCGCCGCCCGTATGAGGGGAATGCGGAATGCCTGGGCTTTTATTTTGATATATCCGCGTTTGGCGTATCCTGGGGTATGGGGATGTATGCCCCATACCGCGCGCGTATGGACGAAATCCGAAGGAATATTCTGGCAAGACCCGGCGAATTTTCAGCGATGGTTATGCAGCCGTCTTTCACAGAGCGGTTCGTGCTGGAAGGGGAAGCCTACAAACGCCCGCTTGTGCCCACCGGCGATTCTGTGATTCTTGACTGGTGCAACCGCAAGTGCGTGGCCGCGGTGCATGACCAGCCGCTCGACGCCACGGCTTTTTCATCCAGGCTTGGCCGTGTGGTCGAGGCGGATTTTAAGGCGCTTGCGCCCATATACCGATTGCTTCGGGGCATGCCCCGATATGCATAAAGAACTAACGATGTTACTTTTCATAAGTATGAAGGAGGAACTGTCATGAGCAAAGCTGATCAACTAACCGTCAACTCCATCCGCATTCTTTCAGCTGAAGCAATTCAAAAAGCTAAATCGGGGCATCCCGGGCTGCCGCTGGGTGCCGCCGCTATGGCGTATGCGCTGTGGTCTCGCGAACATAAGCACAATCCGAAGAACCCCGACTGGGCCAACCGCGACCGTTTTGTACTGTCGGCAGGCCACGGCTCGATGCTGATGTATTCGCTGCTGCACCTGTTCGGATACGGTGTGACCATCGAGGATATCAAACAGTTCAGGCAGTGGGGATCGAAGACCCCCGGACACCCCGAGTTCGGTCACACGGTGGGCGTTGAGACGACCACAGGACCGCTGGGTCAGGGAATCGCCATGGCAGTGGGTATGGCAATGGCTGAAGCGCGCCTTGGCGCGGTCTTCAATAAGCCTGGCTATCCGGTTGTCGACCATTATACCTACGCGCTGGCAGGCGACGGCTGCATGATGGAAGGCGCCGCTTCCGAAGCCTGCTCCATAGCCGGAAACCTTAAGCTCGGCAAACTTATCGTGCTGTACGACAAGAACGACATCACCATCGAAGGCAGCACCGACATCACCTTTACCGAGGATGTGGGTAAGCGCTTTGAAGCGTACGGCTGGCAGGTGCTCAATGTGGAAGACGGCTACAATGTCGACGCGATTGCCGCTGCCGTTGCCGAGGCGAAAGCCACCCTGGACAAGCCCTCGCTCATCGTCATCAAGACCGAGATCGGCTACGGCTGCGCCGCGAAACAGGGCAAGGCCTCCGCGCACGGCGAGCCATTAGGACCCGAGAACCTCGCCGCAACCAAGGAATTCTTTGGCTGGCCGGCTGACAAGGAATTCTACGTACCGCAGGAAGTGTACGACCATATGGCACAGCTCCAGACCAGGTTCTCCAAATTTGAGGACGACTGGAACGAACTGTTCGCCGCCTACTGCAAAGAGTATCCCGATATGGCCGCGAAATGGAATGCCTGGTTCTCCAGGGACGTGGACGCATCCATATTTGACGACGCGTACTATACGTTTGAAGATAAGAAGGACGCCACACGCAACTCCTCGGGCATCGTATTGAACCGTCTGGCGGAAAAGATCCCCAACTTCTTCGGCGGCTCGGCCGACCTTGCGCCCTCCAACAAGACCGCGATCAAGGGCGCCGGCGACTTCTCGGCCGATGATTACACCGGCGGAAACATCCACTTCGGCGTACGCGAGTTTGCGATGGCGTGTATTGCAAACGGCATATACCTGCACGGCGGCCTGCGCCCGTATGTGGCGACGTTCTTCGTGTTCAGCGACTATGTCAAGCCTGCCTACAGGCTTTCGGCGCTGATGGGTCTGCCGGTCATTAATATCATGACGCACGACAGCATCGGCGTCGGCGAGGACGGCCCCACGCACGAGCCTATCGAGCAGCTTGCTTCGATGCGCTCCATCCCCAATTCGGTCGTGTTCCGCCCGGCGGACCCCAAGGAAACCGCCGCCGCTTACCAGTACGCGCTTACCGCAGCAAAAGGGCCGGTATGCCTCGTGCTTACCCGCCAGAACCTGCCGCTGTATGCAGAGACCGGCGCTGAGGCCATGAAGGGCGGCTACATCCTGGCGGATTCCGATAAGCAGGTTCCCGATGCCATCCTAATCGCCTCCGGTTCGGAAGTGGAGCAGGCATACGGTGCGAAGGCCGTGCTGAAGGAAAAGGGAATCGACGTGCGCGTGGTTTCCATGCCGAGCATGGAACTGTTTGACCAGCAGAGCGCCGAGTACAAGGAAAAGGTCCTGCCCGCAGCCGTGCGGAAGCGTGTTGCCGTTGAGGCCGGCTCCTCCTTCGGCTGGCATAAGTATGTCGGCCTGGACGGCGCAATCGTGAGCATCGACCACTTCGGAGCCTCGGCCCCGGCTGCTGTCCTCTTCAAGGAGTTCGGCTTCACGGTCGAAAACGTTGTGGAAACCACGATGAAGCTGTTCTAAGACGTACGCATCTTCAAAAGCCGCCTGCAATAGCAGGCGGCTTTTTTGCAGGACGTGTAGAACGCATACGATTTGCGGAGAGTTCAATTACTGTGTTACAATAAGCTATAAATGTATTTATGTTTTTTTCGTTTGCAATAGGAGGGAGACAGCTTTTGGAGGAATTTGAAGTCGAACTGGTCGGCAAAATCGGGTCTATGGCGCTGATATGCAAGCAGGACAACGATATCGACTATAATATTTTCAGGCGTTTGAGCGCGCAGCTCAAACCGGGCATGATCTGGGTAAGTTCAGGCGCGACGGAGATCGGGCGCCTGGATTTTATGAAGCGCAACGGCGGAATGGAACTCACAGGCGACATCGAGATGATAAAGGCGGACTACGCCGCGCAGGGCCAATCTATCCTGATGGAAACGTACCGCCGCTTTATCCCGCATGAATACTCGGTGCGGCAGGTGCTGGTCGAGCATCAGCATTTCAACAGCCCTGACAAGCGCGAACATATCCGCAACATCCTGCTGCGTGCGACCAAGCAGCGGGCTATCCCCATCGTCAACTACAACGATCCGGTGAGCAGCGAGGAGAACCGCAAGCTCGAACTGGACACGCTGCGTTCTAACGGCGGCGACGAGGTGGTCGAGTGCATCGATAACGACGAGACAGCGGCCGTCATCGCAGAACTGGTGAACGCGCGCCTGCTGCTGATCCTGACCAGTGTGGACGGTATATACAGTGACCCCTCCGACCCCAAAACGCTGGTGCGTGAGGTGACGGGGAGCGACCCGGATGAACTGGAAAGCGAGATAAAAAAGCTGCAGGCATGCTGCAACGGCTCGAGCCGCAAAGGCGCGGGCGGTGCGCGCGCCAAGCTTGAATATATCACTCCGGCGGCAAAAAACGGTACGACGGTCATCATAGGGAATGCGCGTTATGCCATCGACGATCTGGTATCGGGGAAGGTGCCTCATACAAGAATCGGAATCCGCTGAGGCGGACAGGATTTGAAGAGGGAGGATGTTAAGGTGAGGAAAAAACAGGTTTGGGCAATATTGCTCGTTTGCATGCTGCTGACGTTCTCGCTGACGGCTTGCAACAATGGCGGTAAAGCTGACGTTACGAAGCTTGACCCGAACGTTCTGTACAAAGAATTTGTGCAGAAGTATAAAGCTGCAAACAGTGGAGTTACGGAAATCAGTTTTGTTTTGGATGCGTCAGCAACCGTTGAATCCAACAAAACACAGCGTGTTTTTGTGGATTTGAATGTGTTGGATCATGCTATTAATGAACCTATTCACAAAGAAAAAGCAAACATAAAAATGACGTCGGATACGAATGGACAAAAGCAATCCCTTGATATGCAAATGTATGTAATCGAAGAAAACGGACAGCTTAAAGCTTATTATGATACGGCTACGTCTTCTGCGGCAAACAAAGAAATGATGGAATACTTTGCAATACAAAACGGGCAAACATTAGGGTCAATAAAAGAATTAGAAGACCAAGCCAACAAAGTGTTTGATTATCTGACCAATCCCAGAATCATCGGTGCGGAAGCGGTCAACGGGAAGGAAACCATTCATATGCAGGCGCAGGTGGATGTTTCCAGGATTACAAACGAGGCTTTGGCTTCATCTAAGGAGAGCATGACGGCGGAGCAGCTTGCGTCGGTCAGGCTTATGGTAAGGATGCTCGGCGATGTCCAACTGGATATCTGGATGGACGCGGCAACCCATGATCCCGTGAAAGTCGAGCTTGACCTTGGAGACCAGCTCAATAGTCTCATGGAGATACTTATGCCCATCATACAAAGCCAGACCGAGGATACCGGCGCCAATATGAACGTCAGCAGGATCGCATTAAAGCTCACGATTACCGATTTCAACACCGTGCAGGACTTCCACGTTCCAGTGGGCCTGAAGGCGACTAAGGGGACAAAAGCCCAGTCATAAGCCGGTGATGGCCCATAAGTAAATATTTTTATAGAAAAGGCCGCATGCAAATGCGGCCTTTTTATGTAGAATTGGCCCGTTCGATGCATAAACGCGGGCAATTAACATATTGTGAAATGAAGGCGCAAAACGCAGGTGGACAAGGGGGATGTAGGGCGAATGAAAAAGAGCATGGCAATTCCGGCCTGCTGCTTTTTGCTTTCTTTGCTGCTGACCGGGTGCATGGGGGGCGTCCAGCCTGAGGGCAAGACCATAAACGACATGGTTATACCGTCGGCGGCGGTAACGGCATCCGGCGGGAATGCCGGCGTACAGGCCACGGCAAGCAGCGATGCAGGTTCAAAGGAAACTCCTGCCATTACCGGCGCGAATGCGGAAGAAAACGCTATGCTGGCGGTGTTCAATTCCTATTCCGCTCCAAATAATTGCCAGCTGGACATCACGATTGCGCTGGATGAGACTTTTACCCGGGGCCGGAATGCGGTTGTGGTTCCTTTGAAGCTGGAGGGAACGATTAAATCGGTTTTAAGCCCGCTCGTAAAAATGAGCGTAAAGGTATCCAGCAATTCCAGCTTTGATACGCAGGATATGAATTTTACGGCGGAGTGGTATATGGAACAGACAATAAAACGATGGATCACGTACAGCAACGAATCCGGGAAATGGGTCAGGACCGTTCAAAGCGTGGATAAGACTCCGGCGGTTAAAATAACGAAAACGGATTGGGAAGCGTTCGCATCTTCCGTTAAGAATGCGAAACAGGCGGGAATAGAGGAGGTTGACGGCGTGCGTACGGCGAAGATGGAAGCGTCCGTAAAGGCGGAGCTGGTCAATAGACTGTTCGGAGCACAGCTGTGCTACGTTGTCCCCGGTATGCAGGCGGCCCCAAAGAAGGAAAAAGCCTCGGATAAAAGCGTGCCGGTAGCGATCTGGATCAGTGAGAAAAGCGAAATATGCAAGATGCAGTTCAACACGGGAGAAGCCTGGAAGAAGCTGGTGGCAGACTCGTTTTCCGCTCGATCCACCGATGATTTGAACGTATCCGTTCAGAACGTAAGCATCATCGTTACGGTAACGAAGCTCAACAAGCTCGAAGAGTTTGAAATGCCTGTGGAGACCCAGACTCCGGCGGTTACTCCCGCCCCAACCGGTACCACAGCAAAAACGCCCGCAAAAACGTAAAGCAAACGGATGCTTGATAAGGGTTTTCCGGTTAACCAAAAGACCCGGCATGGCCGGGTCTTTTGGTTTTGTATACTTACAGTTTTGAAAGCTTCTCGTAGTATGCGTAGCGCGCCCTTGCTTCGTTAGCCGCTTTCTCGAACAGCACATCCGCTATTTCGGGGAACTGCTGCTTGAGCGTGGTGTAGCGGATCTCGCCGTCAAGGAATTCCTTGTAATCCCTGGTCGGCGGCTTGGAGTCGAGCTGGAACGGATTCTTGCCTTCCATGGCAAGCCTCGGGTCATAGCGGTACAGCGTCCAATAGCCGGATTCCACGGCCGCCTTCGCCTCGGCCTGCGATTTGCCCATGTTGATGCCCTGGTTGATGCAGGGAGCGTATGCAATGATGATGGACGGTCCCGGATAGCTTTCGGCTTCGTTCAGCGCCTTGAGCAGCTGTGCGGGGCTGGCGCCCATGTTGACCGAGGCCACGTAGATGTAGCCGTAGGACATGGCGATGAGCCCCAGGTCCTTTTTGCGCGTGCGTTTTCCGGCTGCGGCAAACTTGGCGACCGCGCCGGTGGGCGTCGCTTTCGAGCTTTGGCCGCCCGTGTTGGAGTAAACCTCGGTGTCCAGTACGAGTATGTTCACGTCCTCGCCCATGGCGAGTACGTGATCCAGTCCGCCGTACCCGATATCATACGCCCAGCCGTCTCCGCCGAATACCCAGACCGATTTTTTGACAAGTAGGTCGGTATTGGCTTTGATGTCGCTGATGAGCGCGTTGGGGGATGCATCGGGGAGCAGTTCTGTGATCTTATCTGCCGCGGCTTTGGAGCCTTTTGCGTCGTCCTTTGCTTCAAGCCACTCCGAAAGCGCGGTTGTGAGCGCATCGCCGCCTGCGTTGGTTTCTACCGCCTTCTGTACGATGTCGCTGAGGCGCGCGCGGCGCTGCGATATGGCCAGGTTCATGCCGAACCCGTATTCTGCGTTGTCCTCAAAAAGCGAGTTGCCCCAGGCAGGGCCATGGCCCTTATCGTTGACGGTATAGGGACAGGTGGGCGCGCTTCCGCCGTAGATGGAGGAACAGCCCGTGGCGTTTCCGATCAGCATGCGGTCACCGAAGAGCTGCGTGACCAGCTTGATATACGGCGTCTCTCCGCAGCCTGCGCATGCGCCCGAGAACTCGAACAGGGGCTGATAGAACTGGCTGCCCTTGATGCTGGACGGGTCGGCGTATTTGTCCGTCTTGGGCAGGGTCTGGGAGAAGGCGTAGTTCGCTTCTTCGGCCGGCCCCAGCTCGCTGATGGGTTCCATTACCAGCGCCTTCTGCTTGGCGGGGCAAACGTCCGCGCAGACGCCGCAGCCTGTGCAGTCGTAGGGGCTGATCTGCATGCGGAATTTCAGCCCTTTCAGGTCTTTGCCTGCCGCATCCCTGACCGTGAAGCTTTCCGGCGCGTCATGAAGCGCGGCTTCGTCGCAAAGCACGGGGCGAATGACCGCGTGCGGGCAAACCAGCGCGCATTGGTTGCACTGGATGCAGTTTTCGGGGACCCATTCGGGAACGTTGACCGCGATGCCGCGTTTCTCGTACTTCGTGGTGCCGACCGGTACAACACCATCAGGAGTAAAGCTGGACACAGGGAGCTTATCCCCTGCCTGCGCGGTGATGGGCTTGATAAAGGACTGGAAATACTCGTCCTGTGACGTATCCGGCAGCTCTGCGCCGGTGGTGGCGGTTGCCCAGCTGGCGGGGTAGTTTATCTCCTCGATTGCCGAAAGGCCCTGGTCGATTGCCGCGTGGTTCATGGCCACGATTTTCTCGCCCTTCTTGCCGTATGTCTTGACGACGGCATCCTTCATGTAACCCACCGCTTCGTCCACGGGGATGATGTCCGCGATCTTAAAGAACGCCGCCTGCATGATCATGTTGATCCTGCCGCCCAGGCCGATATTTTCGGCGATTTTAATCGCGTCGATGTTATAGAATCTGATCTTTTTCTGCGCGATAGCCTGTTTCATGGAAGCGGGCAGTTCGTTTTCCATGTCCTCGGCGCTCCAGGGGGAGTTCAACAAAAAGCTCCCGCCTTCGCGCAGGCCGTCGAGCATATCGTAGCGCGTAACGTAGGACGCATTGTGGCAGGCCACGAAGTCGGCCGTATCCAGCGTATACGGGGATTTGATGGGTTGCTTGCCGAACCGCAGGTGCGATACGGTCACGCCGCCCGACTTTTTGGAGTCGTATACGAAATAGCCCTGCGCGTACATGTCGGTATGGTCGCCGATGATCTTGATGGAGTTCTTGTTGGCTCCGACCGTGCCGTCCGAGCCCAGGCCGTAGAACTTGCAGCGGTGCGTGCCTGCGGGGGAAGCGTCGATCTTCTCGGTGACCGGAAGTGAGGTTCCGGTTACGTCGTCCACGATGCCAATGGTAAAGTGGTTTTTGGGCTCGACGCTTGCAAGGTTGTCGAAAACGGCTTTAACCATCGACGGTGTGAACTCTTTGGACCCGAGGCCGTAGCGTCCGCCGTAGACCCCGATATTAAGCCCGGCTTCCTTGAGCGCCGTGATGACGTCTTCATACAGCGGCTCACCCAGGGAACCCGATTCCTTGGTGCGGTCAAGCACCGCGATGCGCTTGACACTTTTGGGTAGCGCCGCAATAAAATGCTTAACGGAGAAGGGACGGTACAGGCGGACTTTCAGAATACCGACTTTGCCGCCCCGTGCATTCAAATAATCCACGGTTTCCTCGGTGGCGTCGGCAGCCGAACCCATCGCGATGACGATATTCTCGGCGTCGGGCGCGCCGACGTAATCGAACAGATGGTAGGCCCTGCCTGTGAGCGCGGAAACCTGCTCCATCACATCCTCGACAATGCCGGGCACCTGAAGATAATAGGCGTTTGCGGCCTCCCTGTTCTGGAAATAAATGTCCGGGTTTTGGGCGGTGCCGCGCATATGCGGATGCTCGGGGTTCATGGCGCGCTGCCTGAAGGCCGCTACGCTGTCCCAGTCCACAAGCTTCGCCATATCCGCGTAATCAATCATTTCGATCTTGGAAACCTCGTGCGACGTGCGGAAGCCGTCAAAGAAATGCACGAAGGGAACGCGCGCTTTGATGGTGCTCAGGTGTGCCACCAGTGATAGGTCCATTGCTTCCTGCACGGAATTCGAGGCCAGCAGCGCGAAGCCTGTCTGGCGGGTAGCCATAACGTCCTGATGGTCGCCGAAAATAGACAGGGCGTGCCCTGCAACGGCGCGTGCGGTAACCTGGAATACGCAGGGCAAAAGCTCACCGGCTATTTTATACATATTGGGAATCATGAGCAGCAGACCCTGCGAAGCCGTAAAGGTTGTGGTGAAAGCGCCCGCTACCAGTGAACCGTGCACGGCGCCGGCTGCCCCGGCTTCGGACTGCATTTCCGCAATACGCATGGTCTGGCCGAAAATGTTCTTTCGCCCGTTTGCGGCCCACTCGTCGCAAACTTCGGCCATGGGTGAGGACGGCGTGATCGGATAGATGGCGGCTACGTCGCTGAATGCGTACGCTACGTGCGCGGCGGCCGTATTACCATCAATGGTAAGTTTTTGAGCCATAATGTTGACCCTCCTCCTGTTTTTGTTGATAAACTGGACCGTTCTATATGAATAGAACCAATTCTTACGCATATTGAGGTAAAAAATCACATTTTTAATTATATAGGTGCGATGGATTGCCTGTCAAGAAATGCAGCGGAATGCATGATTGCGGCAAACCAAAAGTGTCGGGGTGCAAGATATGCCGTGTTGTGGTAAAATACTGTTGGTATTTTGCCGCTGGGAGGAATAACCAATGCAAAGCCCGTTTGCCAGCAGGCTCGCCAAAACGCTGACCCCCTATGTTCCGGGCGAGCAGCCGAGACTTTCGCGCCTGATCAAGCTCAACACAAACGAGAACCCGTATCCGCCTGCGCCGTCGGTGCTGGAGGCAATCGCGGACGCCGCCGGGGACTTAAGGCGCTACCCTGACCCCGAATCCGTCGCATTAAGGGAGAGCATCGCTAAAAGGCACGGGTTCGGGCTTGCCTCAAAAAACGTGTTTACCGGCAACGGGTCGGACGAGGTGCTGGGTTTTTCCTTCCTCGCGTTTTTCGACCCGGATGCGCCCATCGTTTTTCCCGATATCACCTACAGCTTTTATCCCGTATACGCAAAGCTTTTCTCCATTCCCTTCCGCGAGGTGCCGCTGAACGACGACTTTACGCTGGATGTTGAAGCGATGGCTCAGCCGTCGGGCGGCGTAATCTTCGCAAACCCGAATGCGCCGACATCGATCGAGCTGCCTCTGGTACAGGTAAGGAGAATTCTCGATGCCCGGCCGGATTGCGTAGTACTGGTGGATGAAGCGTATATCGAGTTCGGGAAGGAATCGGCTGTGTGCCTGGTACAGGAGTACCCCAACCTGCTGGTGGTAAAAACGTTTTCAAAATCGCATGCGCTGGCCGGGCTGCGCGTGGGGTACGCGCTGGGACACGAGGATTTGATACAGACCCTGAATAATGTAAAGAACTCGTTCAATTCCTACCCCGTCGACCGTCTGGCGCAGGCAGGGGCAACGGCAGCCATGCGCGACGAAGCGTATTGCACGCAGTCGATAGAAGCTGTTTGCCAAACGCGGCAGGAAAGCATGGCGGCGCTTCGGGCAATGGGTTTTGAAATGCCGGATTCAAACGCGAATTTCCTGTTTATGAAACATAAGGCTGTGCCCGCCGCAGCGCTTATGGAGCAGTTACGGGCGCGGGGCGTGATCGTGCGCCGCTTTCAGAACCCGCGCATAGAGAACTATCTGCGCGTTACGGTCGGGACAAAGGAAGAAATGCAGGTGCTGATGAAGGAATTGCAGGACATCGTGAAATAACCCTGGGCTTGGCGAAAATGACGTTATTTGGGCAGGCGGAAATCCGAAGCAAGCTTTCCGTCACGGAAGACGATTTTGATATCCGTGGCCTTTACCTCCTTTTTCTCGCCGCCCTTCATGAAAACCATGCGCTCCCCGGTGTTTTCAACGAGCTTGTAGCCCTGGTCGGATAAATAATCGATAAGGAGCAGGCGCTCGTCGTCGCCTTTGTTCACCCGGGCAAGATAATAATGCGAAAAGTAAACGGGCACAATTTTTGCATCGGTAAAAAGCATTTGTCCGAACGATACCATGAGCGGCGCAAGCAGGATGAGAAGCGCTGTCACCAGTAATAACGCTGCTTTCTTTGTCATCGCTCTCCCTCCTTGCGTTCTGTCTGGCATGAGTATAACAAACGGATAACGCCAAAGTAAAGGAAGCATTATTATTTAGGCTAATGGCAATATGTACCGCGAAGGCCAGACGTTCTGCGTACGGATGATTTTGAGGAAAAAAGCAGGCGTTCCTGCTCAAATATTAAGGAGATATGAATAATGGCAAAACTTGCGTGGCATGCCATGGATGTTCCACAGGCACTGGAGGAACTCAAAAGCTCCAGGGAGGGCCTTCAGGAGGTGCAGGCTGCCCAAAGGCTGGAAGAACAC